>DYIT01000173.1 GCA_020723505.1 Candidatus Kuenenia stuttgartensis
TCCACCCTGCGGACGAGGACGGACGGGCCCCTGGCGCCGGCCCCGCCGGGCGCGAGACCGAATTCGCGGCCTTCCATGCGAGATCAGTCTCGCCGACGGGCCGCGCCATAGAGATCCCCGCCGGCGGCGACTACTGGGACGACCGCGAGATGCTCTTCGCCGCCAATCCGGGGCTCAACCGGGGCTGCGTTTTCCTGAGCGACCTCCTTCCCCCGGAGGGAAAGACCGACCGCAAGTCCAGGTCCTGCATCCTGCATTCGCCGCGAAGCCTCACGCACCTCACGGCCAAGCCTATTGACTGCGTGTACTACAACTGCGCAAATCCGGGACCTGGCAGGCTTCCCACACTCGAGGAGAAGGACGAGTGGTTCCTCGCGCTTGCCGAAAGCTCGCCGGGGAGCGCCAGGACATTCGAGATCGGTGTCTTCGGTGGTTAAAGTTTACGGTTCACCCTGCTTCGCCATGGCTCCCTGTGCCAGGGCGGAGTGAAACCCGCCCTGCTCCGCCTTGATGAAATGCTATGAGGCTTCGGCGGGGTTTTGCTCCGCTTCTTCCTGGACACCAGGCGAAGGCGGGCAGGGTCTTCGACGGTCAACGGTAAACAGCCAGTCAACGGTTCACGCCATCTTCTTCAGTTCGTCCCCAGGGCGTTCAGGAGATGGGGCATGAGAACCCTCGAGGCATCCTCGAGCGCGGAATCGCATGCTGCGAAGCCGTCATTTCCGCGGCAGGGCTTGGAATAGAAAATCCGCCTGAAGAACGGCGTCTTTGCTCCGCGGATTCGGAGCACGGCCTCTATGCGGCATATCGCGACGATGCCGCCTCCGGCGAACCTCTCGTCGCGGGTCGTGGTGAACCTGATTGACGGAGAGAGGATGAAATCCGGCTCGCTCTGCGAGGTCACGACGAACCCCCGGCTCACGAGATCGCGGCTCAGGATGCGGTGCAATCCGGTCCGTGCCCTTTCCAATCCCGCGCCGGCCACGATGCCTACCGTCCTCTCCCTCCCGTCCACCCATGATACGTCGGGATTCTCGAGCTTTGCGTGGCATTCGTTGCAGCGCGGCCTCTCGAACCTGTACCTGAGCAGCGAAGGGAACTTCGGGTCGTCGGCTTCGTGGCATGTGGCGCACATGCCGTGCGCAGCTCCTCATATCGTCTGCGCAGGCCGGGTGTACGGCTTGTCATGCTGGACGTGGCATCGCGAGCAGCTCAGAGGCACGGGCGAGCCATGCGTTGCCTGGTCGTGATGGCAGCGGACGCACGCGATTCGTTCCCCGTCGAGGCTGCGCAGGTCCGCATGGAGGCTATGCGCGAAGTACACCGGCCCCTCCTCGTCGCTGAACCTGCACAGCTTGAGCACGTCGAAGGCCCCAGGCGCGGCCCGATTCGCGTCCATGGCAGAGAAGACCGGGCCAGGCGCCCGCGAACACGCCGAAAGAACGGCAAGCAGGAGAAGAGCGGCAGGGAAGAAAGAGGTGGTTCCAGGCCGGAGGTTGAAGTGGAACAACCGCCGCCTCGAAGCGCCGCCCTTTTCCGGCGGCTCCCACAGGTTGCCGGCAAGCATATTGTGAGGCTTTTTCGAGTCAGTAAACAACGCATCTTCCTGAATTTCAGTCCATCCGTACGGGTCGGAACCTGAGAGGCTTGCCGGTTCCGGCTAGTACGGATCAGCGGATTAGCGTATCTCGTCCTTCAAATCCCTGAAAAACCGCTCCTCGAAATCGGCGCGCTGGTGAATAAGCCCCCTGAGCTCCTCGAAGCTTTCCGGCCTGAAGTCGCGGCTGCGGCCGAGGCGCAGGGTTTTGACCGTGATTTCCCTCCAGCCGTCGCCGTTCTTCTGCATCTGCGCCGAGAGATCGTTAAGCGAGGAGTTGCCGAGCACGGAAGCCGCTTCCTGCCCTTGCGGACCGCATTCTCCCACGGAGGATTCTTCGGAACCTTGATTGGATGGAACATGAAGCCCCGTGGCTTCAGCTCCCCCTTCGCGAATCCGGTTGGATTCCGATGGGCGCCGACAGACGCGAACTGCGGCTGATCCGCCGGAGAAGAGATGGTTGGTCAAAGCCTGCTCTTCGAAGCTCTCGCCCAGGCATCAAAGCGAAGAAGAGCGGAACGCTTGCTATTTCCTCTCCTCCACGTCGACATGGATTGAGATCATCTCGCCGCCGCGTACGAGATCCAAGACGGCCTTTGTTCCGGGCTTGAGCGAGAAAACGAGGTCGCGGAGCTCGTCTATTCCCGCCGTCTCGGCCCCGTTGAGCTTCTGCAGAACGTCGCCAATCAGGACGCCCGCCCTTTCGGCCGGGCCGCCCTCCGCAATCCTGTCAATCAGCACGCCGCGGCAGCCGGCGGGGACTTTGTGCTTTTCCGCCTCTTCGGCCGTGAGGGCGGATACCGCCTTGCCGGAGGCGCCAATCTGGCCGCGGATTATCCTGCCGTTCCTGACTATCTCCCGGGCGATTTCGAGGACCTGGTGTGCGGGCATGACGAAGTTGATTCCGTGGGCGCTGAAGGGCGATTCGTGCCCGTGCTGCCCGCCCCGGCCGGGCCCGCGCTGACCGCCTCGCGAAGGCCCAGGCGGCCCTCCCCGCCCGGCCCCGTAATCCTCATCCTCCTCCTCGAACTCGTTCCTGAGCTTCTCGAACATCTCCGAGATCTTCTTCTCGAACTCCTCCTGCTCCTTCGTCTTATCCGCCCCGGCGAAACGCTTCATGATGAAGTAGTCGATCAGCTTCTGGAAGAACTCCGGGTCCTTGGCGAAGTCCCTCATCCATTTCGACATCATGCTGCGGACGCGGAAGAAGGAGGGCGACCTCCCGAACGTGGACGTTATCATCCCCACGAAACGCCCCCGGCTGTCGCAGAGGAATCCACCCGCGTCGCCGGGATTGACCGGCGCCGTGGTCTGTATCATGTCCTTGAATACGAACTCCCTGGACCTGATTGTCCTCCCGGTGGCGCTCACCACGCCGGTCGAAACCGAATGCCCGAATCCGAAGGGATTCCCGATGGCTATGACCGTCGCCCCTGCCTCGATGTCCCTCGATGACGTATCTGACACGCATGCGAGACCCGTCGCAGGGATTCTAATCACGGCGACGTTCGTCAATCCGTCCGCGCCGACCAGCTCCGCCTTGAACGTCCTGCCGTCGAAAAGCCGGACCTCCACGTCCTGCTTGCCCGTGACAGCGTCGGCCACGGTCACAATCAGGCCGTTCTCGGAGATGCAGACGCCCGAGAATCTGAGCTTCAGGTTCTGCTCGTCGCCGGACGCCGCCACAGAAGTGATTGCCGCCACGCGCGGCCTGGATCCCCGCACCGCGGCGACAATCCGGTCTTCGTTGTCCTCGCCGGACGTGGCGCGGCACGGCAGAAATGCAGCCAGCACGGCCAGCGCAGCCGCCCCGGCATGGAAGACGCGTCTCATGACAACTCCTCGCAACACCGATGCTGATCCATGAAATCCCGCGGCCAGCGGATTGGGCGCTCAGAAATCCAGGGAAACCGACGCCTCGTCGACCGGCTCAATCTCGCTCAGCATGAACCTCGACTTCTGGCCGGGTTCCTCCCCGCTGTCATCGCCCGCGTCGAGGTTCGCGATGACCGGCATCGAATCCTCCACGCCTCCAATGAATGCTATCGGGAAGGACCTGCTTGCATAGGACGGGTTCTCGTACATGATGCCGGCCTCCTGGGCAGGATTGGAACGCCTGACCGCGGCAACGGATTCCGCGACCTGAGGGTCGGGCTGAGCGGCCGGATTCGCCGCCGGCCCGGTTCCGCCGCCCTCCATACCGGCGAAATGAATCGCCGCGATTAGGAGCACGGCAGCAGCTGCCGCCGCAGGAATCCAGAACTCGAGGCCATGACCGCCGGCCGGCGCTCTCGCGGGTTTCGCCCCTGTCCCCGGCCCGGATGCGCGCGCCGCATCGAGTGCCCTCTCCGCAAGACCGCCGACAAGACTCCGCGGAGGTTCGACGGACATGACGGAACCGAGCATGGAAACCTGCTTCTCGAACCTCGCGAGAAGGGATCGGCAGGGCAAGCAGGATGCCGCATGCTCTCTTACCGCCGCCTCCTCTTCCCTGCCAAGGTCGCCGCCGGCGGCAAAGGGAATCAGTTTTTCCGCTTTTCTGCAGTTCATTATGCTCTCCGCAATCCTCTACGCTCGAACCTCGCGCATGTTTGAGCCTACTCTTCCGGCAAGACGGGAAAAACGTCGCCGTTCCTTGAAATCCAAATCTTCTGGAACATCTTCCGGGCATGGTGGATACGCCACCTGGCCGTCGAATGCGTCAGGTCGAGAGCCTCGGCGATTTCTATGCACGACAGGCCCTCGATGTCGCGCAACACCAGTGCCTGCCTGTACTTGGGCGGCAAATCGGCCATAGTCTCGGCTATCTTTTTCGCAAGGCTCCTGTCTGCCATCTCCTGTCCGGGATGCCCGGATTCCGAGGCGATGTCGTCCATCTCGTCAATCGGCGTCACCGCCCGCTTTTTCGCCCTCCTCAGGGAGTCGATGGCGGTGTTCGACAGGATTCTGAAAAACCACGTGCGAAAGCTCTGCGCAGGGTCGAAGCTCGATCCCGACCTGATGATTTTGACGAACGCATCCTGGACGACGTCGGCAGCGGATTCAGGGTCCTTGACTATGTTCAGGGCGACCCAGTACCCGCGGTTCTGGTACCTGCCGGCCAGCATGCGGAACGATTCCTCGTCCCCCGCGAGGAACCGCAAGAAAAGCTCGTTGTCCTGGATTTCCGTCACCGTGCTACCCATGTTCGGCGTCTTCTTCCGTCGGAAATCGTCCGTAAAAAAAAGGGGGCCCCGGACCGGCCGGGAAACCCCCTTCAATCCGCCGGGAACACCGCGGCCGCTATTTCTTCTCCCCGAGTACGACCGTGACGACCTTCCTGTAACCGTCGCGGAGCACGACGAGCTTCAGGGCCTCGCCGGCCTTCACGTTCAGAAGCGCGTTCCGGAAGTCGTCCGAATTCTTTATCTCCGCGTCGTTCACCTTGAGAACCACGTCCTGCAGCCTGATGCCCGCCTTTTCCGCGGGACCGCCTTCCGTCACGCTGGTCACCATGACCCCGCCCGCGATTCCGAGCTTGTCCAGCTGCTCCTTCTCGATGTCCCCGGCCTTGACGCCCAACCACCCCTTGCCCGAGGCCGCAGGCTGGGTTTCCGGCGTCTTCTTGAGGAGGTCGAGTATCTTGCGTATAGCCGTCTCATCCAGCCCCATTTCGCGCAGCCTGTCGGGCAGTTCCTCCTCCGTCACGCCGAACTGGGCCATGAGCTTGCGAATCCATTCGCCGGTCAGCTTGAAATCCTTGGGCATGTACTGCCTCGCCATCTCGCGCATGGACGGGTCCTTGAGCATCTCCTTGATGCGGTCCCACCCCTCCTTGCCGAGGAAGGCCTTGATCATGTCCTCGGTCTCCTTCGGAATCTCGAACTCCTGCTTGTCCCCTTCCTTGCCGTCCCCTTTGCCTTTCTTCTCGCCCAGCAGGTCCTCGATGAGCTTGTCCACCTCGTCCTCGGACGGCTTCGCGCCCTCCTTCTTCTTGCCGCTCAGAAGGTCGTTGAGGAACTGCTCGATGTCCTCGACCTTCTGCGACCGTTTGGAACCGCCTTTGCGGAACGCGTCCTTGAACCCGCCGAGTATGTCCTCGAACACCTTTCGGAGCTGCTCCTTCTCCTTCTCGCTCAGGTCCGCAATGAGGCTTTCCGCGGCTTTCTCAATCTCCTTGATTATCCTCTCGCGGTTCTCCTTCGACTGCGAGGCGAGCCTCTCGAAGAACCGGCGGGCCTTGAGCCTCTTCTCCATGTCGTCCCCGAGCATGTCCTTGAGGAAGCCCGCAATCAGCGCCCGCCGCGCCTGATGGCTCTGGTCGAGAAACTTGTCGATTTCGCTCTCCGCCTTGCCCGGCTGCTTCCCGTCGTCCGGCTCCTTGCCGCCCTTGGCTCCCGCCACCAGCTCGGCTTCGGTCCTCTTGCCGTCCCTCATAATCCTCAGCGACAGCTTGTCGCCGGGCTTCAGGTCCTTGACGATTCCCGCCATGTCCTCGACCGACCCGACCTTCCTGCCGTTCGCGGCCAGTATGATGTCGTGGACCTTGAGGCCGGCCGCCTCTGCGGGGCCGCCTTCGACCACCTTCTTCACCGCTACGCCCTCATCACCCTCCAGGTTCAGCAGCACCCGGACTCCCTTGGTCACCGGCGAAAGGGTGAAGCCCACGAAGGCCTTGCCTTCCTTGTCGCCCGTTGAAGGCTTGTCCCCCTCGCGCTTCTGGCGGAGCTTCTCCTCGAGCTCCTTCCTGAGCTTCTTGTAGTAATCGTCGAGCTTCCTGAGCGCCTCCTCGAGGTCCTTCTCGGTCTCCTGGGCCCGGACAGGGCCGCCGAGGAAGGCGAACAGCGCTATCAGCGGCAGAACGTACTTCGCAA
The DNA here is from genome assembly GCA_020723505.1 of Candidatus Kuenenia stuttgartensis. Classification (GTDB taxonomy): domain Bacteria; phylum Planctomycetota; class JAKEIC01; order JAKEIC01; family DYIT01; genus DYIT01. Next base: position 6,451 of record DYIT01000173.1, read on the forward strand.
GCTTCATCTTCGAGCCTCCAAAATCTCCCCCGACCTCCGGACTGCATCTTCCCGATGCGGCCATGCACGCGCGGGCGAACCCTCCGCCCGCCGGATGGTTCAGACGATTATACCAGATGGGCGCTCCGGAAATACCATGAGAAAAATGGCTCAGAACAGAGCCGCGGGTGTAAACCCGCGGTAGTTCGTGGCGGGCTGGATGGAGTCCAAGGTCCAGGATCCGCCGGGAGGGCCCGGCTCCCACAGGGCCACGACGCCCTCCCAACGCCGCCGGGCCACCCGTTATGACGCGGCCGGCAGAGCCAGTGCGGCGCAGCGGGTTCATCAGCGGTTTCTTCTCTTCGATTGCGGTCCGGCTGGGTTATAATCGGTCCCTTGGTGGAAATCGTACTGAGGTGCGACATGCCAGAAGCCGATGTCAACTTCGTCTGCCCGGCCTGCGGGGCCGAGGCGAACATGCCTCCGGTCTACGCGGGCTGCTACAGGCCCTGCCCGAAATGCGGGCAGAAGGGGCTTGTGGATGGCGGCTTGAGAGGAAGCGGCGCAGGGACTCCGCCGGCTTCCCGGGACGGGATTCCGCCGGCCGCAGCCGCCCGGAGGCCCGTCGCTCCGGCTAGTAGGCAGGTGCCGTACAGGGACAACTACGTCGGCATCATAAGCGTATGGCTGGTCGCCGCGAGCTGGTGCATATCGATCGCGCTCGGTCTTGCCGTCTCTGCGGTCGGCATAACGCCAGGAGGGCTCGCGCCTGTGCTCGTCCTCGTCCAATTCGGGTTCAGCCTCCTGTCCGGCCTCGCCTTGCTCGCGGGATTCGTGATGTCAATCATCGCGCTCGTGCAGATTGCGGCAGCGCCGGGAACGTACATCCGCGGGAAGAGGCACGCATCGATAGCCCTCGGCTTGAGCCTCGCGTCTTTCTGCATCGGCGCGAGCTTCATCTTTCTCGCCGGTTCAGACAGGCTGCCGTGGAGCAAGCGGGAACCCGAACCGGAACCGCTTCCCCTCCAGCGGCTGATGGCAGGCGAACCGCGCAGACCGGCCGTAATCGGCAAGCAGACGCCGCAGCCGTTCACGATTGCCCTGGAAGAGCACAACCTCAAGTACGTGGTCAATTCCAGGGAATGGGATCCCAGGCCCGCGCAGACGGTCATGCAGGGGTCGGTGGCGGAATTCTCGAGGAAGAACCCGGACATGCACTTCGCCATAGCGGTGCGCGAGGACTCGGGGATGGCGGACGTGACCACGGACGATTTCGCCGCAGGCGACCTCGCGGAGATGAGAATCGCCAACAACCTCCTGAGGCTGATTAGCCAGCAGCCCATGGAGCTCGGCGGATGCAAAGGCATCAACACCCTCTGCGAGGCCAGGTTCGGAAAGACGACGGCCTACTATTCGGTGTGGGCGTTCTCGCTGAACGGCTTCCTGTACAAGATGGTCGCAATCGCATCGAAGGACAAAATCACGCCCGAAGTCTTCGACAGGGAATCGAAGGTGATGTTCTCGGGCTTCGGCATACTCGATGCCGGCAGGAAAGCAGCGAAGTAGTCCTGCTGCGCTGAAGTCAGGAGACAAGCAGCAGGAAAATCCCGATGTCCAAATCATAACGCAGCCGAGCCGCAACCAAAACGCCATCTTACGAGCGGTTGCGTC
>DYIT01000174.1 GCA_020723505.1 Candidatus Kuenenia stuttgartensis
GGGAGGGACATCATTCGCGAGCTGGAAAAAGCAGGGGTCAGCATACGGGCGGCAGGCAGGGAAACGATTGCAGAGGAGATGCCGGAGGCCTACAAGGACGTCTCGGACGTGGTAGACGTGGTGCACGGCGCCGGGATAGCGAAGAAGGTCGCGCGCCTGCGCCCGGTGTGCGTGGTTAAGGGGTGATACTGCTCAGAGGCTTTTGCGGATAGGCTCCGTGCCGTGGCTGCAGCGCGCGAATCCGAGGTAAAATTACAAATAACAGAAATCAAATTACAACGAAAATCCAAAATACAAACGACAACGGACGCGAGAGCCGAGGGATCCTGAGTTGAACGCAGATCGAAAGGACGCAAGCCTTTGTATTTTGTTATTTGTAATTTCTTTGTAGTTTGTAGTTTGTAATTTGAAACCAGACCCCGCGTCATTCCGGCGAAAGCCGGAATCCAGGTTGAGAATTGAGCAATCAATCAGCCGATGAAATAATCGTCGAGGCGCTCCTCACTTCACGAACTTGCATTCGCGGACCGCGGACAGATCGACGCCCGCCTTCGCTGCAAGGGCGGCGAAGCCCTTCTGGAGGACGGCGTCCTCGACCAAATCGGTGATCATCGGTTTCCCGTCGGTTTTCCCGATGTGTCTCCTCAGGCTCCTGCGGAGAAGCGCCCTGGCGTCGTTCCTGTCCAGGTGCGTTTCCAGCATGGCGTACCATTCCTCGAATCCCGGATACAGGGCGTGATCCCTGTCGTCGAATTCAGCGAGCTTCCTCAGGAGATCAGCGTCCTGCGCCATGTGCTTTTCGATGTATTTCAGGTCGAGCTTCTTCTCGAGGATTGCGTCAATGAGCTCGGGCTTCCAGATCTCCGGTTCGGGGGCTTCGGCAACGATTCCCGGCTCCACCCCGGCCGTCTCGAAGCTGGTCCCGTCCACGTAGAACTTCGCTACGGTGAGCATGAAGCCGGTCTTCTTTCCCGTGGCTTCGAGCATAATCACCTGCTGGATGCTCCCTTTGCCGAAGCTCTTCTCGCCAGCGACAATGGCGCGCCCCCTGGCCTTGAGCACCGCAGCGGCCAGTTCGGCAGTCCCGAACGTCCCGGTGTTGATGAGCACCGCGGCGGGCGCCGAAATCGAAGCTTCCGACTGGGAAACGTATTCCACCGGAGCGGCAAGCGTCTTGTCGCGTCCCTCGGTCCTGAACATCGCCGTCCCCTTGGGCAGGAAGAGGTCCAAAGCGGCAGCCGCGTCGGCTATGGTCCCTCCCGGATTGTTGCGGAGGTCGAGCACCAGGCCCTTGCACGTCCCGGCCCTTGCCGCGAGGCTCCGCAGCGCCTCGACCGTCCCGGACTTGAGGTCCACGGCTTTCACGTACAGGAACCCGCAGGGCAGTTCCGCCGCGAGCAGGCCCGCCTGGCCCACCGGCCTGCACTCGAGCACAATCTCCTTGGGGGAGAACCATCCCCGGCGGTAGACCTTGAGCTTTACGCTCTTGCCTGGCAGCCGGTACAGGAGGTTCTCGATTTCCAGGAGCGAGAGACCGTCCTCGACAATCTTCTCGCCGTCTATCTCCCATATCTCGTCAAGGGGCTTGAAGCCGGCATCGGCGGCAGCGGAATCGAAGAGCACCGATCCGGCCATGGGTATGACGCCCCTCCGCCCCAGAACGAGCCCGACTCCCGCAAGCCCGCCGGAGAGCCTGTCCTGCAGGGTGAGCAGCTCCTTCTCGCGCATGTACGCGCAGTACGGATCCAGCGCGCCGGCGATGCCCCTCGCTGATTCCGCCGAGAGCCTCTCGAAATTCGACTTCTGCTGGTCGACGTAGTACGTGTCGACGATAAGCCTCATCTCGTCGAGGAGCGGATCCTCGAACTTCTTCCGCTGCTGCCCGCCCTCGGAAGTCCACCTCTCGAGCCGCTTGAGCAGGGCATGCTGCCTGAGCAGGACGGCGGCGAGCCTGCCGCGGTCCGTGGGCTCCTCCTTGAGCTTCGCGAGGATGTCCTTGACGGGCTCGATGTCGCCGATCTCCGCGAGCGCGAACGCCGCCGGAATCCTTATGGAATCCTCGCCGGACTTGATGAGCGCCCTGAGGTCGTCCTTCGCCCTCACCTCCCGCGACGTGTCCCACAGTGCCTTGGCGAGCGCAATCTTGAGGGAAGGATCAAACGCCTCGTCCAGCAGGGCAATCAGCTTCGGACCGAGCGAGGAGTCGCCTATCCTGCCCGCGAGCGCGGCCGCGAGCCGGCGGACCGCCGGTGGAGAGGATGGGCCCATGAGATTAATCGTCTTCTCCAGGGAGAAAGCCTTCTGCCCCAGCTTCGCGGCGGCGTATGCGGCCGCGACCTGCTGGAACTTGGAGAGGGAATCGAATCCGGTCTTGAGGAACGGCACTGCTCCCTCGCCCAGCCTCTCAATCCTCACTCCCGCGTCCCAGACCATTTCCGGGTCCAAGCCGTCCACCCCTGACAGGATTTCCCTGGCCGCCGCCGCGCATTTCTCGAAATCATCGTCCTGCGCCCGGCTTTCCTGGCCCTGCGCGAGGTTCCTGACCACAGGGACCGACGCAGCGCAGACGACCGTCAGGATGCCCAGGAATATGATGTATTTTTCCTTTTCCATGTCATCGCCGGAATACGACCGCGAAGCATGCTCCGGAACCACGGTAATGCTACAACAAAGCACGGCTTCACGCCACTTCCAAAGCGAACCCCGGCGATGAAAAGCCGCGTCCGGAAACGGCATACTGCCACGACCTCCCTCGGGCTGCTGTAAACCCCAACTTCCAAATCCCAAATCATAACGGAGCCGAGCAGCAACCAAACGCAGCGTAAAACCCCAACAATGATAGGGCCGCTTAATTGCGGGAAGGGGTGGTCACCCTATGAAGGAATGGGTGGTCTCAGGATGTCGGAATGGGTGCTTACTCTACGCTGGAATGGGAGCTTTCGGGGTGTTGGGATGGGTGGTTACTGCTGTTCAGGAATGATTGAGGAGTACTAACCCGGATAATTCACGTAGGAACATGAATTATCCGGGCTAACGGATTCCACCATTCCCACACCGAACTACCACCATTCCAACATCGTGTAACCACCCTTCCAACCTCGCGGAGACCACCGTTCCTACATCAAGCTACCACCATTCCTGCGGCCTTCGGTCCGCGGCACACGGGCGACGCATGCGTCGCCCCTACGGCATGCGGTCTTCGGTTTTACGGTTTACTGTTTACTGCTTACTGTTTACAGTTCACCCCCTTCCCTCCCCTTCGGTGCCTTCGATGTCTTTGGACGTTCGATCCTTTTTTTAACTTTCGACTTCCGGCCTCAGGCTTTAAACTCCACGTTCCGGACTTTGGACCTTGGACTCTTCGACGGTTACCGGAACATGAGGCTGTTCTACGACTTGATGGCGCGCGTCTACCTGCGCACGGTCCTGCGCAGGCCCCTCCTCGCGCTCATCGTCCTGTTCGCAGGCTCCGGGGTGTTCGCCTCTTACGTGCCCAGGCTCAAGATGGACGCGTCGTCCGATTCGCTTCTCCTCAAGAACGACCCGGTTCTGCGGGTATACGACAAGTCCAGGCTGGTCTTCGGATCGGACGATTACGTCATCGTGGCGTTCGAGGACAAGGACCTGTTCACCAGGGAAAAGGTCCGGTTCGTCGCCGACCTGAGCGAGAAGTTCAGGGCCATAGAAGGCGTCGAGTCCGTCCTCAGCATCGCCACGGAAAGGCTCTTCCGCAGCCCGCCGTCCGGCGGCGGGGCCCTTGGCCTGATGGCGGGGAGGGAGATCTACCTGGACACGCCGGCCTGCGACCTTGCGCTCGCCCGCAGGGAGCTCGCGGGACATGAAGTCTACTCGCAGAACCTGATTACTCCCGACGGCGAGAAGACCTCCTTCCTGATATATCTCGTGTTCACGTTCGAGGAGAAATGGCTCGAGAAGGAGATGTACTCCATCGAGGAGATGCTCTCCGGAGGCGATCCGTCGAAGGTCCTGGAGATATCCGCCGGGGAGTTCGAGTCGGTCTTCGCGGGATCGCCCCTGGGCATCTCGGACGCGCTCGAGGCAATCGGCTCGGAGAAGGACGCCGCCGTGGAGGGCATCGCGAATCCTCTGGCGCAGGCCCGCAAGGCGCTTGCCGCGTACAGGGAGGCCCCGGCAGCGACCGGCGCAGGACCGCTTTCCCGGCTCGAGTCCCCGGAAGGCCGCGCCCTCGAATCCGCCCTTGCCGCGCTCGGCGCTTCGCTTTCCGGCGGGGCGGCGGGCAGCCCCGCCCTCGGCACGCTCCGCAACCGTTTCCTGGTCGCCTCGGAGCGGTGGGCCGAGTCCGGCAGGGGTTCGGCCATGCTGAGACGCCTGCTCGACATGAGGAACGACGCCCGGTGGCTCAAGCAGAGGCTCGGCGAGGTCAAGGGGCGGTTCGGGACGGTCGTGGATTCGAGGCGGGAACGGCGCACCGCGGCTCTCGCCGAAATAAGGCGGATTCTCGCGGGGACCGGCAGGGGGGAGGATTTCCACATCGCCGGGCTCCCCATCATCTGGGTCGACATGATGAAGTACATCCGGAGCGACATGAAGGTATTCGGCGTCGCCGGCGCCGTTCTCATGGGCCTCATCCTCGCAGCGGTCTTCCCGAGGTTCAGGTACGTCTTCTTCCCCCTTGCCGCGTGCCTTGCCGTGATGTCGGTGGTCGTCGGCCTCATCTCCATGCTCGACCTCCGGACCACGGTGATTACGTCGAACATCGCATCGCTCCTGCTCATCCTTTCGATGTCCCAGGCAATCCACCTGATTGTCAGGTACCAGGAGGTGCTCCGGTCGGCTCCTTTCCTCGATCATCGCGGCAATGTCATGACGGCGGTCCGCGAGGTGGCCCTGCCCTGCTTCCACAACGCCCTGACGACCGCGATTGGGTTCCTCTCGATGATCACGACCGGAATCGTGCCTGTAATCCAGTTCGGGCAGTTCATGGCGTTTGGAATCATGCTGTCGTTCGCCGTAGTCTTCATCGTGGTCCCCGCGGGCCTTATGCTGTTTAATCCTCCGCCCGGCGCCGGGGCGGCGGCCACCGCAGCTTCCCCGTTCAGGAAGCTCGCGTGGATCCCCGACAGAATCCCCCTAATCGTGCTGGGGGCTTCCGCCGCCGCGGCCATCGTATCCGTGGCCGGAATCACCGGGTTCAAGCCGCTCGGAATCAAGGGCCTCGGCGTCGAGACCGTCTTCGTCGACTACTTCAACAAGGACACGGACATCTACAAGGGCCTGATGTTCATAGACCAGAAGATGGGCGGCACGAGCTCGCTCGAAGTAATCATGGACGGGAAGAGGGAGGGTTACTTCGCCGAGAGGGAGAACTTCGCGAAAATCGAGGCGGTCGAGAAGTTCTTCGCCGGGCTGCCCCACGTCGGCAAGGTGATAACGGTCCGGAGCATGACGTCGGAACTGGAGAAGATTCTGAAGGACAACGGGCAGCCCCCGCCCGGCGCCGGCGGCTTCCCGCCGAAGTTCCTCATGGGCGTCCTCGCTGCGCTCGGCGGGAGGGGGGGCGAACGCGCGGCCCTGTGGTCCTTCATATCGCGCGACTTCTCCACGGCCCGGGTGTTCGTGAGAATCAGGGAGGCCGATTCGGACCTCAACAGGAACGAAATCGTCGCAAAAGTCAGGGAGTTCGTGGATTCCTGCCCTGAACTCAAAGGGCTCGACACGCAGGTTACAGGCATCTTCGTCCTCTACGCGAACATGCTCAACTCGCTGATAGGCGGCCAGGTGAATTCCTTCGCGCCCGTGTTCATCGTCATCGCCGTCATATTCGTCATCCTCTTCCGTTCGCTCAAGACGGCACTGCTCGCGATAGTGCCGGACGTATTGCCGATTATCGCCGTCCTTGGGCTCATGGGGCACCTCGGCGTCCCGCTGGACATGAACAACATCATGATGGCCTCCGTGGCGCTGGGGATTGCGGTGGACGACACGATTCACTACGTAATCAGGATAAGGAACGAGTACGCCTCCTGCGGCAGCCTCAAGGAGGCGATGTACAGGTCGTCGGGCAGCATCGGCAAGGCGATTGTCCTCACGACGGTCGTGAACACGGTGGGCTTCGGCATGCTCGTGTTCTCGAATTTCAAGCCCACCGCGTATTTCGGCTTCTTCACGGCCTTCGCCCTCGTCGCGGCGCTGCTCCTCGTCCTGACCCTGCTCCCGGTGCTCATCATGATGTTCAAGCCTTTCAGGAGGAATCATGGACAAGCCGTTGTGGAAGCCGTCAAAGGACAGGATTAAGAACGCGGAGATGACCCGGTTCATGGCGTTCCTCAAGAAGGCCAGAGGGCTTCTGTTCCACGGCTATCATCCCCTCTGGCAGTGGTCGGTAGAAGACAGGGCCGGCTTCTGGCAGTCGATCTGGGAGTTCTTCGACGTGAAGGCCTCGAGGAAATGGGACGAGGTCCTCGTCAATCCCGCGGACATGGTCGAATCCAGGTGGTTCGCGGGCGCAAGGCTGAACTTCGCCGAGAACCTGCTCCGCCACGCCCCTTCGGACCGCGAAGCGCTGGTCTTCGTTTCCGAGAACGGATCCTCGAAACGCATCACCTTCTCCGAACTGCTCGCCCTGGTTTCGAAGGCGGCCGCGGCCCTGAAAGCCGAGGGCGTGAAGGCGGGCGACAGGGTCGCGGCGTTCACCCCGAACCTCCCCGAGACCGTCGTCGCCATGCTCGCCTCCGCGAGCATCGGAGCCATCTGGTCCTCCTGCTCGCCCGACTTCGGAATCAACGGCGTCTTCGACCGATTCAGCCAGATTGAGCCGAAAGTGCTCTTCACGGCCGACGGATACTTCTACAACGGCAAGCAGTTCGACTCGCTCGCGAAAGCCGCCGAGATTGCGGCGAAAATCCCTTCCATAAGGAAGGTCGTCGTCATACCGTACGCCCGGGAGATTCCGGACACCGGAGCCGTCCCCGGATCCGTCCGGTTCGGCGATTTCCTGGGGTCCGGGCCCGCGCCCGAACCGGCATTCGAACAGCTTCCGTTCGACCACCCCGTCTACATCCTCTATTCCTCCGGAACCACGGGCGTCCCCAAGTGCATCGTCCACGGCGCAGGCGGAACCCTCCTCCAGCACATGAAGGAACTGGCCCTCCACATCGACGTGAAGAAGGGCGACAGGGTCTTCTACTACACTACCACGGGCTGGATGATGTGGAACTGGCTCGTGAGCTCCCTCGCCCTCGGCGCCACCGTGCTGCTGTTCGACGGGAATCCGTTCCACCCGGACGAGAAAACCCTCTGGCGCCTCGCCGACGCGGAGAAGATGACGGTGTTCGGCACCAGCGCCAGGTACCTCGCCTCCCTCGAGAAGACCGGATTCAAGCCCCGCGAGCAGTCCGGCCTCGCCCCGCTCAGGGCCGTTTGCTCCACCGGATCGCCGCTCGCGCCCGACGGCTTCAGGTACGTCTACAGGGACGTCAAGAAGGACGTGCAGCTCGCCTCGATTGCGGGAGGCACGGACCTCATCTCCTGCTTCGGGCTCGGCAATCCGATAGGCCCCGTCTATGAGAGCGAGCTCCAGGTCAGGGGCCTCGGCATGGACGTGGACGTCTGGAACCCGGAGGGCAAGCCAATCGTCGGCGAACAGGGCGAGCTGGTGTGCAAGTCCTCGTTCCCTTCGCAACCCGTGTTCTTCTGGAACGACCCGGGCAAGAAGAAATACCGCGACACGTATTTCACCTTCTTCCCCGGCATCTGGCGGCACGGGGATTTCGTCGAGCTGACCCCGCACGGCGGCCTGATTTTCACCGGCAGGTCGGACGCCACGCTCAAGCCCGGCGGAGGGCGCATCCGGACCTCGGAGATATACCGCCAGATTGAAAGCCTGGACGAGATTCAGGACAGCATCGTCATCGACCAGGAATGGGAGGGGGACGTGAGGATAATCCTCTTCGTTGTCCTCAAGAAGGGGCTCGCGCTCACGGCCGATCTGGTCGCGAAGATCAGGGCGACGATACACACGAACGCGACGCCCAGGCACGTCCCGGCCAAAATAA
>DYIT01000023.1:0-7268 GCA_020723505.1 Candidatus Kuenenia stuttgartensis
CGACGGTGGAAGTCGCCGCATAGAATCTCAATCGCCGAACAAAAGCCTGCACCAGACAGCCGCTCCGCGTCTGCTCAGGGGCGAAGAGTCCGGAATCTTCGGGCGGCGGGCGCTTAAGTTTTCTCTGATGTGCCGTCGGGCGATTCACCGTCCTGCAAGTCCTTCCAAACCCCCTCGGCTCCCTTGCCGGTTGCCGGCCCGACCGATCCCGCGCCCGACTCTTCAGCGCTGGGCGGTATTGACATCGGTATGAAAATCTGCGATAGAAATAATACTTGATTCCGTCGCAAAAACCTGGATTTAAGCTGCCGGCGGAATCGACCTTTTATATATGGGCGTAGGAGACCAAGGCCCAAAATGGCTACGAGGACGCAAATAATCGCCTTGCTGGAATTTGACAAAATCCGCCCGTCCTCGATGCTTTTTTCGGGCGAATCAATGCTTGATATGAACTTATCTGGAGGCCGACCATGAAACTCTGGTTTATTCCTTGTCTCCTTGCAGGTCTCATGATCGTCGCCGACGCTTCCTTTGTCTTCGGCTGAGGCGGGAGCGGGGCGAATCCGGGGACTGCCTCGGCGCCCGAACTTCCCGGCGGGAAGTATACGCCCGGCGGCGACAGGCCGGCTGAAAACAAGGACGGGGAAATCGCCTGGATTGAGTCGTCCGGCAAGGCCGGGCAGGACGGCCTCCTGCCGGAAGCCGCGAAGGCAAGAGGGGAGTACAGGCCTCTTCTGGTCCTCTTCGTCGCATCAAAGCCGAAAGTGGTCGACGGCTCGAAGAATTTCGACGAAATCAAGGAATCCGAGACAGCGGCTGAGGAATTCAAGGTCCGGGCGATAGCCAACGTTATCCCGAGTATTCGCGGCGCCCGGAAGAGGCCGCCGTTGCCGCGGCGCGAGACGCTTTCCGGGTCGTGGCAGGGCATCTGGCGGAGGCGTTGAAGGCGCGGTAGCACGGCGGAAGGGATCGTCGAAATCCTCCTGGATACCGGCCGGGGGGCGGGCGGGCTCAGTTCTTCGCGGCCGCCGCGCGGGACACGGGCATGATGTAGACGTTCTTGAAATGGACAAGCGCGTATTCGACCTCGCGCATGTCCGGGAACGCGGCGAAGAGCTTTTTCAGGTTTTCCACCTTCTTCGCGACCGGGATTTCGAGCGGGCTGTTCTTTGACGGCGCCGAGCCCCATTCAATCCTGCCGCCGCCTTCCCTTGCGAAGAGGATGATTTCGGATCTTCCGCGGGTCGGGCGGGAAGCGGCGGAGACGTCGGCGCGCGCTATGCGATTCAGGATGGGCTCCCCGCCGTCGCGTATGAGCATTGCCATTGACGCGGCGGCCTCGATGCCCGGGTCCTCCCAGCGCCTGCCGGGGGCAGGGGCGCTCGAGGAGATTCCTTCGGCGACGAGCACGTTGAAGCCGAAATCCGGCACGGTCCGGAACCGCTTGGGGAGGACAACGCCTTCGCGGTCCACGAGCGCGTAGGAGTCGCGTTCCCAAACGGCAATCGCCGGGGCGCGCACCTTAATCTTCACCGAGAGCCTGTTCGGGAACTCCTTCCTGACGTAGCAGATTTTCTCAATCCAGGGGCATTCCTTGAACGAGTCGTGGATCTTCTTCACGACGTCGTCCTCGAAAATGTTGACCGTCGGCCTGCCTGCGAATGGCGCCGGGATGCTGCTCACCCACTCGTCGTCGAGCCACAGGGGGCGCTCCTGGATTTCGAGGCAGCGCACGTCCAGCGAGTAGTCGGCGGTCTTCGAGAGCCTGGCTTCGACGAGCTGCGCGCCCAGGGCGGCGGTGCCGGCGATTGCGAAGAACAGGTAGAGCCTCACGAGCGGTTTTGCGCTGAGGACAGCCTGCATGCCGCAGCGGTCGGCAGCCGAGACCGCCGTGCGCGCCGCGGACGAGAACGTCCTGACCGCGGAGGCCGCCGACCTGAAGGGAGCGGAGAAAGCATCCCAAGCGGCGGACAGAATCCCCGCATCCGCCTGAACGTCTTTTTTCAAGGCCATCGAGCCGCTCCGGAACAGGGGAAAGGGAACTGCGTAAAATCCGCTGTAGTGAATATCGGCAGATTCGGCCCGTTTCTTGACTTGATTGGCGGATCACGGGTGATATATTGTTGCCGGTCTTAAAGGAAGAAGCATGACGAAGCTCACGGTCAACATCGACCACGTCGCGACCGTAAGACAGGCCAGGAGGATAGACAAGCCCGATCCGGTCTGGGCCGCGGTTCTTGCGGAGCTCGGCGGGGCGGACGGCATCACTGCCCACCTTCGCGAGGACAGGAGGCACGTTTCGGACAGGGACATGAGGATTCTGAGGCAGACGGTCAAGGTTCCCCTCAACATGGAGATGGGGCTTGCCAGGGATATAATCGAAATCGCGCTGGAAATCGTCCCGGATTTCGTGACGCTCGTGCCCGAGAACCGGCAGGAGGTGACCACGGAGGGGGGGCTGGACGTGGCCGGCGGGATTGGGAAGGTGAAGGACGCCATTGGCAGGTTCTCGGCGAAGGGCATACCCGCAAGCCTCTTCATAGACGCGGACGAGAGGCAGATTGAAGCCGCGGCCGAGGTTGGAGCCTGGGCCGTGGAGATACACACGGGCAGATACGCCGACGCGGCGAATCCAAGGGAGCGGGAAAGCGTGCTGGAAGCAATCGGCAACGCTGCGGTTTCCGCCGCGGCCAAGGGGCTCAGGGTGCATGCAGGCCACGGCCTGGACTGCATGAACGTCTCGGCGATTGCGGCCATACCCCAGGTTTCGGAGCTCGCAATAGGCCATTCCATCATCGGCAGGGCCATCATGATAGGAATGGTCGAGGCGGTCAGGGAGATGAAGCGCCTCATAGAGGCCGCGTCATGCAGATGAGTGCGGCCGGCGCCCCGCGCGGCTCCCGTTGTTTGCGGCCTGCAAGGAGGATTGCATGTTCAGGGGAGTGATAACGGCGCTGGTGACGCCGATGAAGGAAAACGGCGAAATCGATTTCCAGTCAATCGGCAGGCTTGTCGATTTCCACGTCAGGAAGAAGACCGATGCCATACTCCCTTGCGGCAGCACGGGGGAGTCTGCGACGCTCACCCACGAGGAGCACCTGAAAATCATCGAGAAGACCGTGTCGTTCGCCGCGGACAGGATTCCGGTGATTGCGGGCACGGGATCAAACAGCACCAGGGAGGCCGTGGCGCTTACCGTCGCGGCCCAGAGGATGAAGGTGTCCGGAGCCCTGCTGATCACCCCCTATTACAACAAGCCCACCCAAGAGGGCATGTACAGGCATTTCAGGACCGTCGCGGAGCAGGTGGAGCTTCCGCTCATCCTCTATAATGTCCCCGGCAGGACGGGGATTAACCTGGAGCCCGCCACGGTCGCGAGGCTTGCGGAAATCCCTAACATAGTCGCCATAAAAGAGGCGTCGGGCTCGCTCGAGCAGGTCAACAGGATTGTGACCCAGTGCCCGATAGAGGTGCTTTCGGGGGATGATTCCCTCACGTATCCCATGCTCGCCCTTGGCGCGAAGGGCGTCATTTCGGTCGCGGCAAACCTCGTTCCCGGCAGGATGGGGGAGATGATTAGGCTTTTCCAGGAGGGAAAGCATCTCGAGGGGCTCGGAATCCACAAGGAGCTCTATCCCCTGATGAACGGGCTTTTCGTGGAATCGAACCCAATCCCGGTCAAGGCGGCAATGGCCATGCTCGGCATGATTCCGGGAGGCATACGGCCGCCGCTGACCGAGTTGAGCAAGGAAAAGCGCGGTCCCCTCAGGAAGATCCTCGAGGATTTGGGGCTCTTCGATGAGTTCGCGGCGAAATCATAGCGCGGCCGGCGGCTCTGATTCGCATGATTGAGGATCGGCTGGTCCGGAGAGGGCGGATTTCCATCCTAATCCTTCCGGAGACCGCGCCAATCAGGCTTGAGCAGTTCCGGGACCGGCGGAGGGCGCTTACTGCCCGGAGGTTTCGCCCTTGCCGGGTTCCGACTCCAGGCTTTCCAGGATTTTCGTATACAGGTCTTCGGCGTCCTTGTCCTTCATTTTCCGCGCAAGAGAAATGATGGCGCGGAGCTGGCCGATCACCCAGGGCTTGTAGTTGATTCTGATTCTGTATACGTTCAGGGCCCGGATGTTGTATTCCATCGCCAGATCGGTCATCCCGGCTTTCTCGTATATCCGGCCGAGCGCGTTCAAATCCTTGGCCACGCCCATGAACTGCTCGTTCTGCTTGTCTGTTTCGAGAGCGCCCTGGAAAAGATCAGCGGCCTTGGGGTAGTCGCCCATCTTCTCTCTGACGCCGCCCATGTCCGCGAGTATGCATGCGATCAGCCTCGGGTCCCCAATTTTCCTGCTCCGCTCGAGCGCATCGCTGTATTGCTCGATGGCGCGGCTGAATTCGGAAAGAGACTCGAGTATCCTTGCCCTGTTTCTGGTCACCAATATGAGCCCTGCCTGATCACCGGATTTGAGCAAAAGCTCCTCTGCCTGGTTCAAGTGCTGCTCTGCCTTGGTCTGGCTGCCCATTTCTATATAAAGCGATCCGAGATTGAGCAGGTTCTCGGCCATCGCGGCCTTTGATTCGGCCAATCCTGATTTACGGTTCAGTTCGAGGGCCAGATTCAGGTACTTGAGAGCAGCGGGATAGTCTTTGATTTCGAAATAGATGGCGCTCATGTTGTTGTAGGCGTTCGCAAGATGGACGAGATCGTCCGTCCCCTTGGCAAGAAGCTCGATCCTCTCGAGATTCGCAAGCGCTTCCCCGAACTCGCCGGTCTCGAACTGGGTTACGGCTTTTTCCTGAAGGCTTCCGATTGTCGACTGGAGTTTCGTCTGGGGAGGCGGCGGAGTGGTCTGGCACGAGGCGCAAAAGAGAAGGGCGGCAAGGAGCTTCATGGCCGCCGGATACGATAGGTTTGCGGAGCGAATCATCTTTCCTTCCGAGCGATACTGCCGGCGCAACGACTTGCACCGATGCCGACAGCCCGGGCAGTTCCCGGTGCAATGCATATCTTCCTGTGAATTCATAAACGTTATCAACCCCAAGGCGCAAGTCAAGGTTGATTCGGTATAAAAGCCGCTTGTGTTCTAGAAATTAATTTTAAATTTGTTAGGTTTTTCGCTTGACATTAGCATCATCTTAGGGTATAAGTAAGGTATAATTTAAGTCATTGCTTAAATAAAGGTAACAAAATGCAGTATACGAAGAAGCAGCTCGAAATCATGAATTTCATCCTTGAATATCAGAAGGCAAACGGTGTTTCGCCCCTTCTCGAGGAGATAGCCAGGAAGTTTAACGTATCCACGGTGACGGTTTTCGAACATCTTTCCGCTCTCGAGAAGAAGGGAGCGGTTGCCAGAAAGAGGCATTCGGCGAGGTCCATCGAGATTACTGATCCAGAGCTTTCGCCCGATTTCCTCACTCTTCCCATGCTGGGATATATAGTCGCAGGTGCGCCGATAGAAACCCTCGAACAGGCTGAGTCCTTCAGCCTGGCAGACTTGATTCCGCTGGACGGGAAGCATTATGTTCTTAAGGTGAAGGGCGATTCCATGGTGGAGGACGGGATAAACGACGGCGATTACGTAATCATACGGGAAGCGAAGATGGCCCGGAACGGCCAGACTGTCGTGGCGGTCATGGAGGGGTCCGAGGCCACGCTGAAAAGGTTCTATCACGAAGGCCATCGCATCCGGCTCCAGCCTGCGAACGAGAGATTGAAGCCGATTTATGTGAATGACTGTGAAATCCGAGGAATCGTGGTCGGCGTATTCCGGAAAATGATGAACCAGTGATGTTCACGGACTGTTTCAAATACGATGGAGGTGAGAGATGAAGAACGAAGACGCAGACAAGAAGGATCCCGAGCTGGTTTCGAAGCTGAAGGCCGTCAAGTACACGGTCGAGCAGATTGACAAGAAATACGGCAAGGGGTCGATTCGGAGGCTGGGGAGCGACCAGGTGGAGGAAGTGCCGGTCATTTCGACCGGAGCCCTGTCGCTCGACATCGCCCTGGGAATCGGCGGCATACCGAGGGGAAGGGTGACTGAGATCTTCGGCCCCGAGTCGTCCGGCAAGACGACACTTGCCCTGCACGTGATTGCGAACTCACAGAAGAACGGCGGAGTGGCGGCTTTCATAGACGCGGAACACGCCCTCGATCCTTCATACGCGAAGTCGCTGGGCGTCGACCTCGACGACTTGCTGGTTTCCCAGCCGGACAGCGGCGAGCAGGCCCTTGAGATAGCAGAGCTGCTGGTCAGGAGCAATGCGGTGGACGTGATTGTCATAGACTCGGTCGCCGCGCTGGTTCCAAGAGCGGAACTCGAGGGCGAAATGGGCGATGCCCACGTCGGCCTCCAGGCTAGGCTGATGTCCCAGGCCTTGAGGAAGCTCACCGGGGTGATAAACAAGTCGAGGTGCTGCGTCATCTTCATCAACCAGATGCGCATGAAGATAGGCGTCATGTTCGGCAGTCCCGAGACCACGAGCGGAGGAAACGCCCTCAAGTTCTACTCTTCCGTCAGGATTGACATACGGAAAATCAATTCAATAAAGACGGGCGAAAAGTTCATCGGGTCCCGAACCAAGGCGAAGGTCGTCAAGAACAAGCTGGCTTCGCCGTTCAAGAGCGCCGAGTTCGACATCATCTACGGCAAAGGGATTTCGTGGACGGGCGACATCCTGGACCTGGCAATCGAATCTGAAATCGTCAAGAAGTCCGGAGCATGGCTCTCGCTTGACGACAACAGGCTCGGGCAGGGCAGAGAAAACGCGGTCACGTTCCTGGAAGAGAACAAGGACGTTCTCCTCGACCTTGAAAGCAAGGTGTTCCAGAAGGCGTTTCCCGAGAAGCAGAAGGTCCAGGCCGAGCCGAAATGCGAGTCCAAGCAATAGCAGCCGCCTCGTTGCGGCGCATGAATGCTCATAATCCCCTTCTCTCCCTCAATCCGCCGGCTGCAGGCTCAGCCGCCTGCAGCCGGCGGGGCCCCATGCGGTGAGCGGTCCTGCGCAGCGCCCGGGATTTCCAACAGCGGCAATCGGCAGCAGCAAGTCATGATTTCCGCTCAGCGCTGCATTAAGGGCTGATTTTTCTCTTTATACAGAAATTAGTTTGCATTTCACTGCAGGAATTGTATTGATATTCAAGCGGCCTGCGGTGCGCTTTGAAGCCGGCTGCGTTACTTATTGGGGTATAACAGGTTATGGAAAGACTTCATCGCAGGGAGCTTCTTGATTCGCCTGAATCGCTTGAAATCGAGATAAGGGAACTG
>DYIT01000023.1:7278-50837 GCA_020723505.1 Candidatus Kuenenia stuttgartensis
CGCATACCTCAAGAAAGGCGACTGTCATGCGGCGCTTTCATGCTTCTACGACGCTCTGGAACTTGCTGAAAACACCGAATACGACGACGGGATGGCGGACGCGAACCTGAACATAGGCACCAGTTTCCGCTTCATGAACGATTTCAATCGCGCTCTGGATTACTATAAAAGAGCGATGGCGCTGAGCAGAACCGGGAATCTCAGGCTGACGCTCGGGAAAAGCCTGGTATACATAGCGAGGATTTATTACTTCCAGAAGAAATACGAGCAGGCCATGGAGTATTTCGGAGAGGCGCTGAAGAATTTCAAGGAAGCCGACGACAAGCCGAACATCGGTCTCACGCTGATGAGCATAGGGAACATCCACAGGAAGACGCAGAGCCCTGAGAGAGCGCGGCAGAATTACTTGCAGGCGCTGGAGATACTCGAGACCGTAGAGGACGATTACTTCATAGGTTTGTGCCTGGCGAACCTCGGGCTTCTTTCCCTGAAGGACGACAAGAAGAAGAACGCCATTGACGTTTTCAAGAAGGCGTTCGAGAGGCTGACTGCGGCCAACGCCTTCGGGGAGATGGCGATGTTCAAGCAGCATCTCAAGGAAGAATACGGCCTGGACTTCGAAACCCTCATGCCGCAGAACTGACTACCCGCCGAAGTACACGGTCAGTCCAATCTCGACCGGGAATGAGCGGTAGTGGTTGACTGAAACCAGGGGGCGGGCGACTCTCGGTTTGGTCGTCTGCTTCCATCCGGCCTCGAAGAACAGCCCGAACGTAGCGTACCTGTATTCGAACCCGGCGAGGAGGAAATACCCCAGCGATTCGGTCTGGTTGAAATACGTGTCCTGGTGGCCGGTCGCGAAGTTGCCCGTGTACTTCACCCTGTTCCAGATGGCCAGGAACACCGCTCCCTTGAGATAGATGTTGATGCCCAGGAAGTGCTTCGGCCTGCTGAATTCGAACATCTCGTCCCACTTCATCAGTGCGGTGTATTCGTTGAAGAGGTTAATCCTGAATCCGATGTAGACGTTCGAGATTATCAGGTCGTCGAATTTGTTCCCGAGGAAATGGCGCCCGGTATAGATTTCGTAGAATGCGCCCATGAGAATCTGGTAGAGCGGCATGCCGATGTAGGAGAGCTCGAGACCGCCAATCGGTATCGGGAGCTTGAAATCGCCCAGGGTGATTTTCGTGAACACCGCGCCGGATTCGAAAAGGTCGTCGTAATGTCCCCAGCCTGCGGTTCCCTCCTTCATCTCAATCCACATGAAATTGAAGATGGAAACGGCGATGCGGACGTTCTCGAGCTTTCTTGCGGCATATTTGCGGGTCTGCTGGTAGCTCTGCATCCCCTCCTGTTTCAGGCCTTCATCCATCCCCTCGGGAGGTTCCTCGCCCTCGTCCTCGGAAAGCGCCTCGGACAGCGGCTTCTCGGACGGAGCAGGGGTTTCAAGAGAGTCCCCGGCGGGTTCCCCGGCGCCTCCCTGGCCGAAGAGGCATCGCACGACGCCGGCCGGGTCCATCCCTGGTTCGGGATTCGAGGCCGAGGCATCGGGGAGGGCGAACAACAGGGCCGCAGCAATAGGGAGAGCGACGCCCGCGAGGCGAAGCATGCTGTCCGAAGACCGAGTTGAAACCCGCATCAGTCCTCCTCAATCGGCGCCGCCGCCGATTAGGGCGGAATACTAGCATATCCCCGGTCCGCGTGGAAGGAAAAAGGAATCAACATAACCCGGGCGAGCCGGAACCAAAGACGGGATAACGTGAAGGCTCGTCCGGGTCATATCATGCGCTTCGCGCGCGACCTTGCCGTTCAGCGCTGGAATCAACCGGATTCTTTCATCCGCCGGTGGATTTCCTGGATTTCGTCCAGGTTCCCGAAGAACACCTTCGATACGTCTGGGTCGAAATGGATCCCGGTGTCATGCTCGAGGATGGCCAGAACCTTGTCCATCGGGAAGGCGGGTTTGTAGCAGCGAGGGCTGGAGAGGGCGTCGAACACGTCGGCGATGGCGACAATCCTGCCTGCGATGGGGATGCTGCCTCCCTTTATGCCGTAAGGATATCCGGAACCGTCCCACTTCTCGTGATGCGTGAGCGCGATGCTCTCCGAAAGGCGCAGGATTTCCGATTCGGAGCCTGCGAGGATCTTGCCGCCGAACACCGTGTGTTTCTCCATCTCGACGCGCTCCTCGGGGGTGAGCTTTCCCGGCTTGAGGAGTATCGAGTCCGGGACGCCGAGTTTGCCCACGTCGTGCATTGGCGAAGCGTGGCCGATGAGAATAACGTCCCTGCCGGGGAGTCCCATGCTTTTCGCGATAATTTTCGTGTATTCGGAAATCCTCTGTATATGCCTCGCGGTGTCCTGGTCGCGGTATTCGGCCGCGACGGCGAGGCGGAAAATCGTGTCCAGATGCGCGTCCATGAGCGCGGCTGTGAGCTTGGCGTTCTTGACCGCGACGGCCGCCTGGGAGGCGAGGGCCTGGACGACGGCGACCATGTCGTCCTCGAAGGGCATGATTTCCCCGTTGTGGTCCAGGGAGTTGATGAGCTGGAGCACTCCGACAATCGCCCCGTCCGGCGCCTTCATGGGCACGTTGAGCATGGACATGGTGCGGTAGCCGTTCCTGCGGTCGAATTCCTTGTTGAAGCTGAAGGGCGCGTCTGGCGGCAGATTGTATACGTCGGGGAAATTCAGCGCCTCCCCGGTGAGCGCGGCGTATCCGGCGAGGCTCTGCTTGGATACCGGGATTGAATACACGGTGAACAGCCCTCTTTCGGCGTCGGCTCCGACCTTTCGCGTGAGCGTGTCGTTCTGGCACACGAGGAAGTCGAGGTTGCTGCCGTTCACGATGTAGAGTGATCCCGCGTCGGCCTTGGTCAGTCCCCTGGCTTCGTGCACTATGAACTCGAGCAATTCGTCGAGGTTGTTGATGCTGGTCAGCGCGATGCCGGTTTCGATGAGCCGCGTCGCCATGGCCTTCGAGATGCGCGTCTTCATTCGCCCCCCAGAAATCCCCTGCCCGGCTTCCGGTTCGCTCATCGATTCCCGGCGGTCCGAATCACAGGAGGACTTTCCGTATCCGCTCGAGCGCCCAGTCGATTTCCTCGCGTTTAATCACCAGCGGAGGCGCGAACCGTATGACAAGGTCGTGCGTCTCCTTGCACAGCAGGCCTTCTGCCATGAGCTTCTCGCAGAAGGGCCTTGCTCCCCCGGTCTCCTTCTTCACTTCCACGCCGACGAACAGGCCGAGGCCCCTCACGTCGGTCACGTGCTTCGATTTGATCTCCCTGAGCTTGCCGATGAAGTAATCGCCCGATTCCCTGGACTTGCCGGGAAGGTCCTCCTCCTCTATGACTTCGAGGGCCGCAATGGCCGCCCTGCATGCGAGAGGGTTGCCTCCGAAGGTCGAACCGTGGCTGCCGGGATCGAAGACGCCCATGACTTCGGCCCGGGCGGCGACCGCCGATACCGGGTATACTCCCCCGCCCAGCGCTTTTCCGAGGATGATTGCGTCCGGCTTGACCCCCTTCTCGTGCTGATAAGCGAACATCTTTCCCGTGCGTCCGAGCCCGGTCTGGATTTCGTCGAGGACGAGCAGCACGTTGTTCTTCCTGCAGATTTCGGCAGCCTTGGACAGGAACCCGCGGGGCGGGATGATTATGCCGCCCTCCCCCTGGATGGGCTCGACGAGGAACGCCACCGTGTTCCGGTCCACGGCGGACGCGAGCGCGGCGGCGTCGCCGAACGGGATGATTTCGAAGCCCGGCGTGAAGGGGCCGAAGCCCCTGCGGTAGAGCGGTTCGGTGGAGAAGCCCACTATGGTGGTGGTCCTCCCGTGGAAGTTGTTGGCGCAGACTATGATTTTCGCCATCCCCTCGGGGACCCCCTTCTTCTCGTATCCCCAGCGCCTCGCCATCTTGATTGCCGTTTCGACGGCCTCGGCCCCGGTGTTCATTGGAAGGACCTTTTCCATGCCGGTTACTGACGAGGCCTTCTGCATGAACGCGCCGAACAGGTTGTTGTGGAAGGCCCTCGATGTGAGAGTGAGCCTGGAGGCCTGGTCCTGGAGAGCCGCCACGATTTTCGGGTGGCAATGCCCCTGGTTGAGGGCCGAGTACGAGCTCAGCATGTCGAGGTACTTCCTGCCTTCGACGTCGTACACCCAGCAGCCTTCGCCCCGTTCGATGACCACGGGAAGCGGATGGTAGTTCGACGCGCTGTACTTGTCCGAGAGCTTCAGGAATCCCGCAGTCTTGTCTGTCACGGCTGTATACCTGAAAAAGCTTCTTGACCGGGCGTATAGTCTAGCCGAGCCGGGCCATCTTGTAAACCGTGTCCGGAACCTGCAAGCGCTGAAGAGTCGCGTCCGGAACCGGCCGTTCCTGCAGCCGTCAGGTTATTCATTGTCCGATACGGTCGGGGAGGCGACGCGGCCTGTCTGCGATGATTGTTTCCGTTGCATCAACGAGGAGTTTCCGGTAGGATAGAATGCGCGATTGCCGGCGTCCCCCGGACGCAGCAATCGGTCGTGGTCCCGCGGACAGCGGAACCCGCGACATGCGCTCGTAGCTCAACTGGATAGAGTAACGGACTACGAATCCGAAGGTTGCAGGTTCGACTCCTGCCGGGCGCATTATTCCACGCGAAGCTGCAAGCAACGTGCTTCGCGTGGAATATTCGCCCCCGCTCCCCTGCGCTCTCCCCCGGACTCAGGGGAGAGGGAGTACCGGCGGAATCGTTTTTTCTTCCACGCGAAGCCTTGGCATCGCGCTTCGCGTGGAAGAAACTAATCCACCCCGTTCATCATATCGTGAATTTCAATCCGAATCAGGAATCGAGTGCGCAGTCCGAATTCGTGAATTGCCGTGAATTCGTGAATTGCGTGAATTTTCTTGAGGAATTTCGAGTTCTACGTTTTTTCCAATTCGACTGCGATTTCCGGATGAATTCGGAAAAACTGATTTATGCAAGTCGAATTATGTTTCAAATGAATTGCATATTTGATTAAATAATTTCAATTAAAAGATATTAATATTTTTTTTATCAGGAGAATGAGATGGCGAAATCGTTCACTCTGAAAAAGCTCCAGAAGGAGCTGAAGAAACTCCAGGCAAGAGTCGAGAAATTGAGGAAACGCAGGGCGGCTGCGCTGGCGAAGGCGGACGTGCTGCAGGATCAGATTGACGGGATTCTCGGCGGAGCGGCCGGCATTGAAGCGGCCGTGGAACCCCTCGCCGAAGTCAGGCGCGGAAGGAAACGCGGCAGGAAGCCCGGAAGGAAACCGGGCCGCAAACCCGGACGCAAGCCGGGAAGCAAGCCCGGCCGCAAGCCCGGGAGGAAACCCGGCAGGCCGCCGAAAAGAGGCCGCGGAAGGCCGCCCAAAGCGGGAAAAGCGGGCAGGCCCAAGGGGAGCAAAAGGATTGGCAGGCCGCCGAAAGCCGCCGCCAAGTCGGGGCCGTCTTTCCAGGATACCGCAGTCGAGATAGTCAAGGGCGCAGGAAAGCCTGTGCACATAGACAGGCTGGTGGCCGAACTCGGGAAGAAAGGATTCGAATTCAAGAACACGCGGCAGCTGATATTCCTCCAGCTCAAGAAAATGGGGCTCAAGAAAGACGCGGAAGGAAACATTTCCGCGTAATTTCCCCGGCGATTTCATAAAAAAGGCTCCGGCATGCGCCGGAGCCTTTTTTTATTTCACCGGAATTCAGGCGAGATTGAATGCTGCGATTGCAAGAGCGGCGGCCTGGAATGCGATGCACGCAAGGCCAACGGCGAATGCAACCGCAATCAGGGTCCGTGATCCGCCGCGCATTCTGGCGAAGAAACCTGCAAGAGCCAGCGCAACCAGCCCTGCGGAGAGGGAAATCCAGGGCACGGGGCCCATTCCGAAAGCGCATTCCGAAAAGGAATTCAGGGAGGACTGCGGAACGCTTTCGATCCGGCTCTTGATTTCGGGGAAAACGTAAAGCCCGATGAACAGGACCATGCCTCCGATGAGGACCGGAGCCGCATCGGCAAGCGAAGCTTTCGCCGCGGCAGGGGTGGCGCGGCCGTTTTCAACCTGTCCGTCCATTTTTACCTCTCAGACTTTCACGTTCACTTTGACGATGACCGCGGCGCCGGTGTCTCCGGCCGCGCAGCCGTCGAACATGCCGTATCCTCCGCCCTTCATGGCGAGCTCCTCTATCATCTCGATAATCAGCCTAAGCCCCGTCGGTCCCTGGGGATGCCCCCATATCAGCGAACTGCCGTAATTGTTGAACTGGTTCGTCTTGAGGCCGAACTCGCGGGCAAGATAGATGTCATTGACGGCGAAGGGATTGTGGGTCTTGATGACCTTCAAATCCTTCACCCCAATCCCGGCGCGTTCCATGGCTTTCCTGGCGGCGGGAACTATGGCCTTCGCCATGTAGCCCTTGGCGGTATTGGCCTGTCCGAACGAAAGGACCTGGATTTCGATCTTCTTGTCAGTCGAGAGCTCGGACGCCCTTTCCTTGGTGGTCAACACCATGGATGCATTCCCGTCAGCCGGGTAGGTCTGGGACCCGTAGGATACGGTTCCGCCCGGGAGCACGGGCTTCAAGGCGGCAAGACCTTCCGCCGTGGAAGGGAACACGCCTTCGTCGCCCGACAGCGACTTGATGACCTTCTTCCCCTTTGCGTCCATGAGTTCAAGGGGGAGATCCATGTAGCGGCGCAGGAAGGCCGAGTCGTTCTTGATGGCTTCCTGGTATTGACCGTATCTAACGAGCGTGAGCTCGTCCTGCTCCTCCTTCGATACTCCCGCCTCCTTGGCGACGTTCTCCGCGGTTTGAATCATGGCGTTCTTCGCGAAGGGGTCATGTCCGAAGTTGTCCCATACCCAGTTCTCGGAATCTCCTGTGGCGCCGGGGCCGTGCGGCTGCGGGAAATAGAGATGAGGGCCGTTGCTCGTCTTGTCGGAGGTGACTACGAGCACGGTCTTGCTGGATCCGGCCTCGATTTCATGGGCTGCCGTTTCCACGCATTTGGCCGAAGTGGCGCATGCCTGGCCGATTATCGGGCCGGTGATGCCGGGCGCACCCATCAGGGCGGCCACCCAGGGGCCTCCGTAGAAGATGCTCTTCTGCGGGACAGTGATGCCGAACACGAGCGAATCGAATATGTCGGGGGAAATCTTCCTCTTCGCGAAGGCCTTCTTGCAGGTTTCAGCGGCGAAATGGACCGGATGCAGCGGCGCGAAACTGCCCTGCCACTTGCAGAACGGAGTGGACCAGTACATTCCGTAGGGGACATAGGTTTTCGAGTAAGGCATGGGAACCTCCTTGAAACAGGCTCCGATAATCCGGCGCCGCCGGGCGCGGGAGCCGCGGTCGAAAGAGAACCAGGAACATAGTTTCTAAGAAAATCGCCGGCGCTGTCAAGAACTTAACGCGGCCGAGCCTCGACCGGAACGCGGCAGGGCCCGCCAAGGGCGGCGGGGACGGGATTTGCGGGGTTTTGCGGCCGAATCGCGGGCGTCCGCGCGCGAATCGAGCTTGACCGGAAAAGGGAGCCGGGATATCTCTAACCATAACCCGGACGATCAGGAACCCGGAAGCGAATCGATCCATGAGCATCAGGACAATCAACAACCGGTACGCGGTAATCAGATCCCTCGGCAGGGGGGTGACGGGCGAGGTCTTCCTCGTCAGGGACTCCTCGAAAGGGAGGGAAGTAGCGCTCAAGGTCCTCGACGGAATGGACCCCGGGCGCATCATCGCCGACAGCATCCGGCATGAATTCACGCTCCTTTCGCGCCTCTCCCATCCGAACCTGGTCGAGGTCTATGACTTCGGATTCATAGAGGGCACCGAAGTGCCGTTCTTCACCGAGGAATACATAGACGGGCCGGATTTCTTCCACGCGTTCGACCGGATGGACGGCCGCGCGTTCATCGAGGCCGTGGTGCAGGTGCTTCGCGGTCTCGAATACATCCATTCGCGCGGCTTCATCCACAGGGACCTGAAGCCCCAGAACATCCTCGTGGGGCTCGGAAGCGGCGGTGTGTCGGCGAAAATCCTCGACCTGAGCCTGGCCGGTCCCCAGGGGGCCGAGGACGGGGGAAAGGTAAGGGGGACGGTCCTGTATCTGGCTCCGGAAGTAATCCGCGGGGGCGAGGTCGACCGGAGGACGGACTTGTACTCCCTGGGCGTGACGATTCACCACGTGCTCGAGCGGAAGCCGCCCTTCTCGGGATCATCCGTCAGGGAGGTGATTCGGCAGCAGCTCGAGAAGGAGCTTCCGCCCGTGTCGGACACGAGGTTCGGATTCTTCACTGGCATCCTTTCGAGGATGACGGCGAAGAATCCGGAGATGAGGTTCCCGTCGGCCGACGCGGTCATAGAGGCCGTCAACGATGAGGCAGGCACTTCTTTCGCGAGGGAGACCGGCGAAACCAGGCTTTCCTACGCCCGCTCGATTCCGGTGATGAGCCGGTCGGGTCCCCTGAAGGAGCTCACCGAGTGGCTCGACAGGCCTTCGGACGGAAGACCGGTCCCGGCCGTGTACTTTCTCGAGGGGGCGAGGGGGACGGGGAAGACGGCCCTTCTCAAGGAATTCAGGCGCGCGGTGCAGATGAGCAACGTGCGCTTCATGGAAGGGAACCCTCCGAAGCCGCTCGAGACGCCGTACTGGGGTTTCCAGAACGTTCTCGAGGAGATGGTGAACCTCATAGGGCGGGATTCGGACCTCTTCGGGACCTACGAATCCTCCATATCCCGGCTCAACCCGCGCCTGTCCGGAAGCAGGCCCGCCCCTTCATGGCAGGGACCAATGGAAGAGGGCCAGAAGCTCAGGCTGCACTCGGAGATTTCCAGGTTCATCATGAAGGCGGCCGGGCGCGCGCCGATATGCCTGTGCTTCGACGATTTCGAGAAGGCCGACAGGGGGACGTTCGAGCTGGTGGGCGCGATTATCAGGTCGATGGATGAAGCCCAGAGGTCGCCGGTGTCGGCGGGCAACGGGCGGCCTGCGCCGCTTTCGATGATTCTGTCGTACAACCCGGACAACGTCTCGAAGAAGCGGTACGCGCTGATACGGGCGAAATTTCCCGAGCCCCTGTGCAGGAGGGTGGTGCTTTCAAACCTGGACGAGGAGGGGACGAGGGCTGCGCTGCGGGAGATGCTGGGGGACGCGGACGTGCCGGAAGGGTTCTGGAAACGGATGCACGAGCTTTCCGGCGGCAATCCCGGACTCATCGCTTCGGCCATCGAATCGCTCATGGAATCTGGAGGCCTTGTCCGCCGGGAAGGCAGGTGGTCGGTCACCGAGGAGGCGGCGAAGACGTTTTCTCCGCCCCCCGACCTGGCGGGAGCCATCCTGGCGAGGTTCAATTCGCTGGGACCCGACGCGAGGGTCGGGCTCCGGGTGCTGGGGCTTTCGGCGTGCGCGGTTCCGGGGCCGCTGCTGGCGTCCGCGGTCGAGCGGTGCGGCCGGGACGCGTTCGAGGCGATTCACGCGCTGCTTGCGGAAGGGCTGGTAACCAGGAAATTGCAGGGGGGCGAGGTGCGGTATTCCCTGGCGGAGCCCGCGTTCGCCGAGATTGCGTCGAGGATTTCCGAGGGACCGGCGGAAGCGGAGATGCACAGGATAATCGGGGAGGAGTCGGAGAAGTACCATCCTGCGCCGTCCTACGAGGTCTCCGCGGCGCTGGCGGAGCATTTCAAGCGGGCCGGCGACATCGACAAGGCGCTCGCGCACCTGTTCAACGCCGCGGAGGGGTTCGCGCAACTCGGGGCCTTCAAGACCGCGCTCAAGGAATATTCGACGGGCCTGGACCTGGTCAGAGCCGGGGGCGTGGCCATGCGCGGGAAGGCCGCGGAAATCCTGTTCAGGCGGGCGCATGTGTACAGGGTGCTCGGACGTTTCCAGGACGCGCTCGAGGACCTCGAGGACGCGCTGAAGACGGCCGAGGAGGACAAGTCGCAGCCCAAAGTGGCCCGCGCGCTGGCCCTGCTCGCCGAGCTCAACCTCCAATGGGGCAAGTACTTCATGACCGAGGTTCTCGCGACGAGGGCGCGCGACCTGGCGCAGATGGGGGAGGACCGGGAGAACCTCCTTCTCGCCGAGACGCTTCTTGGGATGCTGGCTTTCAGGAGGGGCGAATACGTCGCTGCCGAGCAGAAGCTCGCGGCTGCGGAAGCCCTTTCGAGGGAACTCGGCAAGCCCGGGGAAACCGCGAGGATTCTGATGGAGATTGCGGGCGCGCAGCAGAGGCTCGGGAGGCTGCACGAGGCGCTGTCGAACCTCAGGAGCGCCCTGTCGCAATACAAGAGCCTGTCCGACGCGCAGGGGATTGCGAGCTGCCTTGCGAGCATAGGGAACACGCATTTCCTGATGGGCGAATACGACGACGCCCTTTCGCACTACCGCAAGGCGCTGCGGATAAACGGCGAGTCGGGCGACGTGAACGGGATGATTTCGGTCAACTACAGCATCGGCAACATCCTCCTCCAGATTGGGCTCTACCCTTCGGCGAGGAAGTATTTCGAGGCATCCATATCCCTCAGCAGGACCTTCGACCTTCCCGGGCAGACGGCGCAGAACAAGTCCGGGCTGGCGTTCCTCGACCTTGTGGAGGGGAGGCTGGGCTCAGCGCTGAGGCAGTTCGGGGAGAGCCTCGAGCAGTACCAGGCAATAGGCGCGAGGAGCGGGGCCTTGTGGGCGGGGGACGGAATCGGGGTGGCGTATACGAGGCTGAACCAGTTCGAACGCGCCAGGGAGACCTTCTACGAGATTGCGCGAGACGTGGAGGAGACGGGGGAGATTCGCGTCTATGCCGACGTCCTGATTAACCTGGCTGAACTGGAGCTCAGGGCCGGGGAGATGGAGAAGGCGGAGGATTTCGCGCGGCGGTCGCTCGCCCAGGCCAGGAAGGGTTCGCTGAAGGACTTCGAAACGAGCTTCCACCAGGTGATGGGCGAGATAGCGCTGGCGGGCAACGACCTCGACGGTGCCGAGGCGGAGTTCGCATCCGCGCTGGAGGCCGCCCGCTCGATGAGAATCGAGTCGAGCGCGGCGGAGGCGGAAGTGTCGCTGGCGAAGGTGCTCCTGGCGAAGGGCAGGCCGGAGGATGCGCTCGAATCGGCGGAGAAGGGCCTTGCGCAGGCGCGGAGGGAGAACTGCAGCCTGGTCATTCAGAGGGGCGCCGCGGCTGCCGGCGAGGCGCTGACCGGGCTGGGCGATTTCGGGCGCGCGGCGCATTTCATGAGGATTGCCCTCGAGCAGGTCGCCGCGACGCTCGACGACCTGGACGCGGAATACCACGAGCGCTACCTCGTCGACAAGAGGAGGCTCTTCGAGAGGTCAAGATGGCTGATAGAGAAGCTGACGCAGGGGAGAGCGCGTTCGTAATGGAGACGAGGGCGCTCATAGGCGACCTCAAGAAGATTGAACGCAGGGGGGATCTCCGGTCAATCGGCGACGCGAGGGCGGCGCTGGATCTGGTCCACCGGATATCCGGGATTCTGAACCAGTTCTTCAACAACTTCGACGCCGCCATGAGCAGGGTCATCGACGTCGTGCTGGAGGTCACCGGAGGCATGAGGGGCGCGCTGCTCCTCCTGAACGAGTCGGACGAGCTCGACGTCGCAGTGGCCAGGACGTCGGACGGCAGGGAAATCCCGAAGGGCGCCATATCGATTCCGGCCAGGCTCACGGAGGAGGTGTTCAGGCGGAAGACCGGCGTCTATCTGGCCGACGTCGCGGACTCCCAGGCGCAGGAGCCGGCGGGGTCGGACTTCAGGATTTCGTCGGCTATGTGCGTCCCTCTGAAGCAGTCCGCCGCGGCCGCGGGGCATGCGCTGGACGAACGCCGGGAGGAGGGGTCGGGAATCCCGGAGGAGGTGCTCGGGATGATCTACGTGGACAGCGAATCGCTTTCCGCGCCGCTCAACTCGGAGAGCATGTACCTCCTCGAGGCGATTTCAAATCATGCCACCGCCGCCCTGAAGAACGCCCGCGTGTACATGGAAGCGACGAGGGATTCCCTGACCGGCCTCGCGCTCAGGAGGGTTTTCGAGCACCGGCTCAGGGAGGAGATTAAGAACTCGGGCAAGGACAACTCCCCGGTTTCCCTCCTCATGACGGATCTCGACCATTTCAAGTCGGTCAACGACACGTACGGCCATCAGGTCGGAGACGAGGCTCTGAGGCTGGCCGCCCAGGAGGCCCGGTCCTCGGTCAGGTCGACCGACCTCGTCGCGCGGTACGGCGGCGAGGAGTACGCGGTGATCCTCCCCGGGACGAAGGCGCAGGAGGCTCTCGCAGTGGCAGAAAAAATCCGCGAGCGGATTGCGGGGATAAAATTCGCGCAGGGCCGCGGGAAGATAACCGTGTCCGTCGGAATCGCCGAATATCCGGCGCATGCGGAAGGCGCCGAGGAACTCGTCAACCACGCCGACAAGGCCCTTTACCTCGCGAAGGAGCGGGGGAGGAACCGCGCGGTGGTCTGGTCCGAATCAATCGGCAGCCAGGCCGCGAGGGAGGACAAGCTCGCCGGCATACTCACGGGCGACTGGGCGAGGGACTACCGGAACGTTTCCATGCTGATAGAAACGCTCGAGCTCCTGAATTCGGCCGAGGACGTCCAGGGGACGATCAAGGCGGTGGTCGGGAAGATGGTGGAGATTACGGACGCGGACAGGGGGATCCTGCTTCTCGGCAAGGACGCGGACAACCTGAAGGTGCACGTGGCTCTCGACAAATCCGGGAAGAAGCTCGGAGAGCCCGTGAGGTTCAGCTCCTCGGTCGTCCAGCGGGTATTCAGGGAGAGATCACCGCTCGCCATAGTGGACGCCATAGACGGCCAGAACGAGCTGCCGACTCCGGAATCCGTGCTGAATCTCGAAATCAGGTCCATGATGTGCGCGCCCCTCAAGGCGCGCGGCAGGATGTTCGGCGCGATTTACGTGGATTCGCGGCGCAGGGCGCAGGGCTTCCTGCCTGCGGATCTGGCGTTCTTCAATGCGCTCGCGGCGCAGGCGGCCGTGGCGCTCGAGAGGAGGATTTGATGAGCGGGCCGCGGGCGAAAAAAAAAAGGCGGGCTTCCGCCCGCCTTTTCCGGCTTGCTTCCGTCTGGTTCTACAGATCCTTCGGCGACACGATTGATCTCTTGTTCGCCTGGCAGCGCTTAATCGCCTTCTCGATGAGGGCATAGACCTCTTCGCTGAGGGCCGGGACCAGGTCCCCTGCCGCCATCATCTTGTTGGCTTTCACGACTTCCTTGACCTTGGTGCCGACCACAAGGATTTCCCTCGTCTTCTTCGCGTTCTTGGTCATGGCTGACTCCTTCCCTTAAAATCGCCTCGGATTTGATTCTCCGGCTCGCGCCGGCCAAAAAGTACGACAAGGCGGGATTCTACCTCCCGGGCCCTCCGGACGCAATAGGGAAAATCCGGGAATCGCGCAAGGGCTCGAATGCCGTATTCGATGCCGTTCGACTACATCGCCGGTTGCCGGCATCGCCGACCTCGCGCCCGACTCTTCACCGCTGGCGTATTGCGGCTTGAAAAGACGGGTAGCTGGAGTCATAATATAATTACGTTATTATCACTCGAGGGATTCCATCCGAATCCAGGAAACGCGGGAGAATCTGCGGTACGGAGGAAACATGAAAACCAGGAAATTCGCCGGAACCCGTCCGGGACGCTCGACATTCGCCGCGGCTGCATGCCTGACGGCGGCGATTGCATTGTCGGTGTCGGCCGCGTCCGGGTGCAAGACCAAGAAGGACGACGACGACAACGCGAATCCGCTGACGATTTCGAACGCCCAGGCCGTTCCTGCTTCGGTCGTCCAGGGGAGCAACGTCCTCTTCTCGGCATCGGTCCATTCCTCGGCCGGTGCGGTCCTCCAGGTCTCCGCGGACCTGACCTCGGCGGGAGGCTCCGGCTCGCAGCTCCTTTACGACAACGGTACGAACGGCGACGTCACGCCAGGGGACGGCATATTCTCATATCTCCACGCGGTCCCCGTGGCCACGACGCCCGGATCGGCGTCCATCCCGGTCTCGGCGAGCGACGCCGCCTCCAATTCCGCTTCGGCTTCGATTTCCGTCACGATAATCCAGAACCAGCCTCCTGCCGCCTCGAACGGCCAGATTTCGCGCAACCCTGTCCCTCCGGGCGGCAGGGTCGTGTTCACCGTGGCGGTTTCCGACGGCGACGGGTCAATCGCTTCGGTCACGGCCGATTTGACTTCGGTCGGCGGTCTGGCGGCGGCGGCAATGTTCGACGATGGAACTTCCGGGGACAGCAGCGCCGGCGACGGGACGTATTCGCTCGAATTCATCGTCACCCCCGCAACGCCGACGGGCGCGAAGAACGTCACTTTCACCGCGACCGACAACGCTACGGCCACCGCGCAGACCGGGGTTTCGTTCAGCGTTTCGGGCAACATCGCCCCGCTCATGGTGAACGCGATGGTCAATCCGCCGACGCAGGTCCAGCGGCTTTCGGTCCTGTTCACGGTAGGCGCCACCGACGCGGACGGCATCAATTCCGTGACCATAAACATCTCTTCCATAATGGGGGCTGCCGCGCAGCAGATGTACGACAACGGAACGAACGGCGACGCCACCCCCGGGGACAACACCTACTCGTACAGGTACACGCTGCCGCAGAACTGCCCCGCCGGCACATGGAATCTGATTATGACCGCCACGGACGGGGCGGCCTCCACTAACTGGGCGTCGGTCACTCTCGTGACCGAAACGAACGATCCGCCGCACTTCCTCATCCCGCAGGCGGTCCCGAATCCGTCCTCCAGGAACCAGAACGTCCTGCTTTCGGTATACGCGGCGGACAGCGACGGTACGGTCGCGTCGGTGCGCATCAACCTCGCGCCAATCGGCGGATCGGCGACGGCGACCATGTACGATGACGGGACGAACGGCGACTACGCGGGCGGCGACTGGATCTTCACGCTGCGCTATACGATTCCGCTGGGGACCGCGGCCAGCAACTACTCTCTCACAATCACCGGCACCGACGACGACGGCGTATCCGCGACCACGACTCTCAACATGTCGACCAACGCGAGCATCGCTCCGACGCTCAACACCCCCGTCGCCAATCCGAATCCGCAGGAAGTCGGGGCGAACGTCCTGCTTTCCGTGTACTCGACGGACGACGGTTCGGTCGCGTCCGTGACGGCGGACCTCTCGCTTCTCGGCGGATCCTCCACACAGACCATGTACGACAACGGCACGAACGGCGACCCGGTCGGAGGTGACAGCACGTACACCTACAGGTACCTGATACCCGGGGCGACCGTTGTCGGGAACTACAAAATCAAGGTCACGGCTACGGATAACACCGCGATTACGAACACAATCGAGATACTCCTCACGGTGCAGCCGAACACGTCCCCCGTCCTGAGCAACGCAACGCTGAACCCGTCATTCGTCCTTCCTGCCCAGAACATACTGCTCACGGTGAACGTCTCCGACATGCAGGGGATGAGCAGCATCACCGTCAATCTCGCCGCGATTGGGAGGAGCGCCTCTCAGACCCTGTACGACGACGGGACGAACGGCGACGTCACAAGCGGGGACGGCATCTTCTCGTACGCGTTCAAAGTGCCGGCCAACAATGGTCCGGGACCCGCGTCTTTCGGGATAACCGCCCAGGATACGCTTGGGCTGACGGCCATGACGTCGGTCTCGCTGAACGTTGCCACGATAAAGCTCGAGCATGCCGGATTCCTGGAGGACATCCACGGGACCTCGGCGTCCGACGTCTATACGGTCGGAAACAGCAACCAGATTTATCACTTCAACGGAACCGTGTGGAGAATGATCAATCCCGGCGTCTCCGGAGACTGGGAAGGCGTCTGGTGCGAATCCGCCGCTTCCGTCTGGGTCGGGGGCCCGTCGGGCAATGTCATCCATTTCGACGGAACCGACTGGACCAGCCGCAGCATCCCCGGCGCGGGAAGCTACACAATCCGCGCGTTCTGGTCCGACGGCACGGGAAAGGTGTACGCGGTAGGAGGGCTCCCCGGCGCGAACGACGGCGCGGTCGGGCCCGGGGCGGGCCCGAACGGAACCGACGACGGGCACATACTGGCGGTCTGGGCCAACGGCGCCTGGAGCACGCTCCTCGGCCCCACGGTCAACGACGATGACCTCAACGACATCTTCGGATCCGGTCCCAACGACATCGTCGCGGTCGGCGACGACGGCAGGATCTTCCATTTCAACGGGTCTTCCTGGCTCAGCGAGACAATCCCCGCGTCTGCGCAGGACTTCTTCGGCGTATGGGGGTATACGGACACGGTCACGAGCTTCTACTGGGCCGTGTCGGGGCTGAACTCCGGCACCGCCAACGCGGCGATCTACTACTACAACGGCGCCACGTGGGCTTCCGTATCCGGCGTGCTGCCGGACACGGTCCTCAACCTCAGGGGGGTCCACGGCGTCACCGCGGGCGTTCCTCCGACGCTGTCCGCCGTCTATGCGACGGGCACCTATGCGTCCTCCAGGACCTACGGGGCGGTCTGGCAGTCCCAGAACGGCCAGAACTTCTCGCAGATTACGAACGCGTCTCCGCCTCCGGGATACAGCCCGAACTTCTTCCCCTACGCGCCCACGAGGCTCATCCTGAGCGACGTGTGGATTCCGCCGGGCGGGGCCGCCAACCTGTGGGTGACCGGGCACAGGTCCATTCAGGAATACGTTCCCGGGGCCACTCCGCCGTGGAGGGAGTATTCGAGGGGGACCTATGAGAACACGAGGGCGGTGGACGTATATTCAATCTCCAGGGCAATCACATGGGATTACCCGGGACGCCCGGGGACGTCACCGACCGCCAGGCAGTACTCGAGCATAGTCCACTATTACCTGGCCGGGATGTGGTACGAATACACGGATTTGTCGGGCACCATCGGCCCCGAACTCCTGACGTACACGATGCTGGATCCCCCTTCCGTATTGCAGGGGCCGATTACTCCCCGCATGTATGCGGTCAGGATTTTCTCGAACAACGACTGCTACGGCGTCGGCGACGACGGCCACGTGTTCCACTGGGACTGCGCCAACCAAATCGGCCATGATTTCACTTCCATGACGCAGTACGGGACCGGGATAGGCGATCAGCGGAGGTTGTACGCCCTGTGGGGCACCTCCGCGGGGGATTTCTGGTTCGGCGGCGAAAGCAACATGGTGTACCACTACATCGGCCTCGGTTGGACATCGCCGCCACCCGGAACGCCGCTTTCCGGCAGTCCCAACTTCATCACGTCGATATGGGGGACTTCCAACAGCAACGTCTACGCGGTTGCCGCGCAGACGGGCGTGGGCACGAGAGCCGCCTCGGTCGGCAACGTTTACCGGTATAACGGCTCCGCATGGACGTCCATCGCGGGGGCGAGCGGACTGCCCGCAGCGGAGACTGCGGCCCTGGGCAACCTGAACAGCGTGTGGGGATCCTCGTCGAACGACGTCTACATCGTTGGAGACGGCGGCAGAGCCTGGCGCTGGGACGGTTCGACGTGGACCAGCCTCGCCGCGGCCCTTGGGAACCCCACGGTCGACCTCAATTGCGTCTTCGGTGACCCGGCCACCGGGGACAAGTTCATAATCGGCGACGACATGTACGTCTGGTGCTGGTTCAATTCCGCCTGGCGCCAGATTAGGTGCAACGGATCGGGGCTCGACCTGTACGGCGGCGACCAGGTCTCGACGTTTATTCTGATGGTCGGACAGAGCGGAATCACGCTCAAGTTCGAGAAATAGAGGATTGCGGGCAGGACGGCGGCTCCCGGATCGTCCGGGGGCAGGTCGCATGCTCCCATTCCCGGCGACTCGCGTGTCCAATTCCTTTCCATTTCCGGCATATCAGAGGATGGCCCGCGGAGCCGCGGCGCCCACGGCGTCACATCGGGCGTCCATGACCCGCGTGACGATCTCGCTCCTGCTGCTCCGGGCTTCCGCCGGGATCGCTTCGGCGACCGGAGCGGCCCAGCTTCTCGGGTCGGACGGGACGGCCCGGGCTTCGTCCTCGGTGACTGCTGCAATCCTGCTTGCCTGCGCAGCCGCCGTGGCTTCCTCGGGATTGAACTCCGCGCATTCGGCTTTCAGCATGATGAGGAATCCGGATGCGCCGCTTGCCAGAACGCTCGCCGCCTGCGCGCTGTTCATGGGACTCCTGGTCGCGCAGGATTTCGCCCTGCTCGTATGGTCGCCCGGAAGGACGGT
Source organism: Candidatus Kuenenia stuttgartensis (assembly GCA_020723505.1). Classification (GTDB taxonomy): domain Bacteria; phylum Planctomycetota; class JAKEIC01; order JAKEIC01; family DYIT01; genus DYIT01. The sequence continues at coordinate 25,499 of DYIT01000023.1, forward strand.
CGATGTTCTGCTTGGCGGCCAGATGCTGCTGGTGCCCCTGGTCGCCGCGTTCAGCTCGGCGTTCATCCCCACCCGTCCGGGAGGGGACCTGAATGCAGGCAACCGCGCCGGAATACGGGAAGTGATGGCGTCGATTTCGATGGGTTCGGTGCTCTACGGGACCGTTGCCGCCGTTTCCGGGCTTGAGGGAGGCGAAACGGCCCTTGCTGCGGTTCTCGCGCTGGGGACCATCTCCGGATCATTGGGCCTGCTTCTGGCTCTGACCGGGCGCGCGACGAGCGGGGACGGGGACGGGTCGCCTGCGGCATGGATAAGAGGAGCCGGGTTTCGGCAGGCGGCTTTGGCAGTCGCGGAGCTGTTGCCTGCTCCGCTTATGCTCTTGCAGGCGGTCATCTGGGGGGGAAGCCCGGAATTGGCGTATTGCGTGGCGGCATTCGTGGTTGCCGGGGCGTCTGCAGCGGGGATATCCGAAGCCCGTTTCGCCTCTTCCGATGCTCACGCGAAGGCCTAGAATTCCCCCTCTTCTTCGCCGGATGCCCGGTTCCCGCCGCCGGAGTCTTCTCCGGTCTTCCCGCTTTCCCGGCCCGGAGGATTCGAGCCGTTCCGTGCGGAATCTTCCGTGCCGGCGCCCGACGGCTTTCCCCCTTCAGGGGATTCCCCGGAGGCGCCTTCGACGGCCGGTTCCGGGGGCGACGGGCATGCAGCTTCGCCGGCGGCCAGCGCCAGCTTCGAAATGCCCAAGTCAATCTCAGAGCGGGATTCCTCAAGTTTGCGGATGAGCGATTTAATTTCGGCCACGAGCTTTTCCCTCTTCTCAACGGCAGCGAGGGCGGCTTTCGCGTCCTTTTCCGCGCCGGAAACCCCTGCATGCTCCGACAGGGCAGAAATCCTGGTCCTGGCCTTCTTCAGGTATTTTTCAGCGTCGCGCAGCGAGTCGTCCGCCCTGTCGGAGAACCTGTCAGCCTCCCTGCCGATTTCCCTGATGCTCCTGTCGGCCTTGCCGAGGCATTTCGCCGTCTCGCCGAGGACGTGAGCGGTCCCGGGACTTGCTCCAGGAGAGGGTTCGAGTTCCGGGCAGGCGCGTCCGAGGTCGATTCTGAACTCGCCGGTTCTGCCCTTCTTCACTGCGCCTGCGAAAAAGATTGCCGCGAAGATGACGATGCATGCAATGAAAAGGACGGCGCCCGAAGCCATGATGAACGCGGTTGAAAGGAAGGTCTTCATTTCCAGCTCCTTATATTTGTCGTTGGCTATGCTTTTCGCAAACGCCGTGCCGGATTCCGCTCGAATGGCGATTCCATTACTCCTTGCGTACCAATGTATTGCATAATCGAGCTTTCGCCATGCCCATCTGCGTCAGGATTGGAATGCAAATTTGTTCAAGAGGCTTAATGTTTCCTTAAGCGGCGGCTCCATCTTATGAATCCTTCCCGAACCCCACGATTGCCGGACGGATGCCGGCCCGACCGGCTCCGCGCCCGACTCTTCAGCAAGGAGGGGCGACGACCGGCTGGAATTCGCAGCCGCGGATTGATAACATTGCCGCGCATCGGGGGAAAGAAGCGTGAGGATAGTTTTCCGTCATCTAGAGGGCAGCAAGAAGGGCAAGGAGGAGGCTTTCGAGAAAAGCCGCATCCGGGCCGGAAGGGATCCATCCAACGATTTGGCGTTCGATCCGTTCAGGGACCGCGACGCGTCGGGATTCCACGCGGAAATCTACTTCGAAGACAGCGGCTGGTGGGTGAAGGACCTCGGATCGACGAACGGCACATTCGTGAACGACGAGCGGGCGGATGTGCGAAAAATAGGCAGGGACGACGTCGTGAGCTTCGGAAAGCACGGTCCGAGGGTTGCGGTGAACTGGACCGACGGGGCTGATGCGGCGCAGGCTGCTGCGCCGGGCGTGCTGCCGGCGAGGGAGGGGGTGGAAAATGTCGGCACCAACACCATGCGGCTCATGGTGCGGCAGGCCATGGAAAAGGCGCGCGGGAAAGGCGGAGTGGCGGGCGGAACCATGTTCCTGAGGGAGATGGTCCGCCAGACAGTGGTCGAGACCACGGCGCGGCAGAAGAAGACGATGGCGGTGCTGGCGGTCCTTCTCGCCTCGGCAGCGGTGATCATCGGGATTCAATTCTACTTTTCCTGGCGCAGCCAGAAGCAGCATGAGGAAGAGATCGAGCAGCATCTCCGCGGAATCAGGGATAGGGAGGAGAATCTTCTGAGGCAGAAGTCGGACCTGCTCGCCACCCTCGAGACCAGCCTCAGGGAGCAGGAGAAGGAATACATCCGGAGGCGGGACGAGCAGGCGGCGGATCTGGACGCGGAGGTCGAGAAATACAGGAAGGAGCTCGATGAGGCGCGGAGGATTTCGGAGGGGGACAGGGAGAAGATCGCACGGCTCGAGCGACTGCTCTCGCGGATGACCGGGGCGGAAACCCTCTTCAAGTCGATACAGAAGAAATATGATCCCTCGATCGTCCTCATCTATTCCGAATTCAAGGTCAGGAACGACAAGGGGGAAGAGAGGCTCATCGGCGGGTTCGGCACCGGATTCATCGTCACGGATGAAGGGCATATCATCACGAACAAGCACGTCGTGGAGCCCTGGAAATTCCCGCAGTTCGCGTTCAGGATGAAGGAGAACGGCGAGACCCTGGCGGCCGGCGATCCTTTCATCGCCGCATGGCTCGCCGGGAAGCAGGTGTATACGGTCGAAGGAGGCAAGACGCTGCTCAACCTGTCCTCGGGCTATGACAGTCGCGGAGGAAAGAACCTGAAGCTCGTCAGGACGGCGCCGGACGTCATGAGGTGGGTGACGCCCCCCGAGGGGGAGAAGACGGCGGTCGAGAAGGTCTGGGCTCACGAACCCGCGGACAACAACGACCTCGCGCTGCTCAAGATTACGGACAAATCGAAGGTCTTCGTGCCGCTGCCGCTCATGAGCGAAGACGACTTCGGCAAACTCGAAAAGCTCGACAGGGTCATGGTGCTGGGTTTCCCGCGCGGAGGATCAATCCTTGAACGGGGAGTGGCGGAAACCTCTCCCGCGCTCGGCCACATAAGAAAGGTCGAACGGACCATACACATTTCCGCGCCGATAACGCAGGGGAACAGCGGCGGGCCGGTGTTCGCCCAGACGGGCGAGGTTGTCGGCATATCCACGCGCATGATAAAGGACGTCGAGACGTACGGGCTCTGCATACCCGTGTCGGATGCGAGGAAACTGATTGCCGACGGGAAGTAGCCCGACCGGGGATTTCCAGCCTGCTCCGGATTCGCGCCGAAAAAAGAGGGGGGCGCGCGCGCGCCCCCCGGTTTGGCGAACCTGCCACCCATGCGCCGGCCATACGAGGTTGTTGCCCATGGCAGCAGGATGGCCGGGTAGAGAGACGGGCGTGACAGGCCCGCTGCGTGGCCGCCTTCTCAGCCGACAGATCCCCTTCTTCCCGCGCCATTCGCGATCATCGAAGGCTCGGGGGGAAGGACGAAAGAGAACGAGGCGCCTTCGCGGGACGAGGGCTGGTTGGCCCAAATCCTGCCTCCATGCGCCTCAATCGCCTTGCCGCAGAAGACGAGGCCGAGCCCCCACCTGAAAACGTCGGCTCCCCCGGCCCCGCCCGCGCCGGCGTCCGTCCGGAACATCCTTTCGGCGACGCGCGAGTCCAGGAGTTCGCCGCGGTTCTCTATGGTTATCATGACTCCGCCGGTTTCAGCATCCCTTGCCCCGGACACTTTTACGCACCCGTCTGTCGATGCGTGGCGGATCGAATTCTCGATGAGATTGGAGAGAACCCTCCCGACCAGGGCTTCGTCCGCCTTGATGCGGGCCGGAATCCCGCCGAAGCTGACCTCAATCCGCACTCCGGCGCTTGCCGCGGCAAGGCCCGCCTTGTCGACCGCGTCCAGGATGACCGACTGGACGTCAATCTCCGTCGCCGTGAAGGGGAACCTGTGCTCTTCGATGAGCTGGATGTTCCGGATGTCGGAAATCCGCGCGACCAGGTCTGCGGAGCTCGACTTGAGCTTCTCGAGGTATGCCCTCTGCTTTGCCGCCTCGCCGTTTTCGATGGCGATGTCCAGCAGGTCGATATACCCCCGTATATTGGTTATCGGCCCCTTGAGATCGTGGACCGACATGTGGAAATAGGAGTCCTTCGCGGCCAGAATCTCCTTCATCTGTTCGAGTGTTTCACCCATCGTCCACCTCGGCGTTGCTCCATGTAATCATTCGCAGGTTGTCGGCGTCGGAGAGCGGTTGTTGCCGCGCATGAACTCGATAAGCCCGGACAGGTCCCGGGCCGTCCTTCCCCTGAGCAGATATCGTGGAAAATCCTCGAACAGCGCGAGGCGCCCGGATTCCCAGATGCTGGACCGGCTGATGATGCCGTCATTGGACAGGAGGTTGCGGACCGTGGATTTCAGGAGTCCCAGCGAAACTGGCTTTGTGAGATACTCGTCGGCCCCGAGCTTCAAGGCCTTCAGGGCATGCTCGGCGGTGTCGATGACCGTAAGCACGGCAACGGGGACGAACGGGTGCGACGACTTAATCTCTTCCAGGACGAGAAGCCCGTCCTTCTTCGGAATTGCGAGCTCGAGAAGGACGATGTCCGGCCTGTGTTCGTTGAATACCATCATGGCATCGCAACCGTCCGATGCGAGGAGAACCTCGAAGTCCCTCTTGAATACATGCTCCATGCCTTTGAGCATGGGAAGGCATTCGTCGACAATCAGCATTCGTCGCATGTCCGTCATGGGATCTCCTGCCATCAGGAAGGAGGATGTAACTCAAAAGGCGTGCCTGCGGCGAGAAAAGGATTTTTCCGTGCAACTCCTTGCATGAACTTGTGTTGGGCGAATGGGCTGCAAAAGGCAGGTGCACACGGGCGTGTGCAGTCCATCGGCGCACTGCAGCCCGGCGTGTGCAGTCGATAATTTCCGGATTTTACCTTGACACTGGCGGCGGGCAGACTAGAATCGCCCGTTGCCGTTTTGCAGGAGGTACTATGTCCCGTGACTGTAGGGGTATCTCGCTCACTCCATTCCTGATTATCTTCATCATCCTTACGTTCCTTGCCTCCGTTCTAGCCTTCATGTTCAGCTCGCAGGTCGAGGATCAGAAGAGGTTCACCAAGAACGCGCAGATGGAAGCGAAGAAGATGAAGAAGCTGTACGACGAGCGATGGGAGGAGGTCCGGAGGCTCCGCGAAGTGCTCGGCTTCTTCCAGGAGGCGGGCGAAGGCGCCGGCGACAGCACGGTCACGGACGTCGGAATAGTCCAGGCTGAGCTCGACAAGCTCAATACCACCGAGATTCTCGGGACGCCTTCCGGAGTCAAGCCGCTGACAGTAAAAGAGATTCTCAAGGAACTCAACAGGCGCGTGAACACTATCAAGCAGGAAATCAACAACGCGAAGCTCGAGCGCGATAATTTCCAGCAGCACTGGAAGGACGAAGAGGTCTCGAAGAGGGATCTGATTCGCGAGAAGGGCACGGAAATCCAGGACCTGCGCGACCGCGCGCAGAGGGCCCAGGAGCGCCTGAACCAGGAAGTCCAGCAGAAGGAAGGGCAGATTACCGAACTGCGCGACCGCAACCAAACCCTCCATGCCGAGCTCGAGAAGTCGGAGGCGGAAAAGCAGGCCAGGGTCCAGGACCTGACCGGACAGATTAGGAAGACCCGGAGCAGGCTCGACAAGCTCGTGGATGTCGAGAAGCGCCAGGAAACCCTGATACCGGACGGCGAGGTCATCCGCGCCGACATAGACCACGGCTTCGCATACATAGACCTCGGCTGGAAGCACGGCGTTAAACCCGGAAGCCGTTTCAAGGTGTACGAGGTGCTGAAGGGCGGCCGCCGCAAGGAAAAGGGCGAAATCAGGATTGTCCGCGTTGAAAAAGACTTCTGCCAGTGCTCCATCCTTGCGCAGGACGACGTCACGAACCCGATAGTCAAGGGCGACTACGTCTGGAACAAGTTCTTCGAGAAGAACGTGAAGAAGGTCTTCGTGTTCGTCGGGAAGTTCGACACTGAGAACTCCAAGTACTCCAAGGAACAGCTCAAGAAGATAATCGAGGAAAACGGCCATATCGCCACGGAAGTCGCCCGCAGCGATACGGATTACGCCGTCATCGGGGAGGAATACCAGTCCGACCCGCAGCTCAAGACGGTCAATGATTACAAAATCGAGAAGATTGCCCCGAGCGAACTCCTCGATTTCTTCGGTATCGGGACTTACAGGCGCGAGTAGCGCCGGTGCGCCGCCGAATATGAACCGCCGCCGCCCCACGGGCAGGCGGCGGTTTTGTTAATCATGCGGACGCTTCATCTTCTTTTCACTCCGGCTGAGCTCGACCCTGCCTCGTTCAGGGGCAGGATTTTCCTCCCGGTGGACGCGCTGAGGGCCACCACCTGCATTGCGCAGGCCATCGCCTCGGGATGCGTCGAACTCTATCCCTTCGACTCGCCGTACACGCTGGAACTGTTCTCGAGGGCCCTGCCCAAGGGCTCGTATGTGACGGCCATGGAAAGGGAATGCAAGCGGGTGGAGGGCGCGGACCTCGGGAACTCGCCCGCCGAGTTCTCGCCCGCCGCATGCGCAGGCAGGAAAGTCCTCATGTCCACCTCCAACGGTTCGCCGCTCATAAAGTCGCTCGAGGGGGCCGAGGAGGTCATAGCGCTCTCGTTCCCCAATCTGATTGCGGTCGCCGAACGCCTTGCGGCGATTGACGCGGCCGGCGTGGTCGTCTGCGCCGGCTGGAAGGGCGCATTCGCCATGGAGGACGCCCTTTGCGGCGGAGCGCTGGCCTCCGAGCTCAAGGCCAGGAATCCAGGCCTGGTTCTCACCGAGGCGGCAAGGACGGCGATGGGCCTCTATGAGGCGCGCAAGGCCGATCTGAAGGCCGCGTTGTGGGAATCCGAGTCCGGCAGGAGGCTGAGGGCAATCGGCTTCGATTCCGACATCGATCTCTGCTCCCGAATCGGGACGATTTCCGCCGTCCCGCAGGGGAAAGGGATTCCAATCAGGTTCAGCGAATACGGAAATGCGGCCCGCCCTCATGCGGCCGCGGCGAAGCGCGGGCATTCGGACCCCGAGACGGGAGCGGGTCCCGGGCCCGGGCCAGGCGCAGCCCCCCTGCCGCTCGCCAGGGACGCATCCCAGCCGGGCGCCCCGGGGCAGCCTTCCCCCGCGACCGGCGGGGCAAAAGGCGCGGAGCCGGTCCCCGGAGCCGCTCCGCAGAAATCGCCGGGAGGCGGAGGGGCGCAGGGCAAGGGCGCCGGCGCGGGCGACGAGGCGGTGGAGCGGAAGATGACACTGGGCCAGCACTTGAACGAGCTCCGGCGGAAGCTCATCTTCTCAATCCTGATTATCCTGGCGGCATTCGTGGTCTGCTTCCTGTTCAGCGAGGAGATAGTCAGTCTGCTCATAAGGCCGATCGACGCCGCCTTCACGAGGGTGGCCATGCGCGACGCCGTTGCGGAGGCGGAGAGCAGGGGAGCGAAGCCTCCGGAGGGTCCGGAACTCGAAGCCGAGGCCGCCCGTCTTAAAGGGAAGATAATCGCGTTCAAGCCGGAGGAGATCTTCATGGGATACGTGAAGATTTCCCTTCTTGCCGGCCTGTTCGTCTCTTCGCCGCTTTGGATGTGGCAGATTTGGAGCTTCGTCGCCGCCGGGCTCTACAGGCGCGAGCGGAGGTACGTCTTCGTTTTCGCCCCGGCCGTCTTCGTCTTCTTCTCGATGGGCGTCGTGTTCCTGTACTTCGTGCTCCTTCCCATCGGCCTCGGTTTCCTCCTCGGATTCGGGCAGAACGCGATTTTCTGGCGCAGCGTCTCCTTCGGATCGTACGTGAACTTCTTCCTGCTGTTCTCCATCCTGATGGGAGTCGTCTTCCAGATGCCGCTCGTGATGCTGTTCCTCACCAAGGCGGGAATCGTGAGCCCCAAGGCCTTCTCGGGCAAGAGGAGGCACATCATCGTTGCGATATTCGTCGTCGCGGCGGTAATCACGCCGCCCGACGTGGTCTCTCAGATTCTCGTGGCGGTTCCGCTCATGTTCCTCTTCGAGCTAGGGCTGATCCTGTCGAAGATAGCCTACGTGAGGCAGGTCGAACCTGCCGGGGTTCAAAGGAAGGCCGCATGAAGCTCTGTCTTCTGGGACTTGAGGGATCCGGGAAGTCGACGCTTTTCAGATGCCTGACGCACGGGTTCTCGACGACGGAGGGAAGGCTCGCGGGGATGGCTTTCTCTATGTCTTCCGTGGCCGTCCCGGACCAGAGGCTCGACGAGCTCAGGGCGGCCCTCAATCCGGCGAAGTGCACGCCATCGCAGGTCGAGATGTACGATTTTCCCGGCCTCGCGTCCGCGTCCGAAGCCGGCTCCCAGGTCCTGGCGGCAGCGAGGGAGTCCGACTGCCTGGTCCTGGTCATGCGCGACTTCGAGAACCAATCGTATCCCCATCCGGCAGGCTCGGTTGACCGCCTCCGGGACGAGGACGACCTCCGCACCCTCCTAGCGCTCTCGGATTTGGAGGCCATCGAAAAGAGGATGGAGAAGCTCAAGGCCTCTGTGCTGAGGCCGACCGAGAAGCAGAAGGAGGAGAAGAGGGAGCTCGAGATTCTCAAGGGATTCAAGGACATCTTCGACAAGGGCGGGACGCTGGCGGGCGCGGAGCTGGCCGAGGACGACGATCGGATTATCAGGGGATTCCGTTTCCTGACTCGCAAGCCGCTGGTGAAGGTGCTCAACGTGTCGGAATCGGACGCGTCCAGGCCTGCGCCGCAGGGATACTCCGCGATTTGCGCGAAGGGCGAAGCCGACATACTCGACCTCGACGAGGCTGAAAGGGGGGAGTTCATAGAGGCGCTCGGGATTGGGGCGCTCAAGGCCGAGTCGGTGGTTCGGGAAGCCTATGGAGCCCTGGGTCTGGTCACCTTCTACACCACGGCGTCCGACGAACTTCGGGCCTGGACGGTCACCAGGGGGGCATCCGCACAGGCGGCCGCGGGGAGGATACACACGGACATGGAACGGGGGTTCATAAGGGCGGAGGTGGCGCCCTGGAACGAGGTGGCGGCGTCCGCCCGGGAAGGAAGGTCAAGGCAGGGGCTTTTCCGGCTGGAAGGCAAGGGGTACGAGGTCAGGGACGGGGACGTCATCACGTTCAGGTTCTCGGCGTGAAAGGCAGGACGAAGTGGAGAGCAAGGAATCCGGCCTGTGGCGCGAAGCGCGCGAATCGGCGTCCAATCTCGCGGCCCTGCTCGAAAGGACCGGGACCACGATTGCGCTCGCGGAATCCTGCACCGGCGGGCTGGTCGGATATCTCCTCACCGCCGTGCCCGGCATATCGAGGTTCTTCCTGCAGGGGTTCGTAACGTATTCGAACGCCTCGAAGACCTCAATGCTGGGGGTGGACGCGGCGTTAATCGAGGACCGGGGGGCGGTCAGCCGGGAGGTGGCCGAAGCCATGGCTCGCGGGGCGGCCAGGGCGTCCGGAGCCGCCATGGCAATCTCGGTCACGGGCGTGGCCGGGCCTTCGGGAGGCGCTTCGGAAAAGCCCGTAGGCCTCGTGTGGATTGCCGTCTCATGCAACGGAGAGGTGGCGGCGTCATGCCGTGAATTCGGGACTCTGGGCAGGGAGGAAATCCGGCTTCTTTCCGCAGCCGCCGCCCTGGGAGAGGCGTCGGAGCTGCTCGCCAGGGCATTCAGGCATCCCGAGGCGCCGGAATAGCAGCTGAAATATCCTTGACACGCGGGATGCGCGCGCATAATATGCCGGGTTACACCTGACGTAACAAAGGAAAGTACCCGCGAGGGGGATGGTCCTTATTACCCGGTGGTGTAACTGGCAACACTAGAGATTTTGGTTCTCTCATTCGTGGTTCGAATCCACGCCGGGTAATTCAAAAGCCGTCCCACCCCGCGGGTGGGACGTTTTCATTTTCCTCTGCGTCAAACGGGAGCCGGAATGGGATTCGACGCGGTTATTCTAGCTGCGGGGAGGGGGGTCCGGATGAAATCGGACCTGCCCAAGGTCCTCCATGCCGTCGCGGGCAAGCCGGTCGTCCTGCATGTGGCCGAGGCGGTCGGCAGGCTGAATCCCGGCAGGATTGTGGTAGTGGTCGGCCCCGGGCAGGAAGCGGTCAGGAACGCGCTGGCGGCCGTGCCGCGAGTCGAGTTCGCCGTTCAGCATGAGCCGAGAGGCACGGGCGACGCCCTGAGATGCGCGCTTTCGGCGGCGAGGATGACCGGGACTCTGCTTCTCCTGCCCGGCGACACGCCGTTGATAAGGCCGGAGATGCTTGCGGAATTCATGGAGTTCCACGCCGGAGCGGGGGCGGCAATCAGCGTGCTCACGTTCATTCCGCCCGGCCCGGGCAGGTACGGGAGGATAATCAGGGACGAATCCGGGGCCATCAAGGCGATAGTGGAGGCGTCCGACGCAGGCGCGGGGGAATCGGGCGTGCGGGAAGTGAACTCGGGAATCTACTGCATGGATGCCGTATGCGCGGCGGCCATGGTCGGGAAGATAGGGACCGCGAACGCCCAAAGCGAGTTCTACGTCACGGACCTCGTATCGATGATGAGGCATGCAGGAAAAGGCGCGGCAGCGCACGTGAGCTCATGCCCCGGGGATTTGGCCGGGATAAACACGAGGGCGGAGCTCGCGGAGGCCGGCCGGGCGATGTCCGCAAGGGTAAAGGACATGCTCATGGAGAACGGGGTCACCATCGTCGACCCCGCTTCCACGTGGATTGAATGCGGCGTGGAGGTAGGGCGCGACACGGTCATCTGGCCATTCAGCGTCCTGAGGACCGGCGTCCGCGTCGGGAGCCGGTGCAGGGTGGGTCCATTCGCCCATCTGCGCGAGGGCACTGTAATAGAGGACGGGGCTGAGGCGGGCGCGTTCACGGAGATGAAGGCATCCAGGCTCGGGAAAGGCAGCAAGGCGCTGCACCTTGCCTATCTCGGCGACGCGGACGTTGGCGAAGGGGCGAACGTCGGCGCAGGGACGATAACGGCCAACTTCGACGGCAAGAGGAAGCACAGGACGGTCATCGGCGACCGCTGCAGCATAGGAAGCGGCACCTTGTTGGTAGCGCCCGTTTCCGTCGGCGAGGGATCTACGACCGGCGCCGGCGCCGTCGTGACAAGGGACGTTCCTCCGGGCGCGACCGTTGTGGGCGTGCCGGCGAGACCTCTCGTGAAGAGCGGGAAGGGAGGCGGAAGCGATGATTAACCGTGGAATGAAGATATTCGCCGGAAACGCGAACATCGAGCTGGCCAAGGCCGTGGCGCAAGAGCTCGGCATCGAGCTGGGCAAGGCGCAGGTCGGGAAGTTCCCGGACGGCGAGATTAACATCAAGATCGACGAGGACGTGAGGGGCCGCGACACGTTCATCTTCCAGCCTACGTGCCCGCCCGTGAACCAGAATCTCATGGAGCTGCTCATACTGATTGACTGCCTGAAGCGCGCCTCGGCCTCGAGGATTACGGCGGTCATACCGTACTTCGGCTATGCGAGGAAGGACCGCAAGGACGAGGGCAGGGTGCCGATTACGGCCAAGCTCGTGGCGGACCTCATCGCCAAGGCGGGAGCGGACAGGGTGCTCACGATGGAGCTCCACGCCCCGCAGATTCAGGGGTTCTTCGACATCCCGGTCGATCACATGTTCTCGTCGCCGGTCTTCCTGCGCAAGTTCAAGGAGATGGCCATACCGAACCTCGTGGTCGTCGCGCCGGACGTGGGCGGGGTGAAGATGGCCCGGGCGTACTCGAAGTCGCTCAAGGCGGACCTGGCCATCGTCGACAAGCGCCGGGTCTCCCCGGAATCCGCCGAGGTCTACAACGTCATAGGCGACGTCAAGGGAAAGACCGTCCTCATGGTCGACGACATGCTCGCAACGGGCGGCACGGTCGCGGAGGCGGCGCAAATCCTCCGCAGGCAGGGCGCGAAGGACGTCTACGTCAGCGCGACGCATCCGGTCCTGTGCGGGCCGGCGGTCGAGCGGCTCACCGCCGCCCCCATTTCCGAAATCTACGTCACCGACTCAATCCCCATCGAGGGGAAGGAGATGGACAAGATGAAAGTGGTGACCGTGGCGCCTCTGCTCGCCGAGGCGATACGCAGAATTCACATGAGCGAGTCCATCAGCCAGCTTTTCGAAACCTGAAACATCTGGAAGGAGAGGACATGGCAGAGCAAGGTCTTCTACAGGCCCGTCTGAGGGATAGGACGGGGACGCCGGCGTCCCGGAGGCTCAGGCGCGAAGGAAGAGTGCCGGTCGTTGTTTATGGGGCAGGCCTGGTGCCCAGGCACCTCTGGGTCGTGCACAAGGACCTCCAGAAGGAAATCGCGCTCGGCCAGCGCATATTTTCGCTGAAGGTCGAGGACGGCGACGAGATTATGACGGTCATCAAGGAAGTCCAGATGGACATTTACCAGGAGGCCATAATCCACGCCGATTTCCTGAAGGTGGAAGCGAACATCGAAATCGATGTGCACGTGAACGTTGAGCTGCGCGGCACTCCGGCGGGCGAAAAGGACGGGGGACGGATTGACCAGCCCATCCGCAAGCTTACGGTCCAATGCCTCCCGTCGGATATACCCGACAGGCTCACCCTGGACGTCTCGGCCCTGAAAATCGGCGACACCCTCTCCGTGGCCGACATCCCCCTGCCTCCGGGCATAAAGGTCAAGGAGGAAGGCGGGCTGGTCGTGTGCTCGGTCCAGCCTCCCAAGGGCGAGGAGACCGTGGCGCCCGTCGAAGGCGAGGAAGTCAAGGAGCCGGAACTCATCGGCAGGGAAAAGAAGGAGGACGAGGAGGAGGAAGGGGAGGAGGAGAAGAAGTAGAAATCCCCTTCCCCGGCCTTCATGCCATGAAGATAGTAGCCGGACTAGGCAACCCTGGAGCTTCATTCGCAGGTACGCGGCATAACGCAGGGTTCGCCGTGCTGGACAGGGTGGCGGCCAGGGAGGGCGCCGTATTCGGGACATCGAGGTTCATGGGGCAGGCCGCCCTGGCCAGCATAGGCGGGGAAAGGGTGCTGCTTCTCAAGCCCGGGACGATGATGAACCTCTCGGGACTTTCGGTGGCTGGGGCGGCCGGTTTCTACAAGGTCGGGCCCGAGGGGGTGCTGGTGGTCGTGGACGACATGGACCTTCCGCTCGGCAGGCTGAGGGCGAGGCCGGGCGGGAGCAGCGCAGGACACAAGGGGCTCGATTCGGTCATCGCCGGGATGGGGACCGAGGACGTCCCGAGGCTCAAGGTGGGCATAGGAAGGGATCCTCTTGTCGAGGGAAGGAGTCACGTGCTCGGGAAGTTCACGCCTGCGGAAGCCGCGATTGCGGATTCGGCTTTCGGGCGGGCTTGCGAGGCCGTTGTCGTATGGGTCGCGTCCGGGATGGACGAGTGCATGAACAGGTTCAACGCCGCCGCCGGCGTGGAAGGCGGCTAGTTTAGGAGACAATGCGGAGATGGAAAACAGCGAGGTCAAGGACGGGAAGAAAGTCTACGAAGGGATGTTCATCCTGAAGGCGTCGTCGGCGGGCAAGGACTGGGCCAAGGTATCGGGCGACGTGAGGAAGCTCATCGAGTCGCACGGAGCCGAGGTCGTCCTGATGGACAAATGGGACGAATGCAAGCTCGCGTACGACATCAAGAAGCAGAACAAGGGGGTGTATCTACTGGCATATTTCAAGATGCCCCCCTCCGAGGTGAGCCCGCTGAAAAGGGAGGTCGAGCTCTCGAGCGTCATACTGAGGATGCTTCTCCTCAACTGCAAGGGGCCCGTCGAGGGGAAGACGATTAAACGGCCCGTCTCCGACGAAGGCATTCCGGAACGCGGTCCTGCGAGGGAGGCACGGAGGGACGGCGAGGACGCGGGGGACGATGCCCCGGGCAAGGGCCGCCACGGCAGGCTGCCGGGGGTGCTCGACGATCCGGAGAGGGTCTAATCGGCCGCGTTCCGACAGATGCGCTCGATGCCGGATTCGGCTCCAGAAACCAGGACTTCACGGGAGGTTGACATGGCGAACTTGAACAAGGTCTTTCTGATAGGGCGTCTCACGCGCGATCCGGAACTCAGGTACACGCAGAACGGAACGGCCGTCGTCGAGTTCGGCCTGGCGGTCAACAGGAACTACACGACCGCCGACGGCCAGAAGAAGGAGGACACGTGCTTCGTCACGGTCATCATGTGGCAGAAGAAGGCCGAAATAATCTCGCAGTACATGCGCAAGGGCAGGCAGATATTCATCGAGGGCAGGCTTGAGCTCGACTCGTGGGAGACTCCTGACAAGCAGAAGCGGTCGAAGCTCAGGGTCGTGGGCAGCAACTTCCAGTTCCTCGGCCCCCCGCCGGAAGACAAGGGCGAATCCAGGCCGCAGCAGGCGGCCGGATACGCGCCGGCCCAGCCCGGGCAGGGGTCCGGACCGGCGCAGGCCAAGCCCGCGGCGGAAATCGAGGAGGAGAAATATCAAGAGGACATGGGCATTTCCGACGACGACGTCCCGTTTTAACAGGAGGCTCAAGTGCAAGGAAGCAGGAATTTCCAGGAAAATGACGGCCCCAAGTGGGGCGCGAAAAGGGGGAATCCGCAGAAATACCAGGAGCAGACGAGGTGCAGATTCTGCAGGTCCAAGGAGGAAGTCGACTACAAGGACGTGCAGATGCTCAAGAAGCTCTGTACAGCCCGGGGCAAGCTGTTTTCGCGCAAAAGGTCGGGAAACTGCGCGAAGCACCAGCGCCTTGTCAAAAAGGCGGTCAAGTACGCCAGGTTCCTCGCGCTTCTTCCGTACGTGGGATGACGCTTCCCCAATGAAGGTTTTTCGGGAGACTTCCAGATGGGCATAGAACTCATTCTCAAAAAGGACGTGCCCTCCGTGGGCAAGTTAGGAGAGGTGGTGTCGGTGGCGCCGGGATTCGCCCGTAACTATCTTCTTCCGCGCGGGCTCGCCGTGAAGATGACCGCCGCGAACGCGAGACAGCTCGAGTTCGACGCCAAGAAGGCGGCTAAGCAGCGTGAAATCGAACTGGCCGAGATTCGCGCCCTTGCGAACAAGCTGGCGTCCGTCTCCTGCACAATCGCCGCCAAGGCGAACGAGGAAGGGCATCTCTACGGGTCGATCGACGCCGGAATGGTCGCCGATGCCCTGAAGAAGGAAGGCTATGATATCGGGGCGAAAGCCGTCCAGCTGCCGGAGCCGCTCAAGGAACTGGGCGTTTTCAGCGTCAAGCTCGCCCTGGCGGAGGGCATCGAGGCCGAGATAAAACTCTGGGTGGTCGAGGACAAGGGCGAGGCGCAGGCTGCGGAAGGGGCGTAGGCGGCGCGCAGGCCGGACCCCTGAGCGCACAGGCGCAATCAGGATGTGCGGGCCGCGCCGCAAAGAGCGCGGTCCTCTTGCTGGATGGGATTCAAATGTCCGAACCCGACCGGGAACTCGCGGGTATCGATCCGGCGTCCCTGCCACCTCAGAGTCCCGAGGCCGAGCAGTCCGTGCTCGGAGCGATTCTCGAGGACAACGAGGCCCTCTTCAAGGTCGCCGGCAGGCTGCTGCCCGAGCATTTCTACGGGACGTCCAGCCGGGTCATTTACGAGATGATGCTCGAGATGGCCGAGAGCGACGAGAGAATCGACATCATACTCCTCAAAGACAGGCTCGACAGGAAGGGGTGCCTGGAAAAGGTCGGCGGGGAACTGGCCCTCGGGAACCTCGTGGGGGACCTCTATTCCGCGGCGAACATCGAATACTACTCCGATATAATCGTCGAGAAGGCGTTCCTGCGGAACCTGTCGCAGACCTGCGTGAACATACAGACGGGCATACACCGCGGGGGGATGCCGGCCCGGGAGCTCCGCGACTGGGGCGAGCAGCAGCTCTTCGAGGCGTTCCGGAAGTGGGAGGGGTCGGAGGTCGCGAGAATCAAGGACGTGCTGACCGAGACCATGGACGCGATTGAGGCGAAGCAAACCGGCAAGCACCTGGGCTCAGGCGTGCTGACGGGATACAACGACCTCGACGACGTCACGAACGGATTCCAGCCCGCCCAGCTCATCATCGTGGCCGCAAGGCCGTCCATGGGGAAGACGTCCTTCGCGTTGAACATCGCGGCCAACGTGGCGATTCGGCAGCGCAAGGGCGTGCTCGTGTTCAGCCTGGAAACGAGCAGGCTCCAGGTGACGCAGAACATCCTGTGCTCCTACGCCCGGGTCAACACGCAGGCGGTCTCGAAGGGGGTATTCGACCGCAACGTCTGGGACAGGCTGGTTGACGCGGCGGGCTACATCTCCTCGGCCCCGATCTTCATCGACGACACCGCGGGCCTCTCGCTTCTTGCTGCCAAAACCCGCGCCAGGCTCCTCAAGTCCAAGGAGGACATCTCCATGGTCGTGGTCGACTACATGCAGCTCATGGAGGGGAGAAGGGGCAAGAACGACAGCCGGGAGCAGGAGATTTCCCACATATCGAGAGGCCTCAAGAACATGTCGATGGAGCTCGGAATACCGGTAATGGCCGTCGCCCAGCTGAACCGCTCCGTGGAGCGGCGCGACGACCACCTCCCCAGGCTGCACGACCTCAGGGAATCGGGCGCCATCGAGCAGGATGCCGACCTCATCATGTTCCTTCACAGGCCGGCCTATTACCTCTCCAAGGAGACCGAGGAGAACAGCGAGGAAAAGCGCAAGACCGACCTCATACTGGCCAAGAACAGGAACGGTCCGACCAAGACCCTCAACCTGACTTTCATGTACGAGTACCTCAAGTTCGAACCTGCGGCGCAGAAGAACGTGGAGCCCTTCGCGCGCTGAGCGCGCCTTACGGAATCATTTTAGGAGGAAGACATGGAACTCAGACATGCAGTGATTGCCGCGGTAGCTTTGTGCCTGCTCGTCCCGGCGGGCGGAGCCCTTTTCGCCGCCGAGGGGACCTCCCCGCAGGCTCCGAAAATCGGCTTCGTCAACCTCAAGGAGGTGTTCGAGAAGTACGAGCGTTCCAAGACCATGGAGAAGGAGATTGAGGCTTTCCAGGCCGAGGAGAACGCCAAGCTCGAGAAGGGCAAGAAGGAGGCGGACGAGCTCGAGAAGGAGCTCGACCTCGTGAGGAAGAATTCCAAGGAATGGTTCAAGATAAAGAGCGACATACTGCGCAAGCGCAAGGAACTCGAGACCGACGAGAAGCTCGCGAAGATGGAAATCACCCGCCGCCTTCTGAAGGCTACCGAGGAGATTTACGAGGATATCCTCAAGAAGATTTCCGACCACGCCTCTGCGCACGGCTTCGCGATGGTCCTTAAAATCGAGACCGAGAAGGTGGAATGCGACTCGCATACGGAACTTACGTTCAAGGTCAACTCCCGCGCCGTCCTCTACTTCAAGACGGAGTTCGAGATTACCAAGGAAATAATCGCCGAACTCAACGCCGCCTACGCCGGCACGAAGCCCGGCGAAGGCGAGGGGAAGAAGGAAGGCGAGGGGAAGAAGGACGAGACGAAGAAGGACGACACCAAGAAGGACGACACCAAGAAGGACGAGGAGAAGAAGGACAAGTAGGACGGACATGGAGTCCCGCCATACAATCATCAGGGAGGGGACCATGTCCGGCGCGGGCCTTCACACGGCCTGCAAGGTCAACCTCCGGTTCCTGCCGGCGTCGGACGGAGGCGGCATACGCTTCCGGAGGACGGACCTCGACGGATGTCCGGTCATTCCGGCCTCGATAGACTACGTCGACGAGAGGCAGTCCCGCAGGACGGTGCTCTGCAAGGACGGGGCCGAGGTCCAGACCGTAGAGCACCTGCTTGCCGCATGCGCGGGCCAAGGGATACACGATCTCGTCGTCGAAATCGACGGCCCCGAGGTGCCGAGCGGCGACGGCAGTTCCGAGGAGTTCATCAGGGCGCTGTCAGCGCTGGGAAGGAATCCCCTCCCGTTCGAGAGGAAACGCCTGGTTATCGAGCGCCCGGTCATGATTTCCGAGGGGGATTGCACGGCCTGCGCGGTGCCTTCCCGGGACGGGGGCCTCAGCATTTCATACGTCCTGATGTACGACAATCCGCTCCTCAGGCACCAGACGTTCACGTTCGAGGACAAGCCCGGTCTTTTCGCGGCCGGGCCGGGCCGGGCGAGGACGTTCTGCATGGAGGAGGAGGTCGAGGTTCTCAGGAAGGCCGGATTCGGCAAGGGCGCGAACGTCGACAACACGGTCGTCGTCGCGCGGAACGGGGGAGTCCACGGGGGCGGGCTCAGGTTCGAGGACGAATGCGCGAGGCACAAGGTCCTGGACCTGCTGGGCGACCTTTCGCTCGCCGGGGCGGCCGTGGAAGGCGCGATTTTCGCCAGGAAGAGCGGTCACAGAATCAATCACATGCTGGTGAAGAAGATCGTATCCTCGGCATGCGGAGCGGAAAGACCGGCGATGGACATCAATGAAATCAGGCGCATCCTTCCGCACCGCTATCCGTTCCTGCTCGTGGACAGGGTGATTGAATCCTCCGACGACCGGGCCGTGGGGGTGAAGAACGTGTCCGCCGACGAGGACTTCTTCCAGGGCCATTTCCCGGGCGAGCCGCTGATGCCAGGCGTGCTGCAGGTCGAGGCCATGGCCCAGCTGGCGGGCGTCATCCTGCTCAAGAGCAAAAGCCGCCAGGGGCGCATTTCCCTTATTCTCTCGGTCGACGCGGTGCGGTTCCGCCGGACCGTGAGGCCCGGAGACAGGCTTGTAATCACGGTTTCGGCGGGCAAGGTGAAATCGCGGACGGCCGAGGTCTCGGCAAGGGCCGAGGTGGACGGCAGGCTGTGCACGGAAGCGGTTCTAAGGTTCATAATGGTGGACGAGGATTGACCCTTGATTTCGCGGACGGCGGGGATATGCTAATGAATTCGGGAACAGGGAGCATTTGAAAGGAAACCGCCCGCCCGGGGGACCGGGGGGCTCGACAAGTATATGGCGGTCATCCATCCCACTGCCGTAGTCCATCCCTCCGCGAAAGTCGCGGAGAACGTTCAAATCGGACCTCACTGCTTCGTCGGGCAGGACGTGACGCTGGGAAAGGGCTGCGTCCTGATGACCGGGACGGTGCTCGACGGCCGCACGGAAGTCGGATCCGACAACCGCTTCTTCCCTTACTCCGTCATCGGCACGGATCCTCAGGATCTCAAGTACATGGGTGAGGAAAGCACCCTGAAAATCGGGAACCGCAACACGTTCCGCGAGCACGTGACGATCCACAGGGGCACCGCCAAGGGCGGCGGAGTGACGGCAATCGGCGACGACAACCTGTTCATGGCATGCTCCCACGTCGCTCACGACTGCACTATCGGCAACAACATCGTCATGGCCAACAACGTCCTTCTCGCGGGCCACATCACCATCGAAGACGACGCCGGCATTTCCGGAGCGGTCGGCATACACCACTTCACGACCGTGGGAAAAGCGGCGTTCGTCGGCGGCCTCACCAGAATCGTCAGGGACGTGCCCCCGTACATGATTGTCGAAGGCAACCCGGCCCGGGTGCGCGGCGTCAACCTCGTGAAGATTGAAAGGCTCGGATTCGACGAAAACCGCGTCCGCGCGCTCAAGGAAGCGTACAGGACGCTCTGGAAATCCGAGAACAACTTCAACGGGGCCCTCGCGGACCTGGACTCCCGCAAGGATTTGACGGGCGAGGTCCGCTACCTCGTGGAATTCCTTCGCCGCACCGACACGGGCGAGCACGGCAGGGCCCTCGAAAGCATGAGAAGAATCTGACCCTTCCGCCCCGCACCCGCGACTCCGCACTGATTAGCTCTTCAACCCTGATTACCTCATCGCCTGCGGCGGACAGGATCGAAGATTTCGACTCTACGAGTCTGCCGTCGCAAGGCTAATCGATTGCGCAGAGGAAGCACTTCAGGTAGCGGCTTTCCGGACATGCCGGACTGACGGGATGGTCCGGCGCCTGGCCGCGACGTTCGATGACGCGGATGTCCCGCCCTGCTTCGATGGCGGCCTTCATCAGCATCCTTTCGAAATCCTGATCGCCCACGAGCCCGGAACAGGAGCAGGCCGCGAGGAGTCCGGGCCGCGCCAAGGCCTGCATCGCGAGCCGGTTCAAGGCCTTGTAGGCCCTGAGCCCGTCTTCGAGCCCGTCCTGCGAATGCACGAATTTCGGGGGATCGGTCACGGCGACATCGAAAGCCTCCCCGCTGGATGCTATCGCCTTGAGCTCGATTGAGGCGTCGGCGCGGCGGACCTCGACCATGCCCGCGGAATTGAGTGACGCGTTCCTCTCGGCGGCGGCCGCGGCGGCCTGGGAGGTCTCTATGCAGACCGCGGCCGATGCGCCGCCGCGCAAAACCGAGCAAAGGGCGAAGGCGCCGGTGTACGAGCAGACGTCCAGAATCCTCAATCCCGCAGAGAGCCCGGCGACCCTGAGGCGATTCTCCCGCTGGTCGTAGTAGAAGCCGGTCTTCTGCCCGCCTTCAAGGTCCACCTCGAACCGGACGCCGTTTTCCATGATTTCCACCGGCGCCCCGGGTCCGCGACCCCTCAGAACGCCTTCGCGGGGGGCGAACCCCTCGAGTCCGGCGAAGTGGGGATCGGGCCTCGAGACGATGCCGGCGGGCGCGACTTCCGCCTCGAGGGCGTCCAGGATTTCATCGAGCCTGCGGTGCATTCCCGCGGTTCCGGCCTGCACGCAAAGGAAGTCGGCGTACCGGTCCACGACAAGGCCGGGAAGGCCGTCGCCTTCGCTGTGCACGAGCCGGTATCCGGTGGCCGCGTCGCAGACTCCGAGACGCTTCCTGAGACCGGCGGCCGCCCTGATCCTCCTCCTGAAGAGATCGGGCCCGATTTCCTCGTCCCTGTCCCATGCCATGATGCGAACCGCGATGCTGGACAGCCCGTTCCAGAACCCACGGCCCATGAATCCGCCGGAGGGGTCCTGGACGTCCACGACGTCGCCGGGCAGAAGCCCGGGCGATTCGGCCTGCACTGCGCCCCTGTACACCCACGGGTGCCTGTTCCAGAGGGGTTTCGCATGCCCCTTCCTGAGCCTTACGAACGGCATTCCGGCCTCCTTTCGAATGTCCGGGCGGATTATGAGGTTACCCGTTTCATCTACCGGGCGCCAGCGGCGACCGGAAGAAGCGGCGATGATGCTTGACACGGGCATCCGGGTCGAATACAAGATTTCGTCCCGCGTTGTTTCGTATTTGGAGTCGGAGCATCCGGAATCCGCATGCAGGATGAATCCGATGGACACGCCCGGACTGGGATGCCGGACAGGCGGCCGGGCGGGATGCGCATGCTTGGAAAGGAGCAGCCGATGGGCGTCTTCATTCTGGGAGTCGGCTACTGCGGGTCGTTCCCCACGTCATCGGGGCTTAGCTACCGCGAACTCATAGCCAGGGCGGCGGCGATGGCCTATCAGGACGCCGGGATATCCGCGGAGCAGGTCGACGGCGCTGTTTCCGTCGAGGAGGATTTCGTTTCCGGTTATTCGATCGCGGACGAGTACTCGCCGGATCAAATCTGCATGGTCCGCAAGCCAATCTACACCGTGCCCGGGGATTTCCTCCAGGGGATAGGTTCGGCGGCCATGCAAATCAGGACCGGCCGATTCAGGACGGTCGCGGTCGAGTCGTACAGCAAGGCGAGCAACATCCTGACCAAGGACGAACTCCTGCATTTCGCATACGACCCGATATTCAACCGCTTCGGCGTGACTCCCCATTACCTGGCGGGAATCGAGATGCAGAGCTTCCTCGGAGCCACGTCGTTCACGGCGTTCGATGTCGCGGAGTACTCCTCGAAGAGCCGCTCGTCCGCCCTTTCGAACCCGCTTGCGCCGTACGCCTCCTGCGTGGACGCGGCGGACGTGCTCCGCGCCCGCCAGGTGGCGAGCCCTGTCACGGAGCTCATGATTGCCCGGCCGGCGGACGCCGCGATCGTGGTGGTGCTCGGATCGGACGAGGCGGCCCGGGCCTGCGCGCGCAAGCCAATCCGCGTCTCGGGAATCGGCTGGGCGTCGGGAAATTCGGTCATAGAACGCCGCGACCACCGGATTTCGGCCGGAACCGCCGTCGCGGCCGACATGGCGTACGAGGAGGCGGCGGTCCGGAACCCGGAGGAGGAAGCCGACGTGGCGTACGTATCGGACATCTACGCCCACAGGGCCCTCATGCACATGGAAGCCCTGGGGCTTTCCCAGGACATGCTTCCGAGGATCAATCCGGACGGCGGCGCCCAGGCCAACGGGGACCAGTTCGAAGCCACGAGCGGCGCCCGCCTGTTCGACGCTGTGCGCCAGCTGCGTGGCGAGGCCGGGGCCCATCAGGTCAAAGGCGCATGCCGGGCGATCGTCCAAGGATGGCGCGGAGTTCCGACCGACACCTGCGCGGTAGCGGTCCTGGAACAGGAAAGGAGCTAGCCATGAACAACAACAGAGTCGCGGTAATCGGCGCCGGAATGACGAAATTCGTCCGCCGGGCAAGCGAAACCCCCGGCGAACTCACATCCTACGCGGTGCAGATGGCCCTGGAGGACGCGGGGCTGACGATTGACGACATAGACTGCGTGTGCCTGGGCACGGCCCCGGACGCGTTCGACGGCATACACATGAAGGCCGAGAACCTCGTCGCAGGCGCCGGAGCCCGCCACAAGCCCTACATGCGCCATTACGTGGGCGGCGGCACGGGGGTGATGAGCCCCATACACGGCTGGATGCACGTGGCCTCTGGCAAGTTCCGCACCTGCCTCGTGATTGCGGAAGAGAAGATGTCGCCGTGCAATCCCCATCCGGCAGGCGCCTTCCTGACCATTTTCGACCATACGACGGAACAGGCGCTCGAACTCACGCTGATTCACATATTTTCCATCGAGATGTGCCGCTTCATGCACGTGTACGGCTACTCGGAGGAGGAAATCGCGCAGGTCTCGGTCCTGTGCAAGAAGAACGCGCTGGACCATCCGGCGGCGCAGATTGCCCAGAAAATAACGGTGAAGGACGTGATGAACTCGCCGGTGCTCTCGTGGCCGGTCAAGCGCCTGGACATCAGCCCCACGTCGGACGCGGCCGCCGCCATCGTTCTTGCGAACGAGCAGGTGGCGCGAGCCCATTGCAAGGCGCCGGTGTTCATCGAGGGCGTGGGCTATCGCCTGGACACCGCCTACTGGTGCACGCGCGACCTCGCGTTCCCGAACTACGTCGCGATGGCGGCCCGCGACGCGTACGAAATGGCCGGCATAACCAGGCCTGCCGAACAAATCGACATCTGGGAGCCGTATGATCCGTTCGACTACAAGGCCCTGCACCACATGAACGCCCTTCTCCTGGACAAGAGCGGCCGCAGGACCAGGGAGCTGCTGGCGTCCGGGGCGTTCGAGCGCGACGGCAGCCATCCGATGTGCCCCTCCGGAGGCGCGCTGGGGGTCGGGAACCCCATCGCCGCGACCGGCCTCATGAAAATCGCCGAGCTATACTTCCAGCTTTCCGGCCAGGCGGGCGCGCGGCAGGTGAAAAAGAACGCGCTCCGCGGCGTGGCCCAGGCCTGGGGGGATTTGATGCAGGTGGGCACGGTGGTCGTCATGTCTTCGGAAGGCGGAATGCCGCGCACGACGCGCTGGAGCAGGATGAAGGCGCAGGACCTGGCCGGGACGGCCCTCAAGAGCGTGGAGGACGTGCCGAACGTCAAGGACGAGCCGGACCTGCGCTACGCATGGGACAACGGCATGGCCCTCACCACGTACCTCGACGGGTTCAAAAAGGGCGTAATCCGCGGGTCGAAGTGCCCGAAATGCGGCCGCATGATGATTCCGGTGCGCTGCTTCTGCGAGCTGTGCAACCTGCATGCGGTCAATGACGTCTACGACCTCCCCGATACCGGCACGGTGCAGACCTATACCATATCGCGCATAAACTGGGATTCCTCGCCCCTCCCCGAAGGGAAGGTGAACATCTTCGCGGTCATCGCTATAGACGGCGCGGCCCCCGAGATGGGGCTCGTGCACAAGCTCGGGGAAGTCAGCCAGAAGGAAGTGAAAATCGGCATGCGCGTCAAGGCCGTTTGGAAACCGGAGGACAAGCGCGCGGGCGACGTGCTGGACATCAAGTACTTCAAACCCGTCTCGGGCAAGGAGGGACTGGACGCGAAGCCGAGGCAGGTGAAACCCGCGGAACTGGACTCGATAAGCGCAAAGCCGTACAAGGGCCGCATTCCGATGAAGTACATCTACACCGCCGGGGAAGGCGGAAGCCGCTTCTGGAAGGACGTGGCCAAGGGCAAGCTGTCCGGCACCTGGTGCAAGGCATGCGATGCCGTTCACGTCCCGCCGGCGGCGTTCTGCGAATGCAGCATGACCGCGCTCGACGTGGAGAAGGACGCCAGGGCGCTGGATCCGAGGTCCGGCAGGATAGCCTCGTTCACAATCGTCACTGAAGACCGCTCGGGCCACATGCTCGATGATCCGCAGGTCGTGGTCCAGGTCGAGTTCGAAGGCGCGACGGGATCAGTGTTCGGCAGGCTCGAGGCCGGGTCGAACGACTCCATCGAGGTCGGCATGCCGGTGGAACTGGTCAAAACCCCGAAGGACGCAGGGCCCGGGCAGGTCGCGTTCAAGCTCTTGCCCCCGAACGCCAGGAAGTAGGACCGGGCGTCAGGAGGATTCGGTCTCCCGCGGAGCATCCGCGTTTACCCGCTCCGCGGGAGACCGGGGCTATTTCGCCTTCTTTCTGATTTCATCCAGCCTTTCCTTCGTCTTCGGATCGGCCGTGAAGATGAAATCCAGCTTCGAGCAGGCGTAGTCCGCGCATGTGGCGCAGTTCCTGATCTTCTTCCCGGTGACGCACTTCCGGATCTCACAGACCGAGCAGTGGCTTATCTGGACGCCCGTGGCAGTCCTGCACCCCTTGCAGTTGATGTGCTCGGGTTTTATTTCGGCGCCGAACATCTTCGACCACTCGGCCGCAGTCTTGGCCCGCAATGCCGCGTCGTTCTTCATGGTGGCCACGTGCGCCGGGCACTGAACGCAGTCGATGCCGCAGCAGGAAATCATGCTTCTCATGAAGACCTCCATGATTTGAAAAGCCGAATCAGGAGAAAGCTATCCAATTCGGCTGCCGTCCTTTTCGTGAAACGCGCCCGCCCGCCTTGGAGCGCTTCCACGCGGCGCGGGCACGGCGCGAAAACACCCTTCAAGGCTTCTGGAATACCAGAATTCCGAAGCCGGGACAAGCGGCAGCGGGCATTTCCAGCGCTGAAGAGTCGGGCGCGGGGGCGGTCGAGCCGGCAACCGGCAAGGGAGTCGTGGGGTTTTGGAAGGACTTGCAAGATGGAACTGCCGCGCTTCCCGGTTGCGGTTGT
>DYIT01000024.1:0-36979 GCA_020723505.1 Candidatus Kuenenia stuttgartensis
AGGAGAGGGAATGGTCAGAACGTACGAGTATGTCCCGTCTGACGCCTGGGCGTCGCCCATGAGCCCGTCGTCCCGCATGGCCTGCGCGGCTGATCCGGCGAACGCCGTCAGATTGACGGTCACGCCGGATACCGCCCCATCCGGGTCCGAGACTGCCGCTGTGAGCAGGACCGCGCCCCCCGGACCCTGGCCGCTGAACCTCGGCGGGTTCGCCTTGAGAACCGGCGGACTGTTCACCGTCTCGCTGTCCGAAACTCCGGATGAGAAGTTGCCGGCGTCGTCGTACGCAAAGACCGTGTAGTAGTACGTCTCTCCGGGATCAAGGTCTGCGTCAGTGAATACCGTGCCGTTGCCGTTGTACGCCTCGATCCCGTCCTGCGGCGTGACCGGATTGCCGGTCATGCTCCTCCTCACGGTCACGCCTGCGAAATCCGCATCGGTCGGGTTGGTCCATGTCAGCATGAGGTCGGCGGAGGCATAAACGGCTATTGCGTTGAACAGGGTCGCGGGCCCTGGGAGGGTCCCGTCGAACGAGAACCCGTTCGCCAGGCTGGCCGACTGGCCGTCGGGATTGGTGAACACGACGTTCACCGTGCCCTCCGCGTGTGCCGGGGTTTTGCACGTCGCCCATGTGCCGGACATCACGAGCACGTTCGTGGCCTGCGACGACCCGAAGAAGACCGTGACCGCGCCGGACTTGAACCTCTTCCCATGGATGTCCACGTCGGTCCCGCCGGCGGCGGGGCCGAGGGCCGGCGTCACGCCCGAAATCTCCGGATTCGTGGGCTCGGGCCCGATTTCCTCCTTGTCATCTCCGCCTGCGGAAAGACCTATGCCTATTCCGGCAGCGAGCGGAATTATGCCTATGAACCCGCAGCCGGACGAAGCAAGCGCGAAGCAGGCCGCCGCAGCGAAGCAAATGACTGTGTTCGGTTTCTTCATTCCCTGTTTCCTATAAGACCTGGTTTATTCATGAAGTCAGATGACGCGAAGCGTCTCATAGTGTGAAGATATTTCTAATCCGCCCTGCGGATTAAAAATCACTTCACGCTGTTGAAAAACAAGTCCCCGTTTCCGTTCCTCGAATCAATCCAGGCGACGAAGAAATCGTCGCCGTTGTGGGCGATTCTGGGCGGCGAGATTACCGAGGCGGTCGCGGCCGAGTCAAGACGGGTCTGTGTGGAGGCCCATGTAATGCCGGCGTCGGCGGAATGCGTGCAGTAAATCGCCCCGTTCGACGGCCCGTTGCGGAAGTCCAGCCAGGATACGAACAGGATGCTCCCGCACACGGCGAGGGCCGGGTCGCTAGATGAGAACGCATAGGACGAATCCCCGTCGATTTGCACGTCGCTCGGCGGCTGCTGGAATCCGCCCCCGGACTTGAAGAACACGTCCGGCCCGCTGTTCCTGTCGTCCTCCCATGCCCCGCATGAGAAGGATCCCCTGTAGTAGAGCTGGGGTTTCGTCGAATTGGCTGCGCCCGGGGAGTCGGTTTCGACGCGGGATTCGCTCGACCATGTGCCCGCCATGCCGGAAGCCGTGGACATGTTCATGTAGATGTCCCAGGTCACGTTCCTGCGATCCTCCCACACGACGGCGACGACGCAGCCGTCGCATGCGATTTGCGGCTTCTGGGAATGGTTGTTGGCCGTGTCCTGGTCCACGCGCACGTCGGGCGATCCCCACGTGGATCCCCAGTCCAAGGACGAGTTGAAGTAGATGTCGTGCAGGCCGGTGCCCAGCCTGTCGTCCTGCCATGTCACGTAGATTGCCTCGCCGGCGCAGGCGACTTTCGGGTTGGAAGCCGCGCCGACACCTGCGGTGCCGCTGCTGATAGTCGTGGATGTAGCCGGCATCCAGCCGGCCCCGCCGGTCAATGAATACCTGAAGTCGATGTCGTTCCCGGTGGACCACACGACGTAGACGTTCTGGCCGCTGCAGGCGATGTCGGGAGTCCTGGAATTCATTCCAGCCATGCTCAACATGGTCTCGCCGGACCAGCTCGATCCTCCATTTGCGGATCGCGCCGAGTAGATGGCCCCTCCGGACCTCGAATCCTCCCAGACGACGCAGACACAGTCGCCCGAGCACGCGATTTTCGGCTTCACCGAGTTGTTCGCGCCCGCAGTGTCCTTGTCCAGTCTCATGTCGAAGGTCTGCCAGGCCGATCCGCCGTCGTGGGACACGTTGAAATAGATGTCCTTGTTGCTCGAACCCGACCGGTCCTCGGCCCAGACCAGGTAGACGTTGTTTCCCGAGCATGCGATTTGATGGTCGGTCGGGACGTTCGTGGCGGTGTCGTTGTCCACCCGCACGTCCGACATTCCGGCCTGGGGATTCCATTTCACGCGGCCGTGCTGGAACCAGATGTCGTTCGTCGTATATCTGTCGTCGTTCCAGATGAAGTACACGTCGTTTCCTTCGCAGGTCATCATGAGGTTCTTGGCGTCGGCGGCGCCCGGGTAGAAGCTCTGA
The DNA here is from genome assembly GCA_020723505.1 of Candidatus Kuenenia stuttgartensis. Taxonomy (GTDB): domain Bacteria; phylum Planctomycetota; class JAKEIC01; order JAKEIC01; family DYIT01; genus DYIT01. The sequence continues at coordinate 2,476 of DYIT01000024.1, forward strand.
ATCCTGATGTCCGTGGAGAGCCACGTGGATCCGGTGTCGAGCGAGTAGTTGAAGAAGTGCTCAGTGTTGGGGGATCCGTTCCTTCCGTCTTCCCAGCCGACGTACACGTTGTTCCCAGAGCACGCGATTACCGGATCGCTTGAGGCCGAGGATCCGGCCGCGTCGCAGTCGAGACGGACGTCCGAGGACATCCAGTTCGCCCCGGAGTCGGAGGACTCGTTGAAAAGGATGTCCGCATTGCCGTTCCTCTTGTCCGACCATGCCACGTACACGTCGTGGCCCGAGCAGGCGATTACTGGTGTGGTCGAATCCGACGGATTGGCCGCGTCGTGGTCAATCTTCACGTCGGTGCCGGGCCAGGTCCAGCCGCCGTCGACGGATTTGTTGAAATAGATGTCAGTCTTTCCCGCGTTGCGTGTGTCCGACCAGACGACGTATACACTCTGCTCCGAGCAGGCAATCTGGGGTCCCCCGGCGACGGTGGAAGATGCGGATACTCGGCGGTCGATGGCCCATCCGGTCCCACCAGTGTTCGACCTGTTCATGTAGACGTCGTTCCCGCCTGCGTTCCTGTTGTCCATCCATGCGACGTACACGCTGTTGCCGGAGCATGCTATAACGGGATTCGTGGAGTTGCTGCTGCTCGCGTTGTCGTCGAGCCTGATATCCGCGGGGAGCCACGTGCTGCCCCAGTCGTCCGAGCAGTTGAAATAGATGTCCTCATACGTTCCGCCCCGCCTGTCCTGCCAGACCACGTAAATCCTGCTGCCGGAGAATGCCATCTGCGGTTTGGTCGACGGCGTGTTGGAAGCTCCCTGGCTGTCCAGGCGCCGCTCCGCGCCCCATACGAAGCCCAGCGCCGGGCTCGGCCGGAACATGATGTCGGCGTTGCCCAGCCCGTTTCTCAGGTCCTGCCAGACCGCGAACAGGGAGTAGCCGGTGCTAATCAGTCTTACGTTCCCGACCACGAGGGCGGTCCCGCCGCCGTCCAGCCTTCTGTCGTATGATCCCCATTCCGAGCCCCCGTCAAAGGACTGGTTGAAGAAGACATCCGAATCACCGTTCCTCGTGTCGACCCATGCGGCGTACACCAGTCCTCCGTTGCACGCAATCGCCGGGGAAGCCGCGTCCGAAACTCCGGGCGAGTTCGTATTCACCCTCTTGTTGGCGAAGTCGAGGAGGAATTCATTCACATTCAGGGAGGCCGAGGCCGTCGCGGACGATCCTGCGTCGTCCCACGCAGTTATCGGCAGGTTCTTGGCGCCGAGGGTCGTCCCCTGCTCCACGGTCGCGAGCCAGGAGAACACCTCGTCGCCGGGAATCTGGTCCCCGTACGCGCCGTTGTCGTACATCTGCTGGGTCGCGGACCCGCCGATGGCGGAAAGGTCGATTTCGACCAGGTCGACCGTGCCGTCCGAATCCGTGGCATGGGCGCGGAACAGGACCTGCCCTCCGATGGCCTGGCTTTCGAAAATCGCGTGCGCGTTGGCCAGGGTCGGAGGCGTTGTGGGCAGGCCTTCGGCATTCGCGGCCGCGGAATAGTTCGGTATCCTGTCGTACGAGAACGCCGAATAGTAATACCTCACGCCGTTCGTGAGGCCGGCGTCCGTGCAATTCTGATTGGTGCCGGAGTAGACCAGAGCCCCGTCGGAAGCCGTCATCGGGTAGTCCCATGCGCCCCTGCGAATCATCACGCCCTTCCAGTCGGCTGACGCCGGGTTGGTCCACGTCAGCGTGACCTGGCCCGAGCCGGACGACGCCTGGAAGTTCGTCACGGCCGGAGGGGCCACGCCGTCATACTCGAACCCGCCTGCGAGCGTGGCGGACTTGCCGTCGGGGTTAGTGACGGTCACGTCCGCGAATCCGGTCGTCGTGACCGAGGGCGCCGTGCACGCAATCTGCGTGGCCGAAACCACGTTTGGCGACGGGACGAGGTTGCCGCCGATGACCACCGTCGCGCCGGCCTGGAACTCCACGCCGAAGATGGTCACAGGAGTGGCCACGTTCGTGCCGCTGTACGCCGGCGAAATCCCGGTCACGGTGATTTTCGGCGTCCAGGGCACCGTGGTGGTCTTGCCTCCGCAGCAGGGGAGCAGGAACGCCAGCGAGGCGAACATGGCCGCTGGCATCGTGAAGGGATTCGAAATCACGCTAAGTCGCATTTTTCTCCTCCTCTTGGGGAGCGGATTGAAGTGAAAGGGAATGACAGACATCGGGTAAACGGGCCGTCGGCAAGTCCCCCTCACCCTGCCCTCTCCCCCTCGTGAGGGGGAGAGGGAGAAACTTTCTCCCGGGCCGGATAGGGAGAGGCTATCTCCCAGGCCGGATGCGGATCCTTGCTTGATTGAAAAGTGCGGGCATGCGTCGGGATTCGGCCTTTCCCGTTCCCCCAGCATGGGGCATGATACCGATGCCGCAGCATTCGAACCCCCTCTCCCTTGGGGAGAGGGAGGGGTGAGGGGTTTCAGGTACATGATGTCCTTGTCCGTTTTCATGGATTCTCACTTCACGCTGTTGAAAAAGATGTCGGGATTGCCGTTTCTCATGTCCCGCCAGACCGAATATAGGGCGTTGCCCCATGTCGCAATCCTGACGCCGTACGAAGCGGCTGCCCCGGCGGTGTCGGTGTCCAGCCTGAATTCCGCAGCAGGCCAGCTGCTGCCGCTGTCGGTCGAAATCCTCGCGTACACGTCGTCGGCTCCGCTGCGCTTGTCGGCCCACGCAACGAAGACGTTGGAGCCGTAGCAGCGGATTTGCGCGTCGCTGGAGTCGCTCGCGTTGGTTTCGATTGGGGTGCTCGTCGCAGGCCAGGTCCCCCCCCAGTCGCCGGACCTGTTGAGATGGACGTTGGCGTAAGTACCCGGGCCAGTTGCTTTCTGAACCCAGGCGGAAAGTACCACGTCCCCCCAGCAGGCGAGGTTCGACGAGGAGCAGTTCGCGGCGGTATTGTCAATCGCAAACGCCGGAATCAGCCACGAGCCTAGCACTCCGGCGGCATTGCTTCTGGTGAAGAACACGTGGTTGTTGCCGAGCGCGATCTCCTGCAGCCACGAGACGGACACGCTCGTGCCGAAAGCGGCGATTGAAGGATTCGCGAGCTTGAGGGTCGACGGAGGAGGCAGGTTGTTGTCGAGCCGCGTCTCGGTGGCCGCGCCCCATGGCGACAGCAGCCCGATGTCCGCGTAGTTCACGTAAATGGAATCCGTCACATTGCGGTTGTCTACCCACACTGCCCAGGCCCTCGGGCCTGAGCATGCCACTTTCGGTTTGCTGACGCCCGACGGCCCAGGAGCCGCGTCGATTCGCAGGTTGGGCTGCCATGAAGCGCCCGCGTCGAGCGAGTATGAGCAATAGACGTCGTAAGAGGTTCCGCTTGAGTTATCTTCCCATACTACGCAGACCAGGTTTCCGCAGCATGCGATGTCGGGGTTGTTGACCGTCCCGGGGCCTGTGCTTATGGGGAAGCTCGTTCCCCATGTCGCTCCTCCGTCGGTTGACCTGTTGAACATGATTCCCCGCGGCGACGGGGCCGCGGACAAATCCAGCCAGACTGCGTAGACGCATTCGCCGCTGCACGCAATCCTTTGCTCGTAGCAGGTGTTGCTGCTGCTGTCCAGCCGGACGTCCGAGGACATCCACGTCGCTCCGCCGTTCGTGGACCTGTTGAAGAAGATCCTCGTGCCCCCGCCTCCTCGATCGTCTTCCCACACTGCGTATACGTTCCTGCCCCAGCAGGTGATCTCCGGGCTGAATGACTGCGTGCCGGTCAGGGCCTGGTCCACCCGGACGTCGGACGATCCGGCCGATCCGGTCCAAAGGTGTTTTCCGCGCTCTGAGAAGATGTCCCATACGCCGTTGCGCTTGTCCTCCCACGCCACGCACAGGTCGTTTCCCGTGCATGCAATCGAGGGCGACGCCGAGATGGAGCGGCCCGGCGCGTCGGAATCCAGCCTGATGTCGCCCGGCTGCCATGTCACGCCCCAGTCCGCGGAGTAGTTGAGGTAGATGTCGGCCATGGATCCGCTGCGGAAGTCCCTCCAGGCCACGTAGGCGTTCGACCCGGAGGCGGAAACGCGAATCGAATCCGAGTCGCACAGCCCTGCGGCGTCGGTGTCCATCCTCAGGTCCGTTGCGAGCCAGTTCGCGCCTGCGTCCTGTGAGACGTTCGCGCGGACGTCGCCCGCGCCGTCGCGCAGGTCCTTCCATACGACGTAGACCGCGAGGCCTGAGGCGTCGATTCGAGGGGAGAACGAATCCGCCGAGCCGGCCGTGTCCGTGTCCAGCCGCACGGCAGTGCTGCCGAACGATGCTCCCCAGTCGCTCGAGCTGTTGAAGTACACGTCGTAGGAGCCGTTGCGGTCGTCGGACCAGGCGACGAGCGCGAAGTTTCCCGAGACCGCTATGCAGGGATCTGTCGAGTCCGCTGATCCGCTGTCGCAGTCGACGCGTGCCGGGGATCCCCAGCTCGTCCCCCAGTCGTTCGACGTGGCGACGTAGATGTCGTGGTCCGATCCAGCTCCCTGGTGCCAGGTCACGTAGACGTGCGAGCCCGAGAATGCAATTTGCGGGGAATAGGGGAAGCCCGCGCCGCCCGTCGTGACCGTCTGTTCGCCGCTCCACCATTGTCCGGCATTTATCGTCCGGTTCGAGCGGATGTCCTGTATCATCCGCAAATCCAGCCACACGACGCAGACCGCCTCGCCGTTGCACGCGATCTGCGGGTTGATGGCGTCAGCTCCGGCCGGGGCCGCGTCGAGTCGCGGTTCCGCTTGCCAGCTCGCCCCGCCGTTGGTGGAGAACTTCGCGAAGATGTCCCAGTCGCCGTTCCTGTCGTCCTGCCACGCGATATAGACGTTCTGGCCCGAGCAGGCGATTGCAGGATTGACTGAGGAAGTGGTGGAATTCCATTCGGAATCGATTTTGACTTCCGATCCGGAAGGCCATGTTTTGCCGCCGTCGGTGGAGCAGTTGAAATAGATGTCCGCAGCTCCGTTCCTGTAGTCCTCCCACACGGCGTAGATCCTGTTCCCCGAGGACGCGAGGCGGACGTTCTTCGAATCCGCGGTAACGGAGGGCGAATCGACTCGCGCATTGGGGAGGTCGAGCAGCAGGCGGTCGACCGTCAGCGAACTCGTGTCCTGGGTTCCGATGGCGTCGTCGTCGTAGCCGGATATGGTTATATTGTAAGATCCGGTCGCGGTCAGCGGTGGGAGCTGGTAGCCGTATGTATATACGTCGTCGCCGGCGGCGGCGTCCGGAACTGCTCCGTCGTCAAGCATGGTCAAGGCTGATGTCCCGCCCACAGGGGTCAAGTCGATTGTGACGCTGGTTATTGATCCATCGGAGTCGGTTACGAGGGCCGTGAAAACGACCCATCCTGCGGGAGCCTGGCGGTTGAAAATCGGTTGGAGAGCTTCGACTACGGGCGGCGAGTTGAGATACGCCGAACCCGTGTCGGACGAGGAGTAATTGCCCGCGACGTCGCGCGCGAAGATGCTGTAGTAGTATGAGCGGCCGCCCTGGAGCCCGGTGTCGGTATGGGATTCGGCGGTCCCGGAATACGCGAGCGTGCCGTCCTGGGGCGTAGCGGGCGATCCGGCAGTGTCCCTGCGGATTACGACGCAGTCGAAGTCCGCGTCGGTCGGGTTGGTCCACGTGAGAGCCAGGTCATAGCCGGCTACCGTGACGGAGAAATCCGTGATTGCCGCAGGCGGCGTGCCGTCGTAGGTGAACGCGCCGGCGAGGGTGGCTGTCTGGCCGTCGAGGTTCTCGACAACAACGTCGACCACGCCTGCTGTGCTGCTTATGGTGGTGCAGGTTATGAGCGTGTCGGAGACCGAGACGGTGACCGCGTCCGCCCCGCCGAACGACACCGTGGCGCCGGTCTTGAACCTGCGGCCGTAGACCTCCACGGTCGTGCTTCCGTTCGTCGTGCCCGAGGCCGGCGATATCCCGGAGACAATCGGGTTCGTGGGCTCGGGCCCGATTTCCTCCTTGTCATCTCCGCCCGAGGCGAGTCCTATGCCCACCCCTGCGGCGAGCGGGATTATGCCTATGAACCCGCAGCCCGGCGCCAAAACGGCGAGGCTTGCCAGCAAAACCGCGGCGAATATTCGATTTTTCATGCGGTCGTCCTTTCCGCGCATCTCCGACCTTCAACTTACGACCTTGGACTACTCGAGACCTCGGACTTCGAACTTCAGACTTCAGGCTGAACGGCGCAAGAATCGCCGCCTTCCTGTGCTGAGATTGTCCCGGCGGCTCCCACAGCCGTATCTACCCAACCACGCAACTACATTTTTCACTCTATACGCCCCCACGCCCGTCTCCTCATCAGCGCATCCACCTTTCGGCGTTTTCGCTGGTTCCATTTCCGGCCCTTCAGCGCCACACGTATCCCCGGCGGGAATGATCGCCCGCGGGCTTGCGCCGCGCGGCTCTGTCATGGGCCATACGCATCCTCCACCTCGGCATCCTCGGTGTCTTCGATGGTCTCATTTCTCGGCTGTTCCCGTCCCCATCATCTCATCAATCACACCGACTCGCCCATCGCCCATCCTCCCATCCGCACGGAGGACGAGTCTATTTCCCTTCCCCGGACGACCCGGGCGACTCGTCCTCTCCCCCTCCCTCGCCTTCCTTGGCCCCCGGCTCCTCGGAGGATTCGTCTGCGGGCTTGTCGGGCGCCGATTTCGGCTGGACCCTGAAGAGTACCGCGTCGCCGGCCAGGTTCAGCGAACCGCTTCCGCCCGTCCTGCGCACGGCCCTGGATATGCTGAACCCCAGGGCCTTGACGATTTCGCCAAGCATCACTTTGCCGTTGTTGTCGGCGTCCGCCGCGAACGCGTCGTCCCCGGTCAGGAACGATGTCAGGGCCCCGCCCGTTTCCCTGGATTCGGAAGCTCCGCCGACATGCAGCAGGCCGAAACCCGCCACTGTCGGGAATTCGACCGCCCCGGCGTCGCCGGCTGATTTCAGGAACCTGCCCTTGCCGGACTCGAAACTCGCGTCAAGGACCACGCCTTTCGATTCCGCCGCGACCGGTTTGACGGATTCCAGCAGGTCCGCGAGCGTAATCACCGAAACGCCGGACGCCCCGGCGGCAAGCACTAGGGCCGGGACCGCGGACCCGGACGGGGACTTGACCACGGATCCGCACCCCGCGAAGTAGAAGATGAAATCGCGGATTCTTATCTCCTTGCGCGCCGCGAGGTCGGCCATGGCCTTCTTGAGCGCCCCGGCGTCGCCCGTCCCGCCCGTCAGCTCAACCGCCTCGGCCCGCTGCCGGTTCCTGCAGAAGGCGTTGGCGAACTTCTTCGCGTCCGCCGAGGCGGATTCGGTCTTGAATCCACCTGACGACACGTCGGCCCCGAGGACCACCACCACGTCCACGGGCGGCGGCGGGACCTCGGCGGCAAGCTTCCGGACCAAATCAACCTCGAGCTTGCGGAGGAGGTGGGGGAGCAGCTTCTCCGTCACCTTGTCGGGATCGTGGGAGGAAATAATGGTCCCGGGCGGAATGAGGTCCCAGAGGTCGATTCCCTTCTGGTAGTGGTCGAGCGACGCGCTGAAAGCCGGCTTCACGGAGCCGCTCCACACGGTGTCGCCGCTCGAAGCGTCATGGACGCTCGCTTCGACCTGCATCCATGCCGAATAGTCCTCGTCCGCGACCATGCATCCGAGCAGCGAGGAGAATCCCCACCAGACGAGGAGCTGAAGGATTTCGTTGCCGTTCGTCCCTTCGAACTTCCCGATTGCGCCGGTGACCTTGAGCTTGAGCCGCAGGTCCGCGCCGTCCTGTCCGGTCCCGGCGGGGGCTGTTTCCTGGAAAATGCGCGTCTCTCTGAGCGCCTCCACCACGCCGGACTGGATTTGACCGGGGTCGAGCTTGAGGACCCACTCCTTGCCGCCGGGTTCGGTCCCGACCGACATTTCCACCGGATCAACGGCCAGTTTCCAGCCCTTCGGGGCCGTGTATTCCTTTCTGATTGCCGCCATCTCCGGGTCCTCGCCCCTCACGCTCGGATCGGAAAGGCCGCATCCCGCCGAAGCCAGGACGGCGACGCACGCGAGAACCGACAGTCTCTTCATTTCGCCCTCGCAAAAGAAACCCAATCCCGCTCGGGGATTTCAAACGTGCAATGCAAACAGGATCAGGCGGCGCGCCCACGCAGCGAGCCGGCCCGGAACCCCCGGCCTTCTCCGCGCGCCGCCTTTCCCGAACCATGGCTCGAACTTCCGCGACTACTCCAAGTCGGCCGCGACGCGGAAACCCAGCGAAGCCGCCTCCGTATCCTTGGGGAACGACTGCCTCTGCATGCACCGGGCGTATTTCTCGTCCCCGGCGTCCTCATAACATCCGCCGCACACTACGTAGGTCCCTCCGGCCTCCCTGGTCCATTCGCATACGTTGCCGGCCATGTCCAGGATGCCGAGCGCGCTGCAGTCGTCCTTGAACGACCCGGCGTTGGTCGAAGCCTTTCCCGAAAGGTGCGCGGCGTCCTTCCTGAACTCGTTCCCCCAGGGAAATCTCCGCATCACGCCTTTCTCCGGGTCGAAGCCGGCCGCTGCCTCCCATTCGTCCGGAGTCGGCAGCCTGACCTTGAGCCCCGTCTTTCCAGCAAGCCAGACGCAGTACTCGGCGGCGTCATCCGCGGAAACCTGCGCGACCGGCTGATCCTTAATCAGCAGCGGCATCTTGCCGCCCTTCCATCCCTTCGGCGCCTTCTTTCCGGTCTCCTTCACGAACGCCTGGTATTCCGCGTTGGTCACTTCCCTGAATCCGATGAGGTAGGGCTTGAGAACCGCCTCATGAGGCTTGTTCATGTCCCCCGCTTCTTCGCCGCCGAGATTGACCTTCATCTCCGGCACGACCCTGAATCCCTTCTTGGCGAACTCCACGGCCATGGATTTGAGCGATGAGGCCACCTCCGCCTGCGTCGAGGAGATCTGCTTCTTCACGAATTCCGGCGGGTCCTCTGAAAGCAGGTCCAGAAGCATCTTCTCGGCCTTGCCGAGATCCTTCCATCTGCCGGTCTGCGCGAGCTCCTTCGCCTTGCCGAATTTCCCGAGGGTCTCGGCGGACTTCGCCTTGAGCTCCCTGTACCTGCCGAGAAGGTCCTCCGCGGCTTTGCGGATTTCGTCGAAATTCGATTTCAGATATGGATCAAGCTCCGCTAGGGCTTCCGGGAACCGGCCCTCTCGGACGTGCTCCTTGGCGGCGTCCCTGGCCTTGTCGAACGCTGCCCGCGCCGTTTCTTCGGTCCCCTTCTTCGTCCTGTCGCGAATCGCGGCGACCGCCTTCTCTGCCGCCGCCTTGACCGATTCCGACCTGGATTCGAGGAAGGGCCTGAGCGCCTCAATCGCGGCCTCGGCGTCTCCCGACTCGGCGAGCTTCCGGGCATTATCGACGGCCTTCGCGAGATTGGCCTCCTCCTCCTTGTTTGCCCTTCTCGAAAGCTCGGCGTCCAGGTCCTTGAGGAGATCCTTCGCAAGGGATTCGCAGCCGGGCACGGCCCCGTTCGCGTCCTTGTCGAGCCTGTCGCGGGCGGCGGAAAGCGCGGCGGCGTCCAAGGCGGCCAGCTTGCCGCGGGTCTCCCTAATCCATTCGAGCTCCGACGCGAGCCTGCCTATCTCCCTGATTCTGGCCTCAATCCTGCCGGAAAGCGCGGCGAACTCCGGAACGGTCCTGGACTTCTCCCACATGTCCCCGAGGACCTTGATTGAGCCTTGTATCTGCCTCGCCGCGTCCAGGGTTTCCATGCACTTTTCGGGCTCGGGCTTGAGCGCTTCCATCTTCGCTGCGTAAGCCGCAGCTGCGGAAGAAAGAATGCCTGCCTTCTTCGACTCCGCCCTGTCCCAGGCCCTCGTGCCCTTGAACTTGTCGGGGTATCTCGCCAGCTTTCCCATGGCCTCGTCGAACCTGCCTGATCCTCCAAGGCCGTCCACATCGGTCAGGATTGTGTTCAAGACCTCCTCGGCGGAGTCCTCGAGGGCCTTGTCGGGCTTGCCTTTGTCTCCGCCGCCCTGGTTCGCGTCCCCGCTCTTGGTCTGGCCGCCGCCCCCCCCGCCGTCGGTTGCGCCCCCGCCGCCCTGGGGATTGAGAGCACCGGAAAACCATATGCCCGCCGCCGCCCCGACGAGAACAAGCAAAGTCACGACCAGCCCGATGAACAGCTTCCCCTTCCCCGCGGCGGGCGGAGCGATGGTCGCGGACGTGCCCGGCCCGGGATATCCCGTCTGGGCGGGTCCCGGCACCGGCGTCGGAACCCCGGTCTTCTGCTGAAGCCCGGAGGATGTCGGCGTGCGGGAATAGTCCGGGACAATGGTCGCCGGGGTCTTCATCTCGGAATACTGGCCCCTGGGGCCCGTCGTGGGCTGCGTCAGCGCAGGGCCCAGCTGCTGGTAGACCGCAATCAGGTCGCGGATGACGTCGTTCATGTCCTGGTAGCGGTCGTCCTTCTTCTTCTCCATCGTCTTCTTGATGACGAGCCACAGCCCCTCGGGCACGCTCGTGTTGAGCTGCCTTATGTCGGTCACCGGGGCGTTCTGGTGCTGCGAGATTATCGCCCACGGGGTGGTTCCCTGGAACGGCGCCCTGCCGGCGAGTATCGCGTAGAGAGTGGCCCCGAAGGAATAGATGTCGGACCTCTTGTCCGCCGTTCTCGCGTCCTCCGCCTGCTCCGGGCTCATGTAGTGCGGCGTGCCCATGGCCTGCTGGGAAATCGTGATTCCGCTCTCGTCGGTCAGGTCCTTGGCAAGCCCGAAATCCGCGACCTTCACCCCGCCCCTCTTGTCGACCATGATGTTGTCGGGCTTGATGTCCCTGTGAATCATCTCCACGTCGTGCGCCGCCGCGATTCCCTTGCCCGACTCGATGCCTATTCTGACCGCCTCGCCAATCGGGAGCGGGCCCATTCGCTTGAGCTTCTCGCCGACGCTCTCGCCTTCGATGAACTGCATGATGATGAAATGCTTGCCCTGGTCGGTCCCGGTGTTGTAGACCGAGACGATGTTCCCGTGCTCGAGCTTGGCGGCCGCCCGCGCCTCCTTGAGAAAGCGTTTCTTCGCGGTCTCGTTCAGGATGTGGTCCGCGAGGAACTTGATGGCGACAGGCTTGTTGAGGGCGAGATGCTTCGCCTTGTAGACGTATCCCATGCCCCCCTGGCCGAGCTTCTTCTCGAGCTTGCACTCGCCAATCACCTGGCCGACGAGCGGATCGGCCTCGGCATCCTTCTCGGCGTTCTTGAGCTCCTCCTTGGGCAGCTTGTCTGCCGGCACCAGCACGCCCGAGCATTCCGGACACGTGAAATCGCCCGTGGCCTCGGCGCCCGTAACTATCTCCCTGTGCCCGCAGTCCCTGCACACGAGCAGGTCCTTGCCGCTCTCCTTGAGCAGGTCGATTGTCATCCCGGGGTCGAGGTTCGCCGTTTTGGATATATAGAAGTCCAGGGACCTCTCCTTGCCGGATACCCGCCCCTGCTCCTGGGCTCTGATGGCGCTCCAGACGTCATGGACGGTCGCCTTGCCCTTGCGGACCAGCGTCATGCCGAACTGGACGGATTCGGCCGAAGCTTTTCTTCCCGCGGCGTACTCATCCCGGGCGAAATCGGAAAGGAGTGACGCAAGGTCTGCATCGGACATAAGTTTTTCCCTGGCAATGGTTTCCGATACCTTGCCCTGCGACGACGATGATGCGAACAGCTTTTCGACCGCTGCCGCGTCCACCCCGGCCCTCTTGAGGACTGAGCGTTTCAGGAACTCTTCGGAATTCAGCATGTTCATCTCTTCAGATTGCCTACGGTTCAGGGATGAGACCCGTTTGCCAGCGCACGAAAAACCTCCGTCCATTATAGGCATGCATGCCATCAAGTCAAGGCATCGTTAACACGTGCGCCTCATTCGCGTTGATTGACGGCTCGGCTGTGCTATGATTGGTTCACCCCGGTTCGCCGGTCCGGGGTTCGCAATGACATGTAAGATTGGGATTCCGGAATTGCACGCGCGAAGCGCGTGATATCCCCCGGAAGAGCCTGATTTTTCATTCTTGTTTGGTTCCGGCTCGTCCGGGTTATGTTGACATGACTACGACGGACAGGAGGCAAGAATGGATAGAAAGAAGAATCGCAAGGCGGCAGGCGAAGCCGGGAAGCAGCCGGCCGTAAAAGGCACGTCGAACAAGGACTGGTGGCCCGATCAGCTGAACCTCGAAATCCTGCGCCGGCACTCGCCGCTGTCCGACCCGATGGGCGAGGGTTTCGACTACGCGGAGGAGTTCGAGAGCCTCGACTACGCGGCCTTGAAGAAGGATCTTCATGCGCTGATGACAGACTCCCAGGACTGGTGGCCTGCGGACTTCGGCCACTACGGGCCCCTGTTCATCCGCATGGCGTGGCACAGCGCAGGCACGTACCGCACCGGCGATGGACGCGGCGGCGCCGGCGCCGGCCAGCAGCGATTCGCGCCCCTCAACAGCTGGCCCGACAACGCGAACCTGGACAAGGCGCGCAGGCTGCTCTGGCCGGTCAAGCAGAAGTACGGAAGAAAAATCTCCTGGGCAGACCTCATGATTCTCGCGGGAAACGTCGCCCTGGAGTCCATGGGATTCAGGACATTCGGCTTCGGCGGCGGCCGAGAGGACGTCTGGGAGCCTGAAGGGGACGTTTACTGGGGTTCCGAGAACAAGTGGCTCGAAGACAGGCGCCACGAAGGCGGCCGGAAGCTCGAAAAACCGCTCGCTGCCGTGCAGATGGGGCTGATCTACGTGAACCCTGAGGGCCCGGGCGGCAAGCCGGACCCGATCGCTGCGGCGAAGGACATCCGCGAGACCTTCGCCCGCATGGGAATGAACGACGAGGAGACGGTCGCTCTCATCGCAGGCGGCCACACCTTCGGCAAGGCCCACGGCGCCGGCCCCGCGTCGCGCGTGGGTCCCGAGCCCGAAGCCGCTGGCATCGAAGAGCAGGGGCTGGGCTGGAAGAGCGGCTTCCGCACGGGCAAGGGCGGCGACGCGATCACGAGCGGCCTGGAGGTCACGTGGACCACGACGCCGACCAGGTGGAGCGGCAACTTCTTCTGGAACCTCTTCGGCTACGAATGGGAACTGACGAAGAGCCCTGCAGGCGCGCACCAGTGGAAACCCAAGGGCCGCGGGGGCGCCGGCACGGTCCCCGACGCCCACGACCCGGCGAAACGGCATGCGCCGACAATGCTCACAACAGACCTCTCCCTGAGGTTCGACCCGGCTTACGAGAAGATATCCAGGCGCTTCTACGAGAATCCGGAGCAGTTCGAGGACGCTTTCGCCCGGGTGTGGTTCAAGCTTACGCACCGCGACATGGGCCCGCGCACCCTCTATCTGGGCCCCGAGGTCCCCGCCGACGAGCTCATCTGGCAGGACCCAATCCCCGCGGTCAATCACGAGCTTATCGACGAAAATGACATCGCCTCGCTCAAGGAAAGAATCCTGGCTTCGGGGCTGTCCGTGTCCCGGATGGTCTGCACCGCATGGGCATCGGCGTCCACCTTCCGCGGATCCGACAAGCGCGGCGGCGCTAACGGCGCGCGAATCCGCCTTGCGCCGCAGAAGGACTGGGAAGTCAACCAGCCTGCAGAACTGGCCAAGGTGCTGAAAGTCCTCGAAGACATCAGGAGCAGATTCAACAATGCGGCGTCCGGAGGCAAGAAGGTGTCCCTCGCTGACCTTATAGTACTGGCGGGCTGTGCAGGCGTCGAGCAGGCCGCGAGAAAGGCCGGCCACGACGTGAGGGTCCCGTTCTCTCCGGGACGAATGGATGCCTCCAAGGAGCAGACCGATCCTGCTTCCTTCGCGGTGCTCGAGCCCGTCGCGGACGGCTTCCGCAACTACATGAAGGGCCGCTATGCCGTGCCCGCCGAGGCGCTGCTTACGGACAAGGCGCAACTTCTGACGCTGACCGCGCCGGAGATGACTGTTCTCCTGGGCGGCATGCGGGTGCTGAACGCCAATTTCGGGAAGTCCCGGCACGGAGTCTTCACAAGGAAGCCGGAAACCCTCACTAACGACTTCTTCGTGAACCTCCTGGACATGGGCACGGAGTGGAAGGCGGTTTCGAACGCGAAGGACGTTTTCGAAGGGCGCGACCGCAAGACTGGCAAGGCGAAGTGGACCGGCACGCGCGTCGATCTCATCTTAGGGTCCAACTCCCAGCTCCGGGCCCTGGCGGAGGTCTATGGCAGCGCGGACTCGGAGAAGAAGTTCGTCCAGGACTTCGTGGCGGCATGGGCCAAGGTGATGAACCTCGATCGGTTCGACCTGGCATAATCGCATGACCCGGACGAGCCGGAACCGGACACGGATGCAGTCCAGGCTCGTCCGGGTTATTGCACGCGCATCGCGCTTGCCTTTCTGCGAATTCTTTCAACTTCTACAACAGCATTTCCACGTTCCGCGGCTCACTTCTTCTTCCCCGGTCCCTTCCGCTTTCCGGTTTTTCCCGGACTTTTGCGAGCAGGTTTCTTTCCGGCGGCCTTTCTGCCTGCCGGCTTCACGACGCGGCGCTTTCCGGCAGGTTTCTCGCCGGTCTTCTTTGAGCGGCCCCCCCGCCCCGCCTTCTTTCCGGCCGCGGGCCTGCTCCTCCGGGCAGGCTTCCTCCCCCCGCCCGGTTTCCTGGGCCGCCTCTCCCCGGAATCGCCCATCTCGTCCTCGGCAAGGACCTTCCTCAAGCCCTTCAGGTTCTGCGTGACGAGGTAATTGATTGTTTCCTTCGGATAGGCGTTCTTCTTCATTTCGCCCATCTTCCTGCCCGTCAGGATGGCCATGCCCTCGTCGATGTGGGAGATTGGATACAGGTTGAACAGCCCTTTCTTCACCGCATCGACGACCTCGTGCTTGAGCATCAGGTCCCCGGCGTTCTGCTTCGGTATCATGACGCCGTGGCTGCCGTCCAGCCCTGCGGCGCTGCAGACCTTGAAGAAGCCCTCGACCTTCTGGTTCACGCCGCCGATGGGCTGGATTTCCCCGAACTGGTTCACCGACCCCGTGACGGCGATGGACTGCTTGAGCGGGACCTCGGATATGGCCGACAGGATGGCGTAGAGCTCCGTCGAGGACGCGCTGTCGCCGTCCACCCCGCCGTAGGACTGCTCGAAGCAGATGCTGGCCGAGAGATTCAGCGGCCTCGCCTTCCCGTAGCGTTGCCGCAGGAAGCCAGTCAGGATCATGACGCCCTTGTCGTGCGTGCGGCCGCTCAGCTTGGCCTCGCGCTCGATGTTGATTATCCCGGCCCTGCCCGCCGATACGCTCGCGGTGATCCTGTTCGGCTTGCCGAAGGAATAGTTCCCGATGTCGTAGACGGCAAGCCCGTTCACCTGCCCGACCTTCTCGCCCTTGACATCGATGAGCAGCGTCCCCTCCTCAATCATCTCCTGGATCTTCTCCTCGGGGAGGTTGTGGCGGAAGATGCCTTCGCGTATCGAGGACAGGATGTGTTTCTCGCCGACGTATTCGCTCTTCGACGCGGTGCACCAGTAGTGCGCCTCGCGGATTATGTCCGCTATGTCGGAGAACATCGTGGAGAGCTTGTCCCTCCTTCCTGCGCGCCAGACACCGTATTCCGCAAGCGCCGCCACGCCGCTCGGCTCGAAGTGCGTCAGCTTCTCCTGCCTGCATATCTTGGAGACCAGGCCGGCGTAGTACTGGAGGTTCTTGTCGTTCAGGTCCATCACCGTGTCGAAGTCGGCCATGACCTTGAAGATCTTCTTGAAGTCGGGCTCGTAGTGGTAGAGGATCTGGTAGAGCCGCCAGTCGCCGATGAGGATGACCTTGACGTTGATTTCGATGGGGTCCGGCTTCAGGGTGGAGCTGCCGAAGAAGTAGTACGCGTCGGGCGGCTGGATGTGCAGCTTGCCGTTCTTGAGCGTCCTTTTAAGGAACTTCCAGACTCCGGGCTCGGTGAACAGGTCTATCGCGTTCACCACGAGATATCCGCCGTCGGCCGCGAGAAGCGACCCCGATTTAATCATGGTGAAATCGGTCACCCACCTGCCTGCGTGGTCGAAGGTCCTCTCGACCGTCCCGAAGAGGTTCACGAAGGTCGGCGAAGTCTCGATTACCACGGGCGCTTCCTTGGCCTCGCGGTTGTCCAGGATTATATTGACGGTGTACTCCTTGAACTTCGGGTCCTTCTTGAGCGTTATCGCGCGCTGGTGCCCGTGCTCCTGCCCCTGCTTGGACTCCGAATCCGACTCGGCGAAGACCTCGAGGTTGTCGAGCACGCTCTCCCTGACCTCGTCGAGGTACAGGTGCATTTCGGGCTTGTTGTACTTGACCTTCAAGTCCCTGATGTGCCCGTCAATCACGAACTCACCCATCTTCCTCGCCAGATCCTCGATTTCCTTGACCATCTGCTTGGCGAGGTTGCGCGTCTTCTCGAGTATCGTCTCCAGCTCGTTCCTGTAGTCCATGTACTTGTCCTGGAGCCCCTTGATCTGCTCCTTGGTTATCTTCATCTCCTCGGAGATTTCGTCGAGCTTCTCCATAGGGTAGGCTTTGCCGTCGAACACGGGGAAGATTTCCGGCCTGGTGAAGGGCCCGACCTGGACCTGCGCGAGGGTGAAGCTATCGTTCTTGAGCTTCTCGCCGAATGCGCCGAGCAGCACCTTCTCCTGCTCGCCGTATTTCTTCATTATCTGCTCCCGCTTCATCTTGAAGCCCTTGTTCTCGAAAATGAGCGGGATGTTGCGGGTGATGTGCTCGAGGAATTCGGCCATGTCGTCACGGAACCTGACTGCGTAGCCCCGCGGGAAGACGAGGAGCCTCGGCTTGTACGGGTCCACGAAATTGTTCACGTAGGCCTTGTCATGCGGCAGCTCCTGCGTGGGCTTCATCTCGTCGAGGATGTTCTTGACCGCGGTGGTCTTGCCTGTGCCGGTGAGGCCGGAGACGTATACGTTGTATCCCGGCGCCCGCAGCTTGAGCCCAAGCTCCAGTGCCTTTAGCGCCCGGGCCTGGCCCACCGTGCCCTTGACCGGGTCGAGCTCGCCCGTGTTTTTGAACTTGAAGACCGACGGGTTGCATTTCCACCTGAGCTCCTCGGGCTTGAGCGTGGCTGGTCCGGCAGCGGCCATGGCGCCTCCATAAAAACATAACGCGTTCGAACCGTTTCAACAGGCGGATATTATGGAAGGTCCGCAGAGGAAAGTCCAAGGCAGTTTTCCGGCCGGACCGCCCCGCAGGTTCCCGCTAACGATTGAACAAGGTTGACGCGAAGGCCTGTTTCGATCACTTGAGCAGGAGCAGAAGGACGACGGCGTCGCCGGCGAGAACCGCTGCGCCGAGGATGATGCCGGCGAGGGAGAAGTCCGGGCCCTTCTGCTCGCCCCCCTGGGAGCCCTTGGCCGCCTTGCGGGCCATCAGGCCGTATACGATTGCGAGGATGGGGCCGATGAACGGGAGCGCGGGGCCTGTTAGCGCGAAGAGCATGCTCATCTTCGCGTATTTCTCCCTGGCAATCCTGGATCTGGTGGCCTGTTCGAACTTCGGCTCCGGGGGCTTTCCGTCCCCCTTCTGCTTTCCGGTCATGAGCATGTCGAACTCGGCCTTGAGGTCGGGCGGAATCTCGTAGAATTCGGAGTCCTTGGGCTTCTTCTTGCCCTTTTCCTTGCCGTTCCCTCCGCCTTTGCCCTCGACGGCCATCACCTGTCCTCCCACACGGGTTTTCTCTTCTCGAGGAACGCCTTGATGCCTTCGTTCGCGTCATGGGTGGCCATGAGCTTGTCCATGTAGAGCTTCTCGATTTCCGCAAGGCCATGGAGCGACGGGCATCCGGATCCCGTCCTGAGGGCCTTCTTGGCGAGCCTCAGAACGGCGCCCGAAAGACCGGCGAGATCCTGTATGAACTTCTCTGCCTCCGGTTCGAAGGCCTCGGCGGTGAAGACCCTGTTGACGAGCCCGATTCTCATGGCCTCCGCGGCGTCGATGACCGCTCCGGTGAGAACGAGCTCGAAGGCCTTCTTTGATCCGAGCATCCGCGGGAGCGCTGCTGCGGCGACCGGCGGGAACACGCCCACCTGTATCTCGGGCTGGCTGAGCTTCGCGTCGTCCTTCGCGAGCACCATGTCGCACATCGAGGCGAGCTCCATGCCGCCGCCGAGAACGGATTTGTGCACCACAGCCACGGTCGGCTGGCCCAGCTTGTCCATGAGCCTGAACATCCTGTGGAAAACGTCTATCATCTTCGCGGCAAGGCTGCCGGAGTGCTCGCCGACGTCGACGCCAGCGGAGAAGCACTTGCCTTCCCCGCGGAAAACCACGACCTTGACCCCCGCGTCGGCCGCGGCGGTCTCGAGGGCCGAGTTGATTTCCGACATCATCTCGATGTTCAGCACGTTGACCGGAGGGCGGTTGAGGATGATTCTGGCCACCCCCCCGGCGGACTGGAACCGGATGTTCTTGAAATCTGCCATCTGAAGCTCCGACTGGTCTCCGCCCCGGCGGAAGACTACAGGTACTGGCCGCCCGATACGTTCAGGACGTCGCCGGTGACGTGCCTCGAAAGGTCGGACGCGAGGAACGCGACAGCCCAGGCGACCTCCTCGGGTTTCCCGAGCCTCTTGAGCAGTATCTCGTTGAGCGCCGCCTCCTTCACCGAAGGCGGAGCATCGCGCATCATGTCGGTCTCGATGAGGCCGGGCGCCACGGCGTTCACGTTCACGTTGAAGGCCCCGAGCTCGCGTGCGACCGCCTTCGTCAGTCCGATTATCCCTGCCTTTGACGCGCTGTAGTTCGACTGCCCGAACTTCCCGCGCAGGCCGTTTATGGACGTGACGTTGATTATCTTGCCGGACTTCTGCTCCTTCATCAGCGGCGCCACGTGCCGGATGAAGTTGAAGTAGCCCTTGAGGTTCACGTCCAGGACCTGATCCCATTTCTCCTCTTCCATCTTCCAGATGACGCCGTCCTGGTTCAGACCCGCGTTGTTGACCAGCACGTCTATCCTGCCGAATTTCGCCGCAACGTCCGCGACCATGTCCCTCGCCGCCGCGAAGGAGGATACGTCCAGCTTGTAGGAGAGCACGCGCCTTCCAAGCCCCTCGACCTCCCTGCACAGCGCCGCCGCCTCGTCCTCGTGCTTGCGGTACGTGAACGCCACGTCCGCCCCGAGCTTCGCGAACTCGACCGTAATCGACCTGCCTATCCCCATGGACCCCCCGGTGACGATGGCGTTCCTGCCCTTCAAATCCATGTTCGGCTCCTTATTTCTTCTCCCCGGCGCCGGCGTCTTTTCCGCCCGCCTTCTCCTTCTCCGCCTTCTCCTCGTCCCTTTTTATCAATACTTCCAGCTCTTTCAAGATCTTTTCCGGGCCGTCGCGGTCGCGGGGGTCGTATGAAACGCGCCTGTACGCGACCTTTCCGGCCTTGTCTACTATGACGACCGAGGGAAGAGCAATGGGCGGATCCTTGTATCTCACGTTCAGGACCCCGTATGCACCCGCTACCTTCGCGTCCTCGTCCGAAAGGATGCGGATCGTGAAACCCTTGTTCTCGACCAGCTCTATCCCCCATTTGAGGGCGTCCGTCGAAATCGCCATCGCAACTCCGCCCCTCTTGCCGAGCTCGCCCTGGAACTCGTTGAACTGGGAGATGATTCCGCGGCAGTCCTGAGACGCGTAGGTCGTGTAGAAGACCAGAACGACGTATTCCTTGCCCTTGAATTCCGAAAGCGACGCCGGCTTCCCCGCCGCGCCCATCAGCTTGAATTCCGGCGCGTCGCAGCCCACGCCCGTCTTCTTCCCGGCTTCAATCAGCGCTTCGGCCTGCGCGACGTCGAAGAGGAAGTTCTTGTCGTCCTTCAGCCCCTCGGGATCAAGGCTCTTCGCCTTGAGGAAATCCTCGCGCGCCTCCGGAAACCTGTTGAGAGCCATCAGCGCCCTGCCGCGCTGGACATAGGTCTTCGCGACGTTCGGCTTCGCCTTGATCACCGCATCGAAATCATCAAGAGCTGCCGCGTAGTTCATGTTCATCACGAGCACAAGCCCCCTGTAGATCCTCGCCAGGGTGTTCTCGGGCTCCTTCTGGATGACCTCGTCGAAGCATTTCTTGGCCTTGTCGTAACTCTTGTTTTCAAAAAGACTTATGCCCTCGGCAAGCACATCCCTGGTTGTGGCAGGTCCGGCAGGCTTGGGGATTTCGCCTTCGTCCTCGCCTTCTCCCTCGACGGCCAATGCCGCTTTGGACATGAATACCGCGGATGCGGCAAGAAGCCCTGCAAGAAGGATCAGGGCCGAGAGCTTCGGTAGGATCATTTTATTGTCTCCTGGAAGCCGGGGGGATTCCAGGTAATCATACCTCCATATCCGGAAAGGATCAAGCTCGCCGTCCGGCTGCGTATTGCCGGCTCCGCATGAATCGGGGTCAGTTCATTGGGGTCAGTCCCCGCATTTAAGCAATTCATCTGGGTATGTCCCCGCAAATTGGAGATTGAGTCGAAACTTTCCGAAACCTCGCTCTCCAATGCTGCACCGATTTGTTTAAATGCGGGGACTGACCCCATAGCTTGTCCCATTCATCCTGCATCCTTTCTTATAGGACTATTCGGCAGGAAGGTCCACGGACCTGAGCGATTCCACCTTGAAAGGGCCGGAGTCGTATTCGAGCTTAATCGTCAGCGCCGACCTGAGGATTTCGGGACTGGAACTCCAGTCCACCGTGAAGGCCCCTCAGGAGACTCCGAATCCGCCCTTGCCTATTTCGCCCTTTTCCCGGTCGAGCACGACGAACCCCGGGTGCACGACCTTTCCGTTCCTCGAAATCGTTATGCGGTTGCCGCCGACGTCGTACAGCGCGAAGGAGATCCCCACGGCCCCCTCCTTCCTCTGGACGTCGAAGGACCCCCTCACCACCGGGTCGGTCTCGAACCGGCAGGCGCCGTCCCCTGATATTACGAGATCCTGGCAGCCGTCCACGTTCGTGACGCTTGCCGACCACCTCTCCTCCCCGTTCTTTCCTCCGCGCTTGTACAGCCAGTAGTTAATCACCGTGTATTCGCCCGCCGGGGTGACCATGTCCCTCTCAGGCCCCTCTAAGCCCCAGTACAGCCTGACCATCGGGGGCGTGCCGGCCTTCACCGATTCGCGGGAGGCTTTGAGGTATGCGCTGCCTCCGATTGCCGGAACGGAGATTTTACCCGTCTTCATGCCTGCCGCCGGCTTGAACCCCGCATCCACGAGCAGCGGCCTGTAAGTGCCGGGATCGCGAAGGTACGCAATAATCGCCTGCCTCAGGCGCGGGGCCGGCGCGCCAGCTTCTATGCACGTCGTTTTCTCGTTCATCACCACCCAGTCCTCGTCCCAGGGGATTCCGGGATCCGTTTCGCAGTGGCATGCCCCGCAGGATTTGTAGGCTTCCTTGCCTTCGGCGAGAAGCGCAGCCTTTTCGGGGTCCCCGCCCGGTTTCCCGGGGGACTCGGCCGCCACGGGGGCCCCGGCGCCCTGCGGGGATTTCTGGGATTCCGGCCCTCTTCCACAGCCCGGCGCGGACAGCGCCGCAACCAGTGCCGCAAGGATTCCGATTGCGATTCCGCGGATCATCTTGCTCATCCTCCACGATGTTTTCAAACTTTCGACTTCAGACCTTGGACTCCGGATAATCCACTTCCATCTCTCACCTGCCCATGTGCGGATCGTGGCAGTGTATGCACCTCCCTGCGACCCTCTTCCTGTCGATGCGAATGATGTGCTTCTTCTCCAGGAACTTGAGGTGCGCTTCAATCAATTCGTCAGGCGTCATCGCCTTGCCGGACTGCTTCATGCCCAGGTCGTGGCATTCGAGGCACAGTCCCCTGCTGCCCGTGCTCATCTTCGGCCTCGGATTCGCGTCGCGGATTCCGTGCCCCGCGGGCCCGCCGTGGCAGGCCGCGCATTCCAACTGGCCGTGGCTGCCGTACGACCATTGCGCATGCTGGGTCTTGTGGCACGACCCGCATGCAGGCGATCCTATCCCTGCCGCCGCGCGATGCCCGAATCCCACCGCTGCCCCGGCCTTCGCCGGAGGAACGCTCCAGACGCGGCCTCCCGCCTCGCGCCTGCAGCCCAAAGCCGCGACGACGGCGCATATCACGACCGCGGAACGCAAGGCGAGCATGTTCATGCACTGCCCCCCCCATGCGAAGCGGCTCCGGGGAACCAATTCCTCGTCGCCATGCAGATTTTGACGAGCATCAGCATCACGGGGACCTCGATTAGAACTCCCACGACCGTTGCGAGCGAGGCGCCTGAATTCAGCCCGAAGAGCATGACCGACGTCGCGATTGCCACCTCGAAATGGTTCGACGCCCCAATCATCGCCGAAGGGGCGGCGTCCTCGTACGGCAGCTTCATCACCCGGGCCAGGACGTATCCCAGCCAGAATATCGCGTTCGTCTGTATGAAGAGCGGCACGGCTATCCACAGAATCGTCAGCGGGTTTCCGAGAATCACCTCGCCCTTGAAGGAGAACAGCAGCACGAGCGTCGCCAGAAGCGCGACGATTGTAATCGGCGTGAGAACGTGCAGGAACTTCTCCTTGAACCACTCCTCCCCCTTTGCCGCGATGATTGCTTTGCGCGACACGAACCCCGCGGCCAGCGGAAGGGCGACGTAGATGCCGATTGAAAGCAGGAGCGCCTGCCACGGGACCGGAAGCCTCCCGACGCCGAGCAGGAATCCCCCGAGCGGGCCGTACAGAAGGAGCATGGTCAGCGAGTTTATCGCGACCATGACCAGGGTGTGCCCGTCGTTGCCCCTCGCCAGGTATCCCCAGACCAGGACCATCGCCGTGCAGGGGGCGACTCCCAGGAGGATGCATCCCGCGAGATAGCTCCGCCACAACGGCACCTCGAGCATCTTCGCGCCGTTCACGACCACGACCGCGCCGTCCCCGTGCGGGGCTCCTGCTGGAAGGTCGAGCCCGAGCGGCATCTTCACCAAATCGACCGCGTCCGGGCCGATGACCGCTATGAAGGCCGTGCCGAGGAAAAGCAGCGATATCGCATACATGGTGAAGGGCTTGACAGCCCAGTTCACGAACAGCGTCAGCCCGACCGGTTTCACGCTCCTCCCCGCCTTCAGGACCTCGGCGAAGTCAATCTTCACCATGATAGGGTACATCATGAAGAACAGGCAGACCGCGATGGGCAAGGAGAGCACGGGAGCGTCGCCGACGTACACGGCCATGCCGTCAAGGGCCGCCGCTACCCCTGGCGCGACCTTGCCCAGGATAATGCCGGCGGCGATGCAGATGCCGACCCACAGGGTCAGCCAGCGCTCGAAGAATCCCAGGCCCTTGCCCGCGGGAGCCGGTCGCTCCCCGTTCAAGGCCGCGCCCTCCTCCGGGAACCGCCTCCAGCGCAGGCCCGGGAGGGCGCTTCGACGGCTTTCAGGCGCAGCCTATCGGAGACGGCGCGGGGATTGTTCCCGAGGCTCTTCCGCACTGCGGCGAGTAATTCCCGCGCCAGGGGGGAGGAGTCTTTCCCGGCGAGCCTGTAATGGCGCCACGTCCCCTGCTTCCTGAACTTGACGAGGCCAGCCCTGTGGAGCACGGCCATGTGGGCCGACACGGTGGACGGCGCGAGCTTCAGAACCTCGATAATCCTGCATGCGCACAGCTCGCCGCCTGAAAGCAGCAGGACGACGCGCACCCGGCTCTCGTCGGAAAGGGCCTTCGCCAGTTCAACCAGTTCCTTCATGTCCGTCCTTTCATCCATAGTTCGCGAACAATCGAAATATAACGGACCGCGCCCGGAAACGCAATCGGAAATCTCGGCGATGGCGAAGTGGACCTTTCTTCTTCGATTCTGATCGACCTATGGACGAGCCCTTCGTCCGGCAAGAGGCGGATCGCCCGTTCAATCGCCATTCTTCCCCCGGCATGCCCGTGCTTGAGCGCTCTGCCGTCGCGGAAACGGCCGGCGTCCGCTCAGCTGTACAGCCCGAGCCTGACGGCTTCCATGTCTTCCATCTCGCCTGCGCGGAGCGAGAACCTGTCCGCGGATTTGACCCTGTTCCCGAGGTCCCCTTCGGGCGACGGTCCTGCCGCGTGGGCGACTGCCGCGCCGCAGTCGAGAATCCTGCCTGCAGCTTCGGCGGCGAACAGCCGCGCGCAGGCCTTCAGGTGCGGCGGGCCGGTCCTGGACGCTTTCCGGCAGAGGGCGGCTCCGACCTCCGCGAGGGTGAACATGTCTGCGAGCGAGAACAGCACGTGCTGCATCCGCATGAGCTTGTTCTTCTGCGCGAAAATCGCCGCTACACCCGCTATCTTCGCCGCGGGCGCGAGCCGCGGGCCGCCGGTCGAAACGTCGAGTTTCCCGAGATCCTTAGCGATGTCCTCGTAGAACGCACCCTTGGACCTCACGTTCTCCCTGAGCCTGAACAGGCCGATGATGTTCTGCTGGATCTCAGAGGTCCCCTCGTAGATGCAGGTGATTTTCACGTCCCTCTTTATCTTCTCGACCTCGTACTCGCGTATGTACCCGTACCCTCCGTGGGCCTGGATGGCCGCGTCGGCCGCGGAGTTGCCGGTCTCCGTGGCGAAGTACTTGGCTATGGAGCCCTCGACCTGCAGGTCCTGCTCGCCGGAATCGAGCCTGTCGGCAGTTGCCTCGATGCAGGCCCTCGCCGCCTCGAGCCTCACTGCATGCGGGACGATGAGCTTGTGCGTGTACCCCTGGAATTCGCTCAGCGGCTTGCCGAACTGAATCCGTTCCTTCGAATAGGCCACCGCCCTGTCGAGCGCCGAAACCCCGCCTCCCAGGCCGAAAGCGGCCACCATCAGCCTCGTGTATCCGAACACCTGGTTAGCCTGCTTCAATCCCTCCCCCTCATTGAGGCCGACCAGGTTGGCGGCTGGGATTTCGAGGTCTTCGAACACCACCGGAGCAGTGTTCGAGGCGCGTATCCCGTGCTTCTCCTCGTGCTTTCCGGGGAGGAGCCCCTTAGTCCCCTTTTCGACTACGAAGAACGTGGGGCCGTCCGGCGCGTTCGCGAGCACGGTATATATGTCCGCATACCCGCCGTTCGAAATGAACTGCTTTGCCCCGCTGATCCTGTAGCCCGTGACCTTCCCCGCCTTGTCGGTTATCCTCGCGGCCGACGTCTTGAGCGACTGGAGGTTGCTCCCCGCCTCGGGCTCGGTGACGGCATATGCGACTATGGCGCCGCCTGCAATGCGCGTGAGCCACTTCTTCTTCTGCTCTTCCGTGCAGCCCACGATTATGGGATCGGTTCCCAGCGATATCGCAAGGAAAGCCGTGGCCACTCCGAGGTCGATCTTCGCCATCTCCTCGGACACTTTCGCGATGTCCTTGGCTCCGCCTCCGAGACCGCCGTATGCTTCCGGCAGGAAGACGAGGTGCAGGCCGATCTCCTCGCCCACCAGCTCGCGGATGAGATTCAGGGGGAACTCCTCCCTGGCGTCCCAGCCGAGCCTGTCGGCTTTGGTGATTTTCTTCTCCGCGAGGCGCCTGAGCGTGGTCAGTATCATCTCGAGGCTCTCGGAATCCAGGCCCTTGAGTTCTCTCATCTGGCAACTCCGGTCAAAAAGTTGACGAAGAAAGCCGCTTTATACTGAAATCAGCGGCTAGTGTCCATATAAGGAGATGGATTAGACCCACAACGCTTATCCTTTCAGGCGGCATCGCAGGAAATCCCAACTTCCAACCCATTAGGCAGCCGACCCGCAACCAAACGCTGTGTAAAACCCCAACTTCCAAATCCCAATTTCCAATGAACTCCAACCCCAACTTCCAATGAAATCTCGAAGACCCGCCGCATCCCTGGCTCAGGTCAACTGGCGAAGGCGGGCCAACTTCCAACCACCAATGACGGAGTGTTGCGCCGAAGGAGTCCAATCGAGCCCCCTGGTTTCCGGGATAACTCGTTGGGGATTGGGATTTGGATTTCATTGGGGTTTGGAGATTGGGATATCCCTTCTGCTTGTTTCCTGCCTTAAGCGCAGCAGGATTAGCCCCCCTCCTCGGCCTCCCTAACCTGCTCTATGGCGTTCTTGATGACATCGGCTACGGCGATTTCGGTCTCGCAAGCCAGGGCGTCCCGAAGCGCCTCCAGAGCCTCCAAAGTCCCCTGCCCTTTGAATATCCTGCCGATGGATTTCGCGGTCTCATACCTCACGGCGGCGAATTCCGACGCAAGGAGCGGGATGAGCCTTACTGCCGCGGGAGCAGCCGGGGCGCCGATGACGCCCAGCGCCCGGGCGCAGCCGGCTTTCAGTCCGGGGTCCTCGCTGCCCAGCCCCTCAGCCAGCTCGTTCACGGCTTCAGACGCCGAGCCTCCGATTTTGCCGATAGTCAGGGCGGCGGTGCTCTTTAGCCTGCGAATACCGTCCTCGGTCTCTCTCCGGTACGTCTCGATGACAGCGTATACGGCGGAGGAAGCCTGGGGGCCGAAGCCGCCCAGGGACATGACGGCCTCCCTCCTGACCTCCCATTCCCCGTCGTTCAGGAGCCCCGCCAGCGCGGGCACTGCCGTCTCCGGGAAGGACGCCTGCAGGCCGAGCGACCTGGCGGCCTCCCTTCTCACGTCCGGGCAGCGGTCCTTGAGGGCTTCCACGAGGGCCGCGCTCATCTCGGCGCTGAACGGCCTGGCTTTTCCGAGTCCCGAGGCCGCGGAAGACCGGAGGTCGTCGTTTGGGTCGCGCAGGAGCATGAGTGTTATGGCGACGACGGACGAATCGCCGGGGGATATGCTGTTCATCGCCTCGAGCGCGCCCAGCCTGATCTCGTCGTCGCCGGAAAACGCAAGAATCGAAAGCATGGGGACCGCCTCGGAGGCAGGCGGGCCGATTTCGCATAGCGACATGATTGAGGCGAACCTCACCTTCTTGCTGCGGTCGTTGAGAGCCGCGGCGAGCGGCGCTGCTCCGGCCTGCCCGAATCTGTGCATCTCGGAAGCGGCATTCTCGCGCTCCGCGGGATTGCCTTTGCGGAGCCTGCCTGCCATGCGTTCGAAATCGGTGCCTGATCCGCATGACGCCAGCAGGAGCCACGCGGCCGCGGCAGCGGAGGCAATCAGAATTCTCCGGAAGGGGAGGGCTGCGCGGCATTGGAGGGCGCCCGCGGCCGGAAGAAAGCCGCTGACGATTGCGGAATGCGCGCATTCCGCTCCGCTGTTCGGAAATCCGGGAAACAATGCCGCCATGCTGCGCCCGATACTCAACCCGGTTTGTTCATCCATTCCCGCGACGCGAAGCGTCGAGGTCCCGAAATAAACCGGCAGAACAGGGATATTATTGCAGGAAACGGGAATCAGCAACAGGGCGGCCCAGCGTTCCGGCGCTGAAGAGTCCGGGAATCTCCGGTATGGCACGCGCGAAACGCGTGAATTGACCCGGACGAGCCGGAACCACGCATTGTTGGAAGCCCAGGCTCGTCCTGGTCAGGACACGTGAACGTCGAAATCGGTTACCTTGAGGATCTTTTCTATCGTGTACAGCTTCTCTCCGTCCGGCAGCTTGACCGAAACCGAGTCCCCGGCCTTGCGGTTGAGGAACGCTTCTCCAAGGGCGGCGGCATAGGAAATGACCCCCTTGTCCGGGTCCACGTCCCAGGGACCCAGCAGCAGGAACCTGCTCCTGCGGCCTTCCTGGTCGAGGACCTCGACGCCTGCGCCGATTTCGACCTTCTCGTGGCCCACCTTCGAGAAGTCGATGACCTTCGCCCGATCCAGGGCCTTCTCGAGGTCGTTGGCTTTCTTGCTAATCTGGCGTTGCATCTCCCTCGCCGCGTCCAGTTCGGCGTTCTCGCTCAGGTCCCCCATCGCAATGGCCTTGCCCAGCGCTATCCTGTTCTCCTCCACGTCCACGGTGAGCAGGCGCTCGTACTCCGCGCGCTTGATTCTCAGCCCCTCGGCCGAGATATAGATGTACCTGGATTCCTCCGACGCCTCGCCCGCGGACTTCGTCACGATTTCAGGATACTTCGAGATGCCGATTTGCTCTATCGTCTCGGCGAACGTCGGCCTGAGCCCCGACCCGCTGATGAAATCGATGAGCCTCCTTGTCCCCATCGCCCCTATCACGCCGAACAGGTCCCGGAAGTGCTTTTCCGTGAGTATATCCTTGGCCTTCGTATAGACCTTGCCCATCTCGACCCCCGGGGGCAGCTCGGATTCCATCCTGCCCTTGTTCGTGAGGATGAGCGCCTTCTCCGTCATGCCGAGAACGTCCGACGGCGCCTTGAGCCCCTCGAATTTCCCGGCAAGCGAGGATTTGAACATCCAGAGAAACCCGAGAGGGTATTTCTTCGGGTTTGCCGCCAGCCTCGCCAGCGCCGCCTCCGCCTTGGCCGCGTTCCCGGACTCGACCAGCGTCTTCGTAATCTTTTCCCAGACCGAGGACTCGCTCAGGAAATAGACCTGTTCGACCCACTCGGGCCATTCGGCGGGCCTTGCCTTGATGACGAAATCAATCAATCTTCCCTGGTCCGCGACCACGGACAGGGACTCCATGGCGGCGATGAAGGCGGATCTGCCGGAGATGACTTCTTCCAGCCGGAACGGGAGATCAATCGGCCCGTATCCCTTGTCCCGCGCGGTCTCGGCTAAGAACCAAAGGCCCGCGAGGTCGCCGGGGCTGGTGGCCGGGTTCTTCCCGGCCTCGTCAATCAGCCTGTCGAACATCCTCCGGACGATCCCGGGGTCCACGTTGCCCCTGGACTCGCTCAGGTATGCCCTTGCTTTCCTGACCCCCTCCCCGATTCCCGGGACGCCCTCGAGATCCTTGAGCTTCGCGTCGCCGTAGGTCATGGGTTTGTCGAGAATCCTGATCGAAGGGTGCGATCCGGATTCGAGCTCAATCAACGGCTCGTGCTTCAGCGCCTCCTTCGCCCCCGTCCACCAGGAGGGCCAGGAATCCTGCGGGACCGGGCCCGTGCCCAGTTCCTCCTTCACGGCCTTCACCTGCATCCTGCCGTCCCGGGATTCGAGAAGGAGCTTCAGAAGCGAGAGGGGATCATCCTTCGCGAGGGCGGCAAGCTTCTGGGGGGAGGCGAACTTGAGCCCCTCGTAGCTGTCGGGTTTGATGCGCCTCAGGTATTCCCCGGCGGACAGTATCTGGAAATCGTTGGTCTTCCCGCCCTCGAACTCGACCGTCACCTGCTCGGTGCGGCCGGAAATCCTCGTTATCCTCCCGTATCCCCAGCCGCCCTTGTGATGCACGATGTCGCCCTGGCTGAACCTGAACATCGAGTCGATGGAATCCAGGAGCACCTTGAGCCCCTGGCCCCGGTACACGAGGGCCTTGCGGAGAAGCCCGCCTGCTTCGGGCCTGGACGAATAGATTTCCTGGAAGGACGAAATCACGAGGTCGGGGATTTCCTGGTCCTCGGGGCCTTTCACGCCTGCCACAATCCTGGCCATTGCCACGACCTCGGCGTGGAGTTTCCTGCGGTTGAAGGGCCCGACTGCAGTCTGCGCCAATATGCGCGCCCGGTCGCTTTCCCCCCGTTTGACGAGCGCGTTCACCGTATCAAGGGCTTCGCCGGGGTCGAGAGGACCGTCGACGGACTCAATCCATGCGTCCTGGAGTTCGTCCCACTGTCCCGTCAGGGCCATCATCTTGAGTTTCTGGCCGGGTTTTTCCGTCTGCTGCTCGCTCATGATCTCCGTCAATCCATAAAAGACGCGGTGCCGTCCGGAAGCATGGCGCATTCCGGAACGCAAGTAGTCGCGGCCCGCCCGAATCGCGCAAACTGTCAAATCCCCCGGAGTTCTATCACCGGAAGGAGGATTGTATACCGAACCCCGGGATAATCAAGCGCGTAGTGGCAATCGCGGGGCGATTGGGAGCGCGCGAACGGCTTTTCTGCCGGTGCAAACAGGCCGCGGAAACATCTTGAACCGCGAAGCAACGCGAATTCATGCAGACACATCCGTGCGTTGATGTAAAGAACTGCGACCAGAGTCCATTGGAGGGCGGAGGTTGGGCCTCTATCTTAGGAAATCTTGTCTTCTGCGAATTTTCTTTGCGATGTGCACGTTACTTCTCCGGAAAATCGCGTTCCTTCGCGGATTATCCGGGTTAAAATGCCTCTTCCACGGGATTATTGCGAGGTGTCGTCTGGCCAGATGGTGCGACTTCTCATGCCCGCATGCGGGATTTCCCGAGTCGCCGGACCTGCTCGGCGCCTGCAGGACAATGGCCGCCGTGTTCTGCAGGAAGCTGGGCAGGACGGTGCCGAAGAACACGCCCTGCTGGGCGGGGCGAGGGAAGAAGAGGAAGACGGGAGGGCGCGATGGCGAGGATAAAAATCGTTAATTGCCCGATTTGCCAGGGAAAAATCGAAATCGATTTGGATACGGGGATAGTCTACAGGCACTTCGAGAAGAAGAAGGGCGAGGAGGCCGAGAAGGAGTTCGATTCCGCGGTCGACAAGGTCGCCCGCAAGGACGAGAAGCTGCAGGACCTGTTCGCCAGGGCGAAGGAGAGGGAGAAGAACAAGGACCTGGACGAGCTCTTCCGAAAGGCCGCGGACAAGGCGAAAGAAGACCTCGACAAGGAGTGAAGCGGCGATGCCGGCGGAAATGCAGAGCGGATTCGGCGCGTCCGGGGAAGACCGCGGGGCAAGGGTCACCATGTCTCACGGCGGAGGCGGGGCGCTGTCGCGGGAAATCGTGAGGGACCTTCTCCTGCCTGCCTACGGCTCCGGCTTCGCGCTGCCTCTTTCAGACAGCGCCGTGATTGCGCTCGGAAGGGGCAAGGCCGCTTTCACGACCGACTGCTTCGTCGTCAAGCCGCTGTTCTTCAGGGGCGGAGACATCGGCAGGCTGTCGGTCTCCGGAACGGTAAACGATCTCGCCGTCGCAGGAGCGAGGCCGATAGCCCTTTCCGTCGGCATGGTAATCGAGGAGGGGCTCGAGATTGCCGTGCTCGGGAGGATTGCCGAATCCATCGGCAGGACCGCCTCCGAGGTCCCGGTGGCGGTGGTGGCAGGCGACACGAAAGTGGTCGAACGAGGAGCCGCCGACGGCATTTTCATAACGACCTCCGGCATAGGGGCAATCGTCCCGGGGGGCGCTTTCGGCGCGTCGAGGATAAGGCCGGGCGACGCGGTCATCGTGACGGGCACTCTCGGCGACCACGGGATTGCCGTGATGAGCGAACGGGCCGGGCTTCGGTTCGAGACGCCGGCCGTCTCCGACGCCGCGCCGCTCTGGGGCCTCGTCGAGAAGCTGATTTCCGCAGGAGGGGTCCACGCCATGAGGGATCCCACGAGGGGAGGGGCCGCGGCTGCGCTCAACGAGCTCGCCCAGGACGCGGGCGTGGGCATCGAAATCGACGAGGAGTCGGTGCCGATTAGGCCGGAGGTCGGGGCGGCCTGCGACATGCTGGGGCTTGACCCTCTTTCGGTCGCGAACGAGGGCAAGGTGCTGGCGTTCGTCTCGGGGCGGTCCGCTCACAGGGCGCTCGAAGCCGCCAAGGAGCATGCGCTGGGCAGGAACGCCGCGATAATCGGATCGGCGGTGTCCGGGCATCCCGGGGTGGTTGCGGTGCGCACGCGCGTCGGAGGCAGGAAGGTCCTCGAAATGCCGTACGGGGAAGGGCTGCCGAGGATATGCTGATTCCACACGAAGCACGCGGCCACGCGCTTCGTGTGGAATCAATTAATAAACCCTCTCCCCCGAAAACCGGGGGAGAGGGAAGGGATGAGGGGGCTGTTAATCCACGCGAAGCGATAAGCCCGAGCTTCGCGTGGATTAGGCAAGTCTCCCCCGAACCTCCCGGCCATCGGGCCCAATCCCGGAACGCACCCCGCGGCGGACAACTCTTCACCCCTGCCTCCCGAGTCGGTCAACTCCCAATTGTAGATTGGGAAGATTTACTGTAAGGCGCGCGAAGCGCGTGGCATAATCGGGAGGGGCCTTGATTACAAATCCGGCCCCTCCGGATTATCGGAGGAAAATCATGAAGCTCCGCAAACTGGCGGCTTTTCTCGACAAGGAAATCGGCATCGGCAGCATCGAGGACGGGGCAATCAACGGATTGCAGGTTGAGGGGCCCGCGGAGGTGAGGAAGGTCGCGCTCGCCGTGGACGCGTGCATGGAGTCGTTCGAGTCGTCGCGGGCCTCGGGAGCGGACCTGATTATCGCGCATCACGGCCTCTTCTGGAGCGGATTCGACGGCTTGAGGGGCGTGCTGTACTCGAGAGTCCGATTCCTCATCGAAAACCGCATGGGTCTATATGCCGCGCATCTTCCCCTGGACAGGCATCCGGTCATAGGGAACAACGCCGTTCTCTGCGGCATCCTGGGCCTCTCCAGGCTCGTGGAATTCGCGAAGGTCCGGGGGAAGCCGATAGGCTTCCACGGCAGCTTCCGCACGCCGAAAAAACTGGACGAAATCGCGGACATCCTGCGCGACAGGCTCCATTGCTCCCCGAAAGTCATAAAGGGGAGAAAGAACGCCGTGCGAACTGCGGGCGTCGTCTCCGGCGGCGGCGGGACCGAGTTCAAGCAGGCGAGGGAACTGGACCTCGACTGCTACATAACCGGCGAAGCGTCATACCACGTCTTCCACGACGCAATCGAATCCGGCAAATCGGTGATTTTCGCTGGGCACTACGAGACCGAGACCGTGGGCCTGCACGCCCTCGGAAGGCTCATCGAGCGAAAGCTCGGGCTGAAGACCGTATTCGCCGACGTCCCCGGACCGGGGTACTGACCCCAATCCGGCCGGCCCGGAACCGGACGGGAAGGCTCGGACGGGTTGGGAAAATCCCGAATCCCAAATCCCAAATCCCAACGAAATTCCAACTCATATGGCATCAATACCTTGGAAAAGATGATGCCGGATAATCCGCCGTTGAGCCTGATTTTCATCCCCTGTTCAACTGCTCAACTGCTCTCAACCCGGACGGGCCGGACATCAGGTTTTTTCCGGTTCCGGCCCGTCCGGGTTGGGTTCCACGTGAATCAGCGCCCGCCCGAGTCCCGGCACCTGCTCGACCAGGATGCGCTCGAGGCGTTCGGTGAATTCGTGCGCCGCGACAATCCCGGTGCCCGGGTCGAGCGTGCAATGCAGGCTTACCTCGAGCGAAGCGCCGATTCTCCTCACCTCGATGTCGTGCGGCCGGCAGTTCGCGTCGAGTTCGCAGGCGAGTTTCTTCACCAGCACGGAAATCGACTCCTCGGCGAGCACGCAGACGGACCGCTGCCTGTCCTTTGTCCGCGAAGGCTCTATGTGCGTCACTACCCTGTCCAGCATGGGCTCGAGCTCCCTGACCCTGGCCTCGAACTCGGAGGCCAGCTCATGTGCCTTCTCCACGTTCAGCATTTCGCTCACCTCGAGGTGCACCTCCAGCATGCGATGCCCCATGACGTCGTGAACGCGGATTTCGTGCGCCCCCTTGCAGAGCTGGAAGGCGAGGCTCCTCACCTTCAAGGCCAGGGTGTCCTCGCCGGCCCTGGCCCCGGGAGCCTTGGGCTGCACGTGGACTACGACGTCTGCCCCCGCGAGAATCCTCTTAATCGCGGCTTCGGCGGCGTCGGCCATCTCGTGGCCGGCCTCCACCGTCGTGCATGTCTCCACGTCAAGGGTCACGTCGACGAAAGAATCCGGACCGCTCTTCCTCACGCGCACGCGGCTGACATCCACTTCCTTGGGGAACACCAGCGCGTTGCGCACCTGCTCGCAAAGGCCCGGCGGCACCTCGTCCACGAGGTCGGCTATGGTCCGGCGTCCGAGCCGGTAGGACACGAAAACGACTATCAGGGCCACGCCCAGGGCGGCCAGCGGATCGAATTTCGACATCCACGCGGCGCCCGTCTGCTTCCCAATCCAGACGAGGACCAGGCCCCCGATGACGACCGCCGACGACCAGATGTCCGTGCTGAAGTGGAGAGCATCCGCTTCCAGCGCCTGGCTTCCGTATTTCCTCGCGACGCGTCCTAGCGCCCTGGACCTCGAATAGTCGACTACTATGGAGAAAGCCATCACCCCGAACGCCCAGGCGGAAACGTCCACCTCCACGTCCTTGACGAAAAGGCGCTCGCCCGCCTCGACGATGATCCAGACGCAGGTCCCAAGAAGAAGAAGGGTCTCGAAAAGCGCCGAGAGGTTCTCGACCTTCCCATGGCCGTAGGGATGGGTGGAATCCGCCGGCCTGGACGAGACCCTCACGGCGAAAAGGGTTACCAGGGCCGCCACCAGGTCCAACCCCGAATGCGCCGCCTCGGACAGGATGCCGAGGCTCCCGGTAAGGAGTCCCACCGCGAGCTTGAGGCCGGTCAATGCCACTGCGGCGACGACCGAAGTCGCCGCCACCATGCGCTTTTCCCGCGCCGCCGAAACGTCAGGATGCTCTGCAGGATTTGCGTCCATCGGATCCCATGATAACCCGGACGAGCCTGAACCGAACAGGGTTATTTCGGGCTCGTCCGGGTATATCACGCGCTTAGCGCGTGCACTACCGATCGAAGCGCGAGGCCCCATGCTTCGTGTGGAATTCGGACTTACTGCTTGACACCCCCGGCGCCATGT
>DYIT01000024.1:37004-50079 GCA_020723505.1 Candidatus Kuenenia stuttgartensis
ATAATTTTTGAATCCGAGGTCCTTGGCCACTGGAAGAAGCGGTTTCCGGTGGATATCCGTTCCAGTGCGTTGTTCCCAGAAGCGGAACAGAGGGGGCGGGATGGGGTATCGAAAGAAGGATTCCAGTGCGGACGGCGAGGATCAGCCCCAGCCCGTGTTCTACGAGGTCGCCGACGGCATCCTCATCTTCAGGTTCTCATCCAGCAGGTTCACGCTTCCGGAAGCCGAGATAATCTCGGACGTCATCTACAAGAAGTTCGACGGGATTGTGAGAAACGTCATAATCAACCTGAACGGCGTGGACTACATCGACAGCGCGGCGATAAGCCTCGTGGTCAGAATCTCGAACGACATGGGGCTCAGAATCGTCAATGTTTCGGATGCGGTCGAGAAAATCCTGAGAAAGATTCAAATCTTCGACCTCCTCTACATCCTGCGCTCGGAATACGACGCAAGAAAGAGCTATACGGGATAGACTGCAGCGCAGGGGAACCGCAAACAACCGCCGCACCGGAATCCAGGCTTGTCCTCAGTATCGAAATCGCGCGGCTGCGAATCAGGCGGTAAAGAGAATTATTTTCCACGTCGAGCGGAAAATGCGCGAGTGGCGGAACTGGCAGACGCGCAGGACTTAGGATCCTGTGCCGAAAGGCTTGGGAGTTCGACTCTCCCCTCGCGCAAGAAAAGAATCAGTCGGCATCGTGCGGGAGCCGCCGATACGTTGGATTCGCATCAAGGCGGCGATTGCATCGCTTCAGAACAGCGTCTTGCTGGTGAAGTTGAAGTCCCTCACCACGAGCGGCGGGACCACGGTGTCCATGCTCTCGCCCTCCCTGACCGGCGTACCCACCGCCTCCACCCTGTTGAGAATCGAGGGGATTGAATCGTTCCAGCGCATGTTCTTGACGCCGCACATAATCCTGCCGTCCTCAATCAGGAAGGTCCCGTCCCGCGTCATGCCGGTGAGCAGGAGCTCAATCTGGTCCACGTAGCGGACGTACCAGAACCTGGAGACCAGGATTCCCCTCGAGATCCCCGCGACCAGCTCGTCGACCGTGGCGTCCGTGCCGTCCATGATCCAGTTCGACGGCTGTCCGGTAGGCGTAAGGCCGAGCTTCCCTGCCCAGAACCTGTCCCTCGTGAGGTTGACCGCCCTGCCGTTCCGAATCCAGTCCACGCGGGCTTGGGGGAGCCCATCCTGCTGGAACGGGAATCCGGGCGCCTTGGGGTGCCCCGGAACCGACGATATGGAGATGCATGGCGCGGCAATAGCCGATCCGACCTTGCCGCTCATGAAGCTCCTGCCTTCGTGCGCGCTCTTGGCGTCCCAGCACCAGAACAAGAAGGCGAGCATCTCCGAGACCGCCGGGCTGCCGAGGACCACCGTGTACTTCCCGGGCTCGATGTCCGCAGGGTCGCGGGACTTCTCGGCGGTAGAGAGAGCCGACTCGAACACGCCGTCCGGGTCTATGTCGGAGATGTTCTCCGCCGTCGCGCGCTTCCAGCCCGAGGAATTCCCGGTCAGCACGGTGCAGGTCATGCGGGCCCAGGATCCTCTGTGATACGCCGAATGGCCCTCGGAATTGCCGAAGACCCGGAACAGCGTCCCGTTGCCCAGGAGTCCCGCGCAGGAAAGCCCGGATCCGGAGCAGCGCGCGAGCATCCTCCCGGCCATCGAAGCCCTCTCCTTGGGCCCTGTGCGCGCGGTGCTCTCGAAATAGCTTTCCACATTCGGCACCGCGCAAGGACGGACCGGGGGCGCGAACTCGAGGTTCTCCCCTGAATTGCGCGCAATCTCCTCCGCCGTCCTCACCGCGGCTTCCAGCGATGCCCTCGAGAAGTCCGTGGTGCGGCAGAGCCCCTCCCTCGCCCCGAACCAGGTCTTCACCGTCATTATGAATTTGGACCTGGAGACGTTCTGCGTAATCCTGCCGTTCGAGAACCTGGTGAAACCGATTCTGTGGCCGTCTATGAACGCCTCCATGCCGTCGGACTTGCGGAATCCGAGGGCGGTCTCGACCGCGTCCGTGAGGTTCTTCTCGTCGTCCATCACCTTATTCCGCCTACAGATATGTTCCTGAACCTGGCAGGGGCCGACCCGTGCGTCATCCGGGAAATCTGCATGGGGTCCCCCTTGCCGCAGTTCAGCTCGCCGTGCGGCTCGAAGAACCTCCCGTCGCATATCGCATCGCACGAGTTCCAGAAATCGGTGGTAATCGCCTGGTAGGTCACATCCCTGAGCATGCCCCCGATTCGGCCGTTTTTAATCTCGAAGAACGCGTTCCCGCCGAACTGGAAGTTGCACCGCATCTGGTCGATGCTGTACGAGCCCTTGCCGTCGATGAGAATGCCGTCCTTCGTGTCGGCAATCAGATCGTCGAGCGAGAGCATCCGGGAGCCCGGTTCGAGCGAGAGATTCGGGATGCGGACTATGGGGAAGCTGGACCAGGAATCCGCCCTGTTGCTGCCCATCGACCGCGTCTGGCCTATCTTCCCCGCGACTTCCCTCGACGTCGAATACCCCCTGAGAACACCGTCCTTCACGATGTGCCACGACGTTCCCGGCACGCCGTCGTCGTCGAATCCCATGGTCGCAAGCCCTCCGGGCATCGCGTTGTCCGCCTTGAAGTTGACCAGGTCCGATCCGTACTTGAGCTTTCCGAGCAGGGACGGCACCGCGAAGCTCCTCCCGGCCAGGCTCTCCTCCATGCCGAGCGCCCGGTCGAGCTCGGTAGCGTGGCCGACGGACTCGTGTATCGTCAGCGAGAGGTGGCTGGGCATCAGAATCAGGTCCTTCCTTCCGGCCGGGACCGGCTTCGCCTTGAGATGCTCGACCGCCTCCCTCGCCACGCGCGGAGCCTCTTCCACGATTCTGCCCCGCCTGAGATGCTCGTATCCCGCCGACAGGGGAAGGATGGAGTACGTCCGCTGCTTGGCAAGGCCGTTGCCCACCGCCCAGACCGTGTACTCGGCGGCGGTCTGCGTCACGTCCGTCGAG
Source organism: Candidatus Kuenenia stuttgartensis (assembly GCA_020723505.1). Lineage (GTDB taxonomy): Bacteria > Planctomycetota > JAKEIC01 > JAKEIC01 > DYIT01 > DYIT01. The sequence goes on from DYIT01000024.1 coordinate 40,003, forward strand.
ACGCGGGCGCCTTCGGTGCTGGCGAAGGTCTTCCGCACGTTGAGCAAGTTCATCCATCCAAGGACCTTCCGCACGCCCGGGACCCTCAGCGCCTCCGACCCCGCCGCCGTGAGCAGGGAAACCTTTTCCTTAATCGGGACCTCGAACGGGTCCTCGAGCATGGGGGTCTCGTGCGATCCGGTCCGGGGCTCGTCCGGGGTCAGCGTCACAGGATCCGAGACGGACACCGCTGCGTTGGCGCCCGCCATGTCCACGGCGAGCCTCGCAGCCTGCCTTACCGCCCCGAGGTCGGAATCCGTGGAGGATGCGAATCCCCAAGCGCCCTTGACGAGAGCCCTCACCCCGTACCCGCTCATGTCCTCCTGCTCGATGCTGCGGATGAAATCATCCTCGAAGTTCACGACCTGCTTCCGGTTACGCACGAATCGCACGTCGGCGTAGTCGGTCCCCGCCCTGGCCGCCGCATCGAGGGCGGCCCCTATGATTTCATCAATCTTCGAGTCCATTCTGCCGATTCCCAAGCCGCTGCGCTGACTGGCAAAAAGTTACCAGCCTGATTTACATGATTTCCCTGCTGATTTACATGTTTTTTTCGGCTTCATGACACTACCACTGCGCCTGCCCGCCCCCCCTCCGCCTCGAAGGTCAGGGCGAGGGCTATGGCGGGCTTTGCTCCGCCCTCACGCCGCACTCAAGGCGACGGCGGGGGCTCTGCGAGAGAACCTGAATTCCATCAAAGCCTTGAAAATCCGGTTTTCAGAGAGCTGCGAATGCAGTGAATTGATTAGAATGTTACTATTAATAAGATAATGCGGCTGCCGCATGCCCCGGTGCGGCGGACGAAAGGTCCCCCCTTTTTCTTTGAGTCCGGAACTTGTCATGACGAGAAGAGCCTTCATCGTCCTTGTCCTGACGGCAGTCCTCGCAGCCGCGGCTTTCCCGGCGCGCGCCGGCGAAGCGAAGAAGGAGCTGAATCCCCTCGACGTCTTCACGGCCGAGGCCGTTAAGGAACGGGTTGCCTTTCTCGCGTCGCAGGAACTCGAGGGGAGATGCACCGGCGACCCCGGATGCAGGAAGGCGGCCGAGTACATACGGGAGGGATTCAAGAAAGCGGGATTGAAACCGGCTTTCGGAGACGACTATTTCCAGAAGTTCGAAGTGAGCCTTTCCACCCGGCCGGGTCCGGACAACGAGTTCTGGATAACCGCGAGGACGAAAACCTACAAGCTCAAGGTGGAAAGCGATTTCGCGCCGTTCGGTTTCTCGGCAGAAGCCGAATCCGAAGGTGAAGTCGTGTTCGCGGGATACGGCATCTCGGCGCCCGATTCCGGATACGACGATTATGCCGGCATCGACGTGAAGGACAGAATCGTCCTGGTCCTCAGGCGCGGCCCCGGGAGTTCCGGCAAGGAGGGCCCCTTCGCCGAAGACCGCGGCCGGTCGCATCAGGGCTTCGCGGCAAAGGCCGCCCTCGCCAGGAAGATGGGCGCGAAAGCGATGCTGCTCTTCACGGGACCCGCGGACGATCCCGACGCGCGGGACATACTCGACGGCGCGTACGCCGAAGGCCGGGACGCAGGCATCCCCTGCCTCCACGTGAAGAGGAGGGTCGCGGCGGCAATGCTAGCCCTGTGCAGGCTTTCGCCCGCGGACGCACAGAAGAAGATCGACGGCGGATTGAAACCGAATTCCTTCGTCATCCCGGACCTGAAGGTCAGAATCAAAACGGTCGCGTCCAGGATTTCCAAGGAATCCGAGAACGTCGCCGGGTTGATTGAGGGATGCGACGAGGCCCTGAAGAGCGAGGTCGTCATAATCGGCGCGCACTACGATCACGTCGGCAAGGGGCATTTCGGCACGTTCAATCCCTCGAACAGGGGGAAAATCCATCCCGGCGCGGACGACAACGCCTCGGGCACCGCCGGGGTCATGCTCCTCGCGGACGCATTCGCCTCCCTGCCGTACAAGCCTCGACGGAGCATGCTGTTCATCGCGTTCTCGGGCGAGGAAATGGGGCTTTACGGCTCGTTGCATTACGTCAGGAATCCCGTGTTCCCCCTCCAGAAGACCGCGGCCATGATCAACCTGGACATGCTCGGGTACCTGCGCGACTGCAAGATCTACGTGATGTGCGCGGGCTCTTCGCCGGGATTCAGGGGAATGATTGGCGAGATGAACGCCGGACTCGACCTGAAGCCGTCCGTGCTGGACGGCGGAGGCGGAAGCGACCAGGATTCCTTCTACGCCGCGAATGTGCCCGTGCTCTTCTTCTGCACCGGCATGAATCCGAACTACCATACGCCGAAGGACACCGCGGAGAACATGAATCCCGCGGGCGAGGCGGAGATACTGAAACTCGTCTATCTGACTGCCGCGAAAATCTCGTCGTCCGACGAGAGGCCCGTGTTCACGTCAGGCAAGAAAAGCGGTGGAATTCCAGGCAGGGAGGAAAGCCGTGCCGCAATCGGGATTATCCCTGATCCGGCTTACAAGGGCAGGGGAGTAAGGGTGCTTCAGGTGCTCGATGATCGGCCCGCACAGAAAGCGGGAATCGTCGCAGGGGATGTGATTCTCAAGCTCGGAGACCTTGACATAAGGAATCTCCGCGGGCTTGTAGATGCGTTGAGCAAGATTGGGCAGGACGATCGGGAGTCGAAATTAAAGATTCTGGTGAAAAGGAAGAATGCTGAAATGGAATTTGTCGTTGTGATCAACTAGGGTCCGGACGCGTCTGACCGTAACTCATCGCATCGATACAAAAGGTTACACATGCAACAAAATGTTACTTGCCTGCCGGGAACCGATTGCCAGGATATTTTTTCGGATATTTCCTCTTTCATAACTCATTGTAATGCATTAGATTAGATTTGCTCCAAAGAGGCGCAAGGAGCGAACCTAAGGCATGGCAATTGCTATAAGAAAAGCGCTTGATAGAAGAGGAGACAAGAAAATGAAGCTTGTCAAAGAGAAAAGCGGGTTTTCTCTGGTGGAACTGATGGTGGCTGTCGCGATAATCGCGATTGCCCTGGTGAGCCTTATCAGCGTAATCCTCACTAACATCCGGCTCGACGACATGACAAGGGAGATTATTGTCGCGACGAATGCCGCGAACCTGGAACTCGAGAGGCTGAGGGGGGTGAACTTCAACACGGGGATCAAGGATCGCCTTGTCGGGGGCGTGTACGAGGAGGATTTCGACGTAATCGGGCTCAGGAAGCTGACCGCGACCGTCGGGCCGAAGGTGGATCCGCACAAGGCCACGGTGGATTTCATGCCGGGATTCATCCACATACAGGCTGCCCCGATCGATCCTTCGCATCCGACCGGGGATCCGGACCTCAACAACGTGGTCGACATGACCATAATCGTGGACTGGCTGGGTGTTGACGGGAATCCCAAGTCAATAACCCTGGTTTCGAAGCGTTCGGACAGGGGAGTCAACAAGCCGTGATTCGTCACGGCTTCAATGCCTGCAAAGGCGAAGAGGCTGAAATGAAGAACAGGAACGACAACTACGGGTTCACGCTGCTGGAGATGGTCATAGTGGCCGTGATACTTTCGATAGTATTCGCGGCCATGTTCCAGCTCCTTTTCGCAGCCAATGCGGCCTATGAAACCAGCACCGTGCTGCAGGACATGGACAAGCAGGCGGTCAGGGCGATCAAGAGGATGTCCACCGAGCTCAACAACGCGAGGGCGGGCAGCGGCGGCGTTCCGGGGCCCGGCGGCAAGGAGTACGTGGGCGGGCAGAAAGTCGACGACACCTTCCACTTCATCGAAATCCAGGTGCCCGTCAACGTAGACGACGGGTCCGGCAACATGGTCCCCTACACGGTGGTAGGAACGACGATTTCCATCAACTGGGGCGCGGGGAACAACATCGGCCACTGGATTCGCTACGAGTTCCAGTCGCTGGAAACCATCTCCGAGCCCACGACGGGCGTGGACTACAACCGCGACGGCGACACGAACGACACGTTCCAGAGGGGAAACATCGTGAGGTCCGTGTTCGACGACGAGGCCACCAACGCGGCCAGGAACATGGTCGAGACCAGGATCCTGGCGGGTCCCTACATCTTCGTGAGGGACTGGAGCGATCCGGAGATTGACGTGGAGAGGAACCAGGCGGGCCGCACGTCGATCATGGACGGCAACGACGCCGACACGCTCGACGATCCGATTTTCAGGGTGTGCGACGACAACGGCGTCCAGATTGACTCGGGGGAGAACGTCAGGATCTGCATATTCGCAATGAAGTCGGTGCACAAGAGGCCGGAGATGATCCGGCGTGATTCGATAGTCTTCCCGATTAACAAGCTCTACAAATCAGGTTAACAATCCTTTTGAGGAGCGATACATGAAGCTCGGAATGTTCAGCAGGAAGGACAGGGGATCAGTGATGATTGCGGTCTCGTTCGTCATCATGATGATCTCCGTGCTCGGCATGGTCTATTCAATGACCACGCTCGCGACGCACAGGTTGACAATCAGCTACCGCGACGGCGACATGGCCATGGCGGGCGCTATGGCGGGCGTCGAATACGGCCTGCACAAGCTCGCCTACCTGGCCGACCAGACGGCCGTGGACTTCGCCGACCAGATATCGCTGGCGAACGGCCAGGCCATCCGGGTAAATTCCCGCGGCGGCGCGGCCCAGATTATCATCGGCGGCAATCCGATGGCCACGGTGGCGATGCTGGAGGCCGAGTCGACGGTGCGCGGCGTGACCAAGAGCGTCAGGGTCACGGTGTACAACGATTCAGAGGAAATCCACGAGCTCTACTACAAGGCGATCTTCGCCGCGAACTCGCACGGCGTGCCCTACACGCTAGAGTTCACCGGCAAGGACAACGACGCGGACGACATCCGCGGCGACGCGCACAACAACGGCGACATCGAGTTCAGCCTCAACGCCTTCTCGACCTGGAACTGGGGCAACAACAAGTGCACGGCCACGGGCCTGGTGCAGCGCGTGGATGAAATCGGCGTGCCCAACCTCATCAAGGGCGGCGGCGACGCGTACATCAACGCCCCGGACCTGAGAGGCATGGGCTACGAGAACCCCGCCCGCAGGTACCGCGAATGGGACGGCGCGTTCCAGGGGCCGGCCAACGACATCATCGACGTCGGAGACGCATACGCCCACTACGCTGGCAGCCTCCAGACAATAAGGATTGCCCAGGAGGGCGGGTACTTCGGCGCAGGCGGCTACTACGAGTGGAACAACTCCGCGAAAGCCCTGCCCGACAGCGCGGCCGCGAACTTCTTCCAGTACGACTACCAGAACCACTACGTGAAGAGCTACACCGCCGGCGACGATACCAGGATAGACCAGACCAAGAACTACTACGTCGGCGCGCGCAACGGCGGGACCTCCGGCACCTACGGCAACATCTACGGCCTCTACGGCGGCGGCCATGCGGTAATCCAGATTAGCCCGCAGCAGAACAACAAGATTTACTACGTGGACGGGAACCTCTGGTTCGACTCGGACGGCTGCAACCACCTCTTCTTCGTGCCCGGGCCCGGCGTGGACAAGCTCAACATCACGATAGTGGTGAAGGGCAACGTCTACATCGGCGACCAGATTTGGACCATCCCGGACGACAAGCAGAAGAACATCGGCGGCAGCACGGCGGCCCAGGCGTTCAGCATGCTCGACCCGGATTCCGGCATCGCGCTCATCGCCATGAACGACGGCGAGACCTTCGACGACGTCAACAAGAACGGCAAGTACGACGAGGGCGAGACCATCGTCGGCAGGAGCAACCCGGCCACACCGCTGCCGGCCGGCAACAACGCGTCGCCGGAAGGCACCTACGCTAGCGGCTACCGCGGCAGGATGGAAGGGTCGGGCAACGTGGTCTTCGGCGACACCATCGACGGGCCCATCGGCGTCGTCCATGCGTTCCTCTACGCCGAGAACAACTTCGTGGACATCACCTCGTCCGGCTCGGACCAGACTTCCTTCACACGCGGGAACATGACCGCCGGCAACAGGGTGTACCTCTCCAGGAACTACCTCGAGTGGCAGTCCGTGAAGAACCTCGGCAGCGCGCCGGTCGGATGGATTAACATCGACGGCAAGTACTATCCGCCCGGCACCAGCGCAGGCGACGTGAACAACCCGTTCGTGGTCGACCGCGTCTGGTACAGCGGCAAGATCTGGGCCCGCAGGCACAACCCGCTGCAGGTCACGCTGGACGACAGAATCGTCGACGGTACAATCAAGCTGCCCGGCCTGCCGCACTCCGCGAGCCTCAACGAAGGCACGTGGACCCCGGTGGCAATGCAGGTCGTCGACGGCAGGGTCCTGCCCGACGGATGGGTGCCGGACTAGCGGACAATCCGGAGGATAGGACGGTTACGAGAACTAACGCAGCGGCCGGGCCGGAAGGCCCGGCCGCGCTTTCATGAACGAAACGGAGGATCGATGTCTCTCAAGAGCCTCATCGCCGCGGCCGTTGCGGCCGCCGTGCTCGCCTCATTGCCCCTTGCCGCATCCGCCCAGGAAAAGGCCCCTCCCGCCGAAGGTGGCGGGTCTGCCGGGGAAGGCGGTCAGAAGGCGCCTGCCTATCCGGCGCCCACGGCGTCCGAGGAAATCCGCATCAAGGAGCTCCTCGCGCTCATTCCGATGCCCGCGGCGCTCGCGGCGGAGAAGAGGAACCTCGCGAAGGAGCTGACGGGCATCGACCCCGACGAGGGCAAGGCGAAGACCAATCCGCCGGAGGATCCGGAGGAGAAGCAGATTGAGGACCTCAGGGTCCGCATCGAGGCTATCGACGCGCAGATAAAGGCGATATCCGCGAACCTGCACGGGCTCTACAGGAAGAAGCTCGACCAGGCGATCAAGGACTCGGCGGCCGAGACGGAACTCGACAAGAAGAAGGTCGAGCTCCGCACAATCGAGAAGTTCATGAGGGACCTGACGGACAGCGAGGCCGCGGCCATCACCGGCATCGATCCCAAAGACGTGCAGAAAATCGAGGAGACCCGCAGGGCCGCGATAGAGGACAGGAAGCGGAAGATGGACGCGTTCAACGCGAAATTCGGCGAGTTCATGAAAGGCAGGCGCCAGGCCATGGACGAACTCGGGAAGCTCGGATCCAAGGCGGTCCCCCTGATGTGCGACGCGCTGGCGGCTTCGGATTTCGATTCCGGCGCCGCAATCGCCGAGGTGCTGTTCTCGGTCAGGGACGACGACAGGTTCCATGCCCCGCTGCTGTCCTGGTTCGGATCGCAGAGATTCGACGACGTGCTTGCGGCTCCTCCCCTGATATCGAAGGTGGGGATGCTCAAGGCGCCTGGAACAGTGGCTGCTCTGGCATCCGGCCTTGCCAGGGCCTCCTTCCAGCTCAAGGCGGCCTTCATGGGCGCCCTCTACAGGACGTCCAAGACCGACAAGGCCAACGCCGACCCGGCCATGGCGGCGCTGCTCGATTTCCTCGCCAAGGCCGACCAGGCGAACATGGAGATATGCATCAACATAGTAAACATGTTCCTGGCCGACGCGGATGTCCCGAGGCAGGTCAAGGTGAAGGCGCTCCAGGCCTTCGAGAGAATCTCCCGTGCCCCGGAATCGGGAAAGATGGTCAGGAATATCGCCTACGGCCTCGGCACCAGCGGCATGGAGGAGGCCGTGGATCCGCTGGTCCGCCTGCTCCGCCACAGGGACCAGATGGCGGCCATCTATGCCGTGCAGGGGCTGGGCAACCTGGGCCCGCTCGCGGCGAGGGCGGCAAGGGACGTAATCGACCTGGCGACCTCGGGCCAGGATATCCGCATGCAGCAGTCCGCCATCCTTGCGCTCGGAAAAATCGGCAGCACCGAGGCGGTCAATCCCCTGATAGCCCTCGTGGAAAGCGAGAACAAGGCCATGAGGATTGCTGCGCGCGACGCGCTCAGGCAGATTCTGAAGGTCGACTTCGTGTTCAACGCCGCGAGGTGGAGGTCCTACTGGGCGCTGGAGCAGCGGAAACGGGCCGAGGGATCCGGCCGCTGAACCGTATCCGATGCCGCAACTCCGGGCTCATCGCAGAAGGCCGACGAGTCAGGGCAGAATCTCCTTCCTCGATTCCGGCCCGCCGCTCTGCTCCTCCTGCTCGGAGCGGAACATGTCGATTTCGCCTATAAGGGCCGAGTAGATTGCCGGGACGAGGCTCCTTGCGGCTTCCACCCTGTACAGGTACACGTAGTCGGCTCCGGCTTCGTACATCGACTTCGCCGACGGGAAATCCAGGGCGTTGGCGATTATCTTCGCCTTCGGATTGAGCTTCCTGACGATTTTCACCAGCCCGAGGTTCGACGTGCCCTTGAGGATGTCATCGTGGATTGTGGACAGTATGACCCGCGCGCGGTCCACGCCGAGATGGTGCAGGACCTCGGGATTGGATATGTCCCCGTATTTGACGACCGCACCGGTTTCCCTGATTTTTCCGTGCAACGCGACGTTGAAGTCCACAACGAGGGTCTTTTTCATCAAATCGGGCGACTTCCTGCCTATCTCATGCAGCAGGGAGTACGCGACTCGGTGAAATCCCAGCAGGGCGAGGTCGTAGTCCTCGTCCTCCGGACCGTGGGCTTTCGCCTCCGGTGTCTTGAATCCGACGAGTGAAAGCAGGGGGCCGAGGCGGTCGTGCAGGAAGTCGCCCATGCCGAACAGCAGGGGAGTCGCCAGAGCCGTGGCCACGAACGCGAAAATAACGGCTGAAGCGGTCTCTCCGCCGATGTGGCCGAACCCGACTCCGATATAGGCTATGACCAGGGTGAATTCCGAGATCTGTGCGAGCTTGGACGACGCGACCATGGAATTGCGCCTGTCGAGGCCCGTGAAGTAGAGCAGCGGGAAGAACACGAGGAACCTCGACGCAAGGGCCAGAACCACGAGCACGGCTGCGAGCGCAACCACCCTTATGTTTTCCGGCATCGGGATTCCCATGCCGAGGCCGACGAAGAAGAGCGTCACGAAGAAGTCCCGGACCACGCCCACCTTGGACACCGCCTCGTGGCTGTAGGGCAGCGACGCGATTGACGCCCCTGCGATGAGCGCGCCCATCTCCATGGATACCCGGATTTCGAGGTGAATGCCCGCAAGGCCGAGAATCGACCCGAGGTTGGACCCGAGAAGACCAACTCCGAAGCACCAGCCCAGCGCGACAACCAGCACGAGTTCCGGGCTCCGCGCTATCCAGCGGAATATCGAGGGAAGGATGTATTTCGAGAAGAGCATGCTGAATGCCGCCAGGAACGCGATGCCTCCGAAGGTGAGGAGGACGTTCCCGATTTCCGGGCTCGCGAAGTTCGGCTGGGCTGCCAGGATTACGATGGACCATACGTCCTGGAAAATCAGAATCCCGAGGCTTATGCGCCCGACCACGGTGTCGAGCTGGAATTTCTCCTGCATGAGCTTGACGACAATCAGCGTGGACGAGGACGACAGGGCGAAGCCCACGTACAGCGGAACGTAGCCGGATTTGAGATCGTCCCAGCCCAGGAACCCGAATGCCAGCGCCGCTGCCGCGCCGAACGCGGCGCAGAGCGGGAACTGGAGAATCCCCGAGAGGAAGAGGGTCTTTCCGCTGGAGAGGAGCTTCTTTACGTTTATCTCGAGCCCGATGACGAACAGCAGCAGTATCAGCCCCAGGTTGGAAATGGTTTCGACGTTGGTCCGGTCGGTGATTACTCCTGCCAGGTTGGGCCCGATGATAAACCCCGCAGCCAGGAACGCGGCTATTATCGGCACCTTGAACCTGGCGCACACTGCGCACAGGAGGCCTGCAAGGAGGAGGCAGATGCCGATGTCCCTGAGCAGGGGATCCGGGCCGCCCGAGGATGCGATGACGTTGGCGAACGCGATGACGCCCATGATCAATCCTTTGCAGGGCATGGACCGATGGAAGGGGGATTCTACACTTTTTTCCGGCCGCGTACATTTCCCGGATGCCGGCACGGCCGATTCCGCACGCGCCTCTTCTTCTTTGCGAGTTCTGCCGCGGCTCGCAATCCCGTCCGATTCCGGCTAGCCCGGTTTATTCATGAAATTTCGTGACGCGAAGCGTCGACAACTCGCAAAAATCG
>DYIT01000175.1 GCA_020723505.1 Candidatus Kuenenia stuttgartensis
GGAGCGGAGCCTGGACTGCAATTATGGCGAGCAGAACCGGGAAAAGCCGTTTCATGCGGCACGCCTCCAAATACTCGCACGAGGATCGGGCCATGAGAAGGGGCATCATGCGGAACCGGCCAAACCAATCGAGCCCGGGAAAATTCTACTACATGGAGCCGCACCGTCAAGGCAAAGCCGCGGGCGGGAGCCCGCGGGAGTACGTTGTTGCGCATCTGGCGTCCAAAGGCGAAGGTACGAGGTCGAACGGAGGCGCGGATGAAGCATGAACGTCATTCCGGCGAAAGCCGGAATCCAGGCAAGCAGTGACACCTCGAATTCCGGACCTTGGACTTTCTCCTTTTCCCATTGACATGCGGCCGGACAGTGGATAAACTGATTTCGTATTTGCCCCGTCGTCTAATAGGCAGGACGTCTGACTCTGGATCAGATAGTCGCGGTTCGAGTCCGTGCGGGGCAAGCAACCCTCAATTGAAACCCCTCTGCTTCCGGAGCCTTTGATCCTGATTATTCTGACTTCTTTTTTTTCTTCTCGAAATACGCGACCAGGTCGGGCTTGTCCTTTATGAACCTGTGCATCTGCATCCTCTTCCTGCCCTTGAATCCGAAGGAGGAATAGAGCCCGATTGCGGTCTCGTTTTCCACGTCCGCCAGCAGGTCGACCCGCGCACAGTCCCGTTCGGCTGCGATTTTCATAATCTCGGCCACGAGCATCTTCCCAAGGCCCTTCCCCCTGTGGGCTTTGGCAATCTCGACTATGTCCAGCATCAGGACCCGGTCGCAGGATGAAGTCGACACCCTCTCGTAGCACCTTCCGTAGCCGACAGGCCGGTCTTCCTTCATGACGGCCACGCAGGTGTAGATGTCCGAATGCTTCGAAACGTAATCGACGATGAATCCATATTCGCCCGGTTCGCGGGTGAACCCGTATTCCCGGTCGTACATCCGGTGGAGCTCTTCGAGCAGTGCTCCGTCGCCCGGGAAAGACAGGCGCTTGATTGATACTCCAGGTTCCATGCCATCCCTTTCACTTGGCGAGAAGGACTTCAGACAGCTTCTGGAAGAGCACCTCGAAGTCCGGGGGATCGGACGGCACGCTCTTCACGTTGTGAATCCGGGAAGCCGTCGCCGCTTCCCGGCTGTCGATGCTGGAGGACAGGTAGATGAATGGCTTTCCTCCGCAGTCCTTCCTGATGAGCTTCAGGTTGGTCATCTTCTCTTCGGGCCCGTCGCCCGGGACGAACTCCTTGAGGAAGGCCTGCTTTTTCAGAAGGAACATGTTGTCGTCTTTCGGCATGACGCCCTTGAGGACCAGGATGAATTCGAGTCCCGACACATCTACCCTTCCCTCCTCCGCTTTCTCCGCAGCGTCGTCCACGACAATGAGCCTCGGATCGGCGTCGAGCAGCGTCTCCATAGCAAGGGCGAATCCCTGGCATCGGGAAATGCGGTACTTCTTCCCCTCGCCCAGTCTGTCGTTAACGCCGTTGATTTGGGCAAGCTTGAGAGGATCGTGCATAAGCACCAGTATGTCCCTCCCGGGACTCGCCGCCACCAGGCGCTGGCTCTTGCGCTTCAGGTCCACGTCCTTCGTCTTCCCCCCGTCGGCTTCGACCCCCCACTTGTGCATGTACTCCTTGAGCCTGTCCATGTTCATGCTGAGGAGTTCCTGGGTGCTGAGGGACTTCTTCTTGGGCTGCTCGTCTGTCATCGCGCTTCTCTGTCAAAGACCAGCGAATAATGGGTGGAATTCTATCCCAACCCGGATGCGATTCAAGCACTTGCCGAATCCGTCAATCGCGCCGGCCGGGAAAAGCTGCGCGCGTGGGGTCAAGACAGGCTGGAAACGGCATCAGCTTCGAATAGCTGACGGGCATGAGCCCGGACCGGAAACGCTGTACAAGCAGCGAAGAGGGCTTTAACCTTGGCGTATTGGTCTCCCGGAAACAGCCGCGGAATTTGAAAGGAATGGCGAATGCAAATGAGGAGCCGGAATATGTTCCGCATCGCTTGCGCCCTGGCATTCCTGGCTGCGTCGGCCGCAATCGCCAAGGCCGAGGCCGCCCCTGACCCCCTGGCATCGTATCTGGACTCGGCGGACTCGTCGTATTCATGGACCGAGAGGAAATCGTCGGAAGGCCAGGATTGCGCACTTACGCTCGTCCGCCTCACCTCGCAGACGTGGCGAGGCTCGCCATGGAACCACGGATTGCTCATCGCGGTCCCTGCGAAAATCGAGCGCAGGGATTCCGCCGTGCTGGTGATATCCGGAGGATCGAACAAGCCCGGCTTCGAAGACAGGATGCTCGAAGACGCGGCCATGCTGGTCCAGATTGCGAAGGCGACGTCGTCCGCGGCCGCGATTCTGGGCCAGGTGCCGAACCAGCCCCTGTTTGGAGGTCTCAAGGAGGACGAGGCCATTGCCCATACGTTCGAGCAATACCTGAAGACCGGCGAAGCCGACTGGCCGCTTTTGTTCCCGATGACCAAGGCTGCGGTGAAGGCCATGGACGCCGTCGCCGACTGCCTCGGAAGGAAGCACGGCCTCAAAATAGGCAGGTTCTTCGTCGCAGGGGCGTCCAAAAGGGGATGGACGACGTGGCTGACCGCTGCGGTTGACTCCCGGGTAGCCGCGATATCGCCTATGGTCATCGACATGCTGAACCTGCAGGAACATCTCGAGCATCAGATTGCATCATGGGGCGCGTATTCGGAAAGCATAGACGACTACTCCGTCCTCAACCTTCCGGAGAAGTTCCGGGAAGGCAGGGGAGCGCAGCTCGTGAAGTTCGTGGATCCCTACGTCAGGAGGGCCAGCCTAAGGATGCCGAAGCTCATCGTGCTGGGAACGAACGATCCGTACTGGCCCGTGGATTCGGCAGGGCTCTATTTCCCCGGCCTCGAAGGCCCGAAATTCCTTCATTACGTGCCTAACGCCGGGCACGGCCTCAACATGACGGTGCTGCAGACCCTGGCCGGGTTCCACAACGCGGTCATGTCCGGCAGCCCGCTGCCGTCCATCGAATGGAAGTTCTCGAACGACGGGGGAAGAATCTCCGTAATCCTGAAATCCGAACCGCCGCCTGAAAGAGCCTCGCTGTGGATCGCCAAATCAAGGACCCGCGATTTCCGGAAAGCCGTGTGGGAGGTCGCAATCACAGAGGAGGGAGGAAGAAAGGAGTATGCGTTGACTGCGGAAGGTGCCCGTGAAGACCAGGGTTTCATCGCTCTCTTCGCCAGCCTCGCATTCAAGGACCCGCGCGGGCTGAGCTTCTCGCTATGCACCGAAGTCAAAATCTGGAGCCTCGCGGGAAAGGAGAAGCCGATTCCGGAGAAGGATTGAGGCGGTTGTTCCTCCCATGCGAATCGTTGATTCACTTCGATTCCGTCCGCGTGAGGGGAAAAGACTTGAAAAAGCGGGCGTCTCCCGTCATTGTCTTCCGGAAACCTCCCGGCAGGATGATATCCGGTAATCGCAGAGTATATGGAGCCGCAGATGATTCTGAAGACGCTAATCGTAAGTCCTTTTGCCACCAATTGTTATATACTCGGTTGCGAGGAATCCCGCGATGCGGCCGTAATCGATCCCGGTGATGACGCCGATTCGATACTCGAGCAGGCCGAGGCGGACAGGCTCAAGATAAGTCAAATTATACTTACCCACGGGCATACCGACCATGTATCTGGCGCAGGTGGCGTAAAGGAATCGACCGGCGCCCGGATTCTGATACACCGCAAGGATGATCCGCTGCTCAGAGAAGCCTCCCGCATGGCAATGATGTTCGGCTGGTCGGTGGGCAATCCGCCCAAGGCCGACTCCTACCTCGAGGAAGGAGACGAGGTCGCGGTCGGGGATATCAGGCTAAGGGTCGTTCACACTCCCGGCCACTCTCCCGGCGGCATCTGTCTCGTCGGCGACGGATTCGTCTTCGCCGGCGACACTCTCTTCGCAGGGAGCATAGGCAGGACCGATCTTCCCGGCGGATCGCACAAGACCCTCATCCAGATGATCAAGGACAAGCTCATGGTACTCCCGGGATCGACGCGGGTCCTCTGCGGCCATGGTCCGTCGACTACCGTCGAAGAGGAGAAGGATTCCAATCCGTTCCTGTAGTTTCTCGCTTCGCAAGAAACCAAGTGACTAATCCGGATGATTCGCGGCGGACGCGACTCTTCGCCCCTGCTGCCGGCCCGTCCGTATTGACCTCCCCGCATGCCGGTATTACCATCCCCCTTTCGTCTTCGGGGAGATTCATGCGGATGGACCCGTATGAAAAACACGCGGATCTTCTGGACATGCTGCCGGACCTCGTGGAGGAAATCGGCAAACGATTTCCTTACGTCGCGTTTTCGCTCGCCGATGAGCGGACAGTGCAGGTCTGGACCACGGGCAGGAGGTCGGGAGTCGGCTCCCCCATGCCCGATACCGGCATCGTGCTGAGGATTTGGGACGGCGCCGGTTTCGCCGAGTTCGGGTCGAACCGGCTTTCCGCGGTCGAGGTCCGCAGATGGGCCCGCGCCCATGCCCGCGGAGCGGTGATCCGCGGCAGGGAGAATCCCCCTCCCGCAAGGGAAAAGATCGTCCGCGATTTCGCTGCGGAGCGGAACCTCGACGCGCCCGGCGTCGAGAAGGTTTCCTTCGACCTGGCGGCAATACACTCCCGCCTGTCCGGCATGGACAAATGCATCGTGAGCGCCAAGGTTTCCTGCGAGCTCATCCGCGTTTTCAAGGCGTTCTTCGACTCCGACAGGAGCCTGACGCAGGACTTAGGATTCTGCGGCGCGAGCTTCGCCGCGTACGCGTCGGACGGCAGGAGGAGCTCATACGCCACCGGCGGCAACAAGATCTGCGGCGGATACGACAGGCTCGACTCCCTTGCGTCCGATCAGTCCCTCGCGAAGACCGTGAAGTACGCGAAGGACATGCTCGGAGCCGGGAAAGTCCATCCCGGCCTCCAGGCGATAGTGACGTCTCCGGAGGTGTCCGCCACCGTCGCGCATGAGGCCTTCGGGCACGGCGTGGAACTCGACATGTTCGCCAAGGGCTGCGCCAGGGCCGGCGAATTCATCGGAAAGCAGGTCGCGTCGCCCCTCGTGGACATGTACGATTCGCCGGGAGTGCCGGAATCCGCGGGCTTTTCCTTCTTCGACGACGAAGGGGAGCTGTCGCGTCCGACGAGGATTATCGAGGCCGGAACGCTGAAATCCTGTCTGAGCGACGCCTGGTCCGCGTGGCGCCTGCGCGCGGTCCGGACTCCGAACGGAAGGCGCGAGAGCTTCAGGAGGAAAGTTTACTCCAGGATGACGAACACGTATTTCGGGCATGGCGGCGATTCCCCGGATGCCATCATGAAAAAGGCGGACAGCGGCGTCCTGCTCTGCGGCGGCGGAGTGGGCATGGAGGATCCGCTCGGATGGGGAATGCAGATTGACGTGAGGCTCGGCTACGAGTTCAGGAACGGAACGCTCACGGGGAGGGTGTTCGCCCCTGTCGGCCTCACCGGCTTCGTGCCGGACCTCTTGAAAAGCATTTCGGCGGTCGGATTGGATTTGGAGATGCGGGGCGCAGGCAAGTGCGGCAAGACCTTCAGGAAGGACTGGATACCAGTCGGGATGGGCGGACCCACGCTGCTCATGGAAGGGAGACTGGCTTGAACCTGACAAGCCGGAACCGGGCGTCGGCACGGCACCGGCTTGCCAGGTTCAGAGCAGTTGAGCGGCAGACAGTAGAACAGGAGATTGAATCCGCTCACCTGCGGTCTCCTGCTCTCCTGCTCGACTGCTCGCCGGGAACCGGGTGCCGGTGTGGTTCAGTCCCGCGGATGATTGAATCCGCATTGCGCGGAGAAAGGGTCGGATGGCGGGAAAGAATAAGGGAGACAAGGCCGGCGAAATCCTCCGCGCCTTGGAAAAGCGCTCCGGAACCGGCGTCGAATGGAGCATGACGGCCCGGGAAGAGACGCAGAACCAGCTCTTCCATGCCGGCGCTGAGGCGGAGGCGATACGGACAGTCGATGACGTCTCGTTTGAGGTGGAAATCCACCATCATCATTTCGCTGCATCGCGTCCGGCCATGGGAATCGTGCGGTTCTATGCCCTGCTCTCGGATTCCCCAGCGGAAATCGGCGAGAAGATCTCCTGGGCCGTCTCGGCCGCGTCCAAGCTCGACAGCAGGGAGTGGTTCTTCCCGGGGCCGGGGCTTCGATATCCCCGGGTAAAGGCGTTTGCCGCCTCCGAGGCCGGGCATCCGCGGGAAACCCTCGATTCCGCGGCCGATGAAATCCTGGCCGCGGCGGACCGGGAGTCCGGCGTGGAAGTCAGCCACTTCGAGATTGTCCTGGCCGCGGCCATGACGAGGATGTTCAATTCCGCGGGGCTCCGGCTCTCCGGAAAGACGTCGTCCGCCGTGCTGCACCTCGTGCTCGTGGCCCGGCAGGGCGGCGCCGCTTTCGACATCAAGCGCGAGCTATACAGGAGGAGCGCTGCGGATTTCAGGCTGGCCGCGGAAGTCGCGGAAGCGTCCGGATTCGCGCGGGACACCCTTTCTGCCTCGCTTCCCTCGTCGGGTACCATGCCCGTTGTCATCAGCCATTCGGGGCTGGACTTCCTCTTCTCGCCGGTCCTCGCCCACGCTGGAGGCGAATTCCATTTCGAGAAACTGAGCAGGTTCAAGACCGGCGAGGAAATACTCGATGGCCGGATTGGCGGCGATGCGCTCACGCTGTCTTCAGACGGGCTGCTTCCAATGGGAGTCCTGACCGCGCCCTTCACGTCCGAAGGACTGCCGCCTTCCAGGACCGAAGTCGTAAAGGAAGGCGTGTTCCGGAACGTCGTCGCGGCTTCCGAATTCGCCTCGGCGCTCGGGATTCCGCCGACGGGCCCGTTCTCCAATGTTGTGGTAGGATCCGGATCGGCCGCTTTCGGCGACATGATATCCGGACCTCGCCTGCTGCATGTCGTCGAATTCTCGGCCATGCTCCCGGACAGGGTCGCAGGCGGCTTCACCGCTGAAATACGGCTGGGGTATGAGATCCGCGGGCGCGAGAGTCGGCCTGTGAAGGGTGGGGCCGTGAGCGGCAACCTGTTCGACGCCATGCGACGCATGACGCTGTCGAAGGAGACCTGCTTCCGCGGCGATTACAGCGGTGCTGCTGCCGTGAGGTTCGAGGATCTCTCCGTGTCCGGTGCGTGATTCGTCCCGGCCGGGACGCAATGCCCGCGGCTTCGTTCGCGGCCGGATGGCAGAAAGTGCAAAATGCGGGGACTGACCCCGGATGTGTTGCCGCCAGTGAAACGCTCCGGCCCCCCGGCCGCCGTGCTGCAGAGCTATAAAACGCAAGAAGCCTCCGGGAACACCCGGAGGCTTGAGTCTCTTGCGAGTTGATCGGTCGGTTCTGCGCACCTCCACAAATGACCGTCAGCCTGGTCCTGGTTTCAATCCTTATGCCTGACCGGCCTTCGCCGGACTGCATTCCGCACAGGGCAGGCCCCCGGGTAACCCTGGCCGGGGGCAGGCCCATGACTCCGGATTATCGCCCGGATGCGTTGCGGTCTCCCTATCCCGGGTTCTCTCTTCTCTCTTCCCTATTCTCTCTTCTCTTTCTTTCTCTTCCACCCGCGTCTTCATTCAAGGGTATCGTCCCGTGCATGGCCGCGCTTGAACGGATATTGGGAATAATTACTAGGAGTGCAGAATAATATTGACGCAAATTCGACGCTGAGACCGCTGAAGGATTCC
>DYIT01000025.1:0-12500 GCA_020723505.1 Candidatus Kuenenia stuttgartensis
TAACCTCTTCACCCTTCCACCCTTCCACCCTCCCACCCTCAGTCCTCGACCGCCTGTACGATCCCGGCTCGCCGTTCCGGCCATCCGACGGCCTGTATCTGGGCAAGACTCCAATCGCCCCGTTCAAGCTGCCCATGGGGAGCTACCTGCTCATAATTGCATATACTAGGGATGAAAGGGTGAAGGGTGAAGGGTGGGAGGGTGGCTTGAAAAAAGCCGGCGATTCATTTCAATTGCTCAACCCTCCACCCTCTACCCTTCACCCTGACTCAGAGAACAAGATAGACCCTTCACCCTCGACCCTCCACCCTGACGCAGAGAACGAGCCAGACCATCTATCCTCCACCCTGCACCCTGGCAAAGAGAGAGAGTACGCCCCCGTACGCGTGCCGGTGCTGATAGGCCGCAACGCAGATGAAAAGGTCGACGTCACCCTGTTCCGCAATGCAGAAATCCCCCGGGGCTTCGTCCAGGTCCCTGCAGGCAGGTTCGTTTACCAGGGCGATCACGGCGATCCGTATTCCATGCCGCGCGAAATCCGCGAAACCCGGGATTTCCTCATGGCCGAAACCCCCGTGACCTGCAGGGAATACCGCGAATTCCTCGACGACCTGGCGGCCGAAGACCCGGATGATGCGGCGAGTCGCGTACCAAGGGCGGCCGAGAAGTACGGCTTCTACTGGGCAAGGGGCGGCGACATGCGCCATGCGATACCGACCGCTGCTTGGATTGCAGGCGCGGGCGAGGAAGAAAGGAAATCTTCGGGAAGGCTCATGCAATGCAAGGTCGACTGGGAAGAGGACTGGCCCGTCCTCAGCGTCTCATGGGAAGACGCCCTGGTTTACGCAGCCTGGTATTCCCGCAGGCACGGGCTGCTCGCGGTGGTCCCCGCCGAGGTCATGTGGGAGAAGGCGGCCCGGGGAGCGGACGGCCGGGTCTTCCCTTTCGGGAACCACTTCGACGACACCTACGCCAACACCCTTGGCACCCACGAAACCCCTGCCCGCCCCCTGGCCGTGAAGTCAATTCCGACCGACGAGAGCCCCTACGGGGTGCGCGACCTGTGCGGCAACTCGGCGGACTGGTGCATCGAGAACAAGCCGTACGGCGGCAGACGTCCCGTGCGCGGCGGATCATGGCTCGCAAACCGCCTGAGGTCCCGGTCAAGCCACCGCGGCGCCAATCCGCAAACCTACGTCTTCGAGGGCAACGGATTCCGCCTGGCCGTGCTGCCGGTCGTCCGATCGGGACCGGGAACGGATTCACTCCGGTCCGGTGTTTAAACTCACTGTCAATGCAAAGACGCAAACACATCCAATCGACAATCGTATGTCTTCCTGGCGAGCCCGGGTACGACGTCACAACTCAGGATTTGGATTTCCGTGCAAGAGCCAAGACTTTTTTTCCTGTTGAAAATCGCGCTTCGTCTGGTATAAATCATTCCACCGATGCCGGGCGGATTTCCGTGCGGCAACTGAAGTTGTAACTCTTTAAAACATCCTGACTTGGGTGGATAGCTCAGCTGGTAGAGCACAGGACTGAAAATCCTGGTGTCGCCGGTTCAATCCCGGCTCCACCCACAAGCCTTCGGCTTGACCCTTCGACTCTTCTCCGACGGATCGGATGCAATTCGCATCCGGCGGCTCCCATCGGTGGCTTCCAGGCAGTCAACGGGAGAGCTTACCCGCCAGCAAGCCGCTTACCCTCCAGTCCGGCCCCGTACGTTTTCCGCGCCTCAGGCGCGAAAAAAATCAATCCCCCTTGTATGCCTTCGAGGGAATAGGCTGGTTGACTCGGACCTTCGAGCTCTGATCGTCCACGAGCTGGCAGAACAGGAACTTCTCGTCGAACCCGGTGGAGAGGTGCCTGATGTAGATCTTTATTTTGGTCGGCAGCATGATTCCGTTGAACCGTTTGCAATCCTCGAGGTAGATGAAGAAGTCGCGGTCCGGATGGTACATGTTCAAGAACTGGTGGACGACTATGCAAACGGGCGCGCCGCCCTGCTTTCCGAGGTAGAACAGCACCGAATCCTCGCCTTTTCTCATGCACTTGATTAAATCCGCAGGCGGGTATTCCTTGCCTGCTTTCGTGAGGACCTGCTCTCCGAAGCTCTGGAACACAGTGTTGCCGTCCAGGAAATTCTGGAGGAAGAGCAGCCTGACTATCCTGAGCGCCGCCTTAATCTGGTCTATCTTCTCGGCGTCGTCCTTGTTGCCGGTTGCGAGCTTCGCCCATCCGCCGGACATCGCGCCGGTCTTCCACCACGAGGATTCGCCATCGGACCTGTACGCCCGCCACCAGGACGGAGTCCGGACTTTGAAGAGTATCTTTTCCGGTTGCGTGTAGAGTATCTGGAACGACCCCTCCAGCTCGTTTGTACCGTATGACTTGAACAGGAGCTCGTCAATCTGCAGGGTCGAGACCTTGTCCGCGTTCAAAGGCTCCGTAGGCTTCCCCTGCCAGGCAACGGCCTTCCTGAACAACTCCTCTGCGACCGGATCGTTCTTGAGAGCGGCAGGCGCGGGAATACCGGTTTCCTTGCCGCCGCCTGGTTTCTCCCCTTCTCCGGCAGGCTTCTCCTGCGCTGATCCGACCACGGAAAGCGCGGCGAAAAGAAACGCCGCAAGCAGCACAACAAGCCCGGCTAGTCCGCGGCTCATCAGACCTCCTTGTTTTTCGCGCTTGAGGCGCGAAAAGCGCAATCAGCAAAAAGAAGACGGTGGAAACCGCCGCCACAGGATGACTTGCCTGCGCCTGAAAAAGCGCTCCCGGGGACGATGCTTCACCCATGCGGCTATTACAATATCACATATTTTTCCGACGACCGCGAGAAAATGCCGACGCTTTGCATTGAAGGCCCCTGGAAAATGAATTAGATTTACATGAACGGGGTCCCGACCACATGCAAGCCGCTCCCGGGAAACCGATTCTTGAACGGAACATCATGCAACACAGGAGGTCCGATTCCCTTGAAGACCCCCATGAATCGCACGCATGAGAGGCCAATCAGGCCCATCCGGCTGCTGTTCGGACCGGCCCTTCTGATCGTCCTTTCAATCCCGGCAGTCCAAATCCCTCCTGCATTCGCGGCAGAGCCGGCGAAGGACGACGGCGCCGCGCTTCTTCAAAGGGCCGACGATCACGTCCAGGCGATGGATTTCAACGAAAGAGCCGGCAACCTGCCCGAAGCCGTCTACCACGGCCGCGCCGCAGCCACGATCTACATGGCCACCGGCCAGGGCAGGCTTGCGGGAAGAATCCTGCAGAAAGTCTCGGCCATGCTGAGGGCAATCGGCCTCAGGAACTCGGCCATGTTCGAAATCCGCAGGGCCGCCGACGTCTTCGAGCGCGAAGGGGATTCGCCCGGGCTGGCCGTGTCAATCCTGAACCTCGCGCTCCTCAAGGCTTGCGGGCCCAATCCGGCGGAAGGGACCGCGGATTATCTCAAGGCGCTCGACATGGCGATTTCTAAAGCCCTTCGCGGACCGCGGAGGGCTATTCTCGAGTCGGCCGGAGAGATGATTCAGCGCTTCAAGGACGCCAAAAGCCATGAGAAGGCCTTCGCGTTCATGGACCAAATCGCATCGAGATGCATGGGTTCCGATTTGGAGCCGTTCGCCGAGCGCATGATTCTGACCTGGTACGAGATCGCGATGGAGGCGAAGAAGCCGGATGACGCCGCGGCCGCCCTGGACAGGCTGCTCGCCCTGTCAAAGGCCCGCGGATACGGATTCGGGGAGGCCGAAGCCATGAAATTCAAGGGGCTTCTCCTTCTCGACTCGTCCGACTCGAACAAGAGGGACAGGCTGCTCGCAGCATGCGGGCTGTTCGAGGAAGAGACGGGGCTCAGGACCCGAATCGACGACGGCGTCGGCCTTGGATGGGCACTCAACAACCTCGGATACGCGCTCATGCTTTCGGGGGAGAACTCGAGGGCCGCCGGGGAGCTCGCCCGCGGGGAAGCGATCTTCTCAGGCCTTTCGTCCAGGGAAGGCCTGTCGAAGATATACTTCAACATGAAGGACCTGGCGGGAAAGACCGGGGACAAGGCGCTCCTCGAGAAGGCGGAAAAAGGCCTTGCGGGACTCTCCGCTCTCAAGCCTCCCCAGCAGGAGGAGGTCGCCTTCGAGCCTGCGAACAAGCGTCTCGCGTATTACATGTTTCTCCGAGCGGGAGACGAGATGCCGGTAATCGAGCTTCGGATGGAAAAGGACTGCATCGTGTTCCGGGACGTTGCGACCGGCGAGAGCTTCAAACCCGTCTTGCTCAGGCCCGGACCGGTACGGGTCACCGTTTCGTGCCCTTCGCCCATAAAGTGGTTCCAGGAGAGCCCGAGCGCGGTGGCGAAGAGCGTGTTCTGGATTGTCAACCGGCGCGGCGTGAAGTACGGGGACACCGCGGTGTTCCTCGGCCCCGGCGATTCCGCCTACTCGCTTCGCGAGAACAGGCTCGTAATCGCGAAGTCCGGACGCCTGCCTTCCGCAGAGGAAAAAGACGTTTCCGGGCGCTGGACTGTTTCCGGGGCGTATCCCGACCTGACCAATCCCCTGAACGCGCTTGCGACCATGGTGGAGTCGCTCAACCGCGGATCATCGAAGGGTGACGACGGCCGGGGAAAAGTGGTGGCCGAATCGTGGAAGACGTTCATGGACAGCCTGTCCGGATTCATCCGCCAGGAGATGGACGAGGACTCGTTCCTGGGAACCGCCGAGAAGAGGACCGAGGTCCCGCTGAAAATCAAGGCGCTCAATGTGTATGAGATAAAGCCTTTCTGGGTCAGAATCGTCTACGAATACGTTGCCGACGCGGACAGGACGAAGCTCGAACCCCAGAAGGCGGCGGAAATGCTCGAAAAGCAGGGCCTCGGGGGCGTATTCACGGCATACTCGGTATTCGAGGGATCAGACTGGAAGGTGGACTTCCTCGCGGGAAAGGATTGAATTTGTTTGCGGCCCCGAGGTGGATTCGTTTAGAATAATCAGGGAACCCCCTCTCGCGGAACGGGAGTTTTGGAGGTCGAAATGAGCGACAAGATCTATACTGCCATGGTCTGCTCCCTGATTGCGGTGATTTCGGTGCTGGGAGTGCTTCTCTTCCAGACGGTTTCGCACCAGGGCAGCGCATACGCCGAGACCGCCATGGCCTCGCCCAACATGCTTGCCGTCACGGGCAGGGTCGGGTCGGGGACCTCGGTGCTCTACGTGATTGACACGGCGAAGAAGTCGCTGGCCGTGTACAGCGCCCAGGGCGCGAACAGGGTGAGGTTCGTCGGCGCACGGAGAATCAAGTACGATTTCGAGCTGGTGAGCTTCAACGACACGACTCCCACGGAGTACAGCGTGATAAAGATGGGCCAGAAATACAGGGAATCCCAGGCCAAGGAGGAGGACGACAAGGACGGCAAGAAGCGCCGTTGACAACCCCCTGTAATCCGGGAACTTCCAGAAGCTTAAGAGGGTTTTTCGATGACGGATAGAAGAAGGAAAATCATTCTGGGACTTCTTGCGGCCGTCGCAATCCAGCTCTTCATCCTGGTGGTCGCATACGAGCGGCGCACCGCACAAGCCCAGGATGCCGCGCCCGAGGAAAGCGCCGTCAATGCCAATACGCTTGTCGCCGCAACCGGCGTATGCGGCATCGGCGACGACGCCAGCGTACTTTACGTAGTGGATACCGAGAGGAAGCAGCTTGCCGTGTACTACTCGAACGGCGGGAAGGACATCAAGTTCGTGGCCGCCAGGAAGATCTTCTACGACCTCGAACTCCTGTATTACAACGACGAGACGCAGCAGACCCACTCGGTCAAGAAGCTCAAGGAACTCTACGAAAAGACGCAGGAAAGCGGCAAGGACTCCTCCGGCACGCCGCGGCGCAGGAGAAGCTGAGGCGGCCGCGGATCCGGCCGGGTCGTGGGATTGCGTTGTTCCGTTTCCCTTGCTCCCTCGGGCAGAAGGGGCTTGGACCATGTTCCCGCAGCCTGAGCGCTATTCAGCCGTCCCGCGGAGGCGTTCTTCTTTCCCCGCTCTGCGGGGAAGAACAATATGCACGTCGTCGTAATATTCATCATCCTGGTCGTGGCCGCGGTAGCCGGATACCTTGTCTATTATTCCGTCCAGAGCTTAAAGCAGGCCGCCGTGCTGTCCAACCCCCTGCCGCTGTCCATGCTCAAGGACCGTCTCGATACCCCGGTAGCCGTGCATGGCCGTCCGGAGCTTGCGGCCGGCCAGTCGGGCCCCATCGGCTTCCCGGTCCTCTGGTACAAGCGCCAGGACCAGGAATACCGGCGCAGCGGCAAGCACGGCGGATGGCGCACGCTGAACACGACCTTCAAGACCTATGACTTCTACGTCCATTTCCCCGACGGCGGCAGGGTGGTCGTCTCCGGAGCGCCGACCGAGGTCCACGGCAGCCAGACCCGGACCGACGGCGGCGGATTCTTCGCCCACCACGGCATGAGAAGAACGATTCACACATGGCTCTCCGTGAGGCCTGCGCTGACAGTCATGGGCATGCTCGCGCTCATGGATTCGGGCGCCACCGTCACGCCGTGCAAGAGCCTGGGAATGGTTTTTACTACGTCCGAACCCGGGAAGGCCGCGTTCGTCGAGCGTATGAAGGGCGTCTCCGGGCTCATCGCGTCGGCGGTCATGGCCGCCGGAGCGGTCGCGATTATTGCAATCATGGCATCATGATCGGTATAATTGCCGCGGCTGCGTCCAATCGAGACCCGGACGTTTCAGGAGGCTGCGTGAAGGAAATCGAGGACAAAAACAGATTCGTCATCATGCGCGAAATCGCAGAAGGCGGAATGGGATCGGTATTCGAGGTGAAGCAGGTCGGCGTCGAGGGGTTCGAGAAGACCATGGCATTCAAGACCATCATCCCGGAGTTCTCGTCTGATCCTGAATTCGTGGAGATGTTCATCGGGGAAGCCAAGCTCGTCGCCGACCTGGTGCATGAGAACATCGTCCAGATATACCAGCTCGGCAAGTCCGGCAGGCAGTACTACATCGCCATGGAGTACATCGACGGCCTCAACCTCGAGCAGTTCCTGGACAGGCACATGGAGCTTGGCATAGAGATTCCCGTCACGCTGATAACGTTCATCATCTCGAGGGTTTGCAGGGGCCTCGAGTACGCGCACAAGAAAAAGGACAAGAACGGCCAGTTCCTGGGGGTGGTGCACAGGGACATCTCTCCGAAGAACATCATGATGACATGGGAAGGCGTGGTCAAGCTCACCGACTTCGGCATAGCCAAGGCCGCGAACTACATGCGCAATCGGGAGGGCGAGATTCTCCTGGGCAAGATTCAGTACATGTCGCCGGAGCAAGCCGCGTACAAGGCTACGGACAAGAGGTCCGACCTCTTCTCCCTCGGGGTCGTAATGTACGAGATGCTCACCGGCAAGCTTCTTTTCGCCGACGAAGACACGACCGTAACCATCAACAACGTCATCCGCAAGCCCATTCCCCCCATCCAGAAATACAATCCCAACGTTCCCGAGGACGTCGCCAGAATACTGCACAAGGCTCTCGATCGCGATCTGGAGAACCGGTACCAGGACGCCGGCCAGATGGGCTACGACCTCGAGTATTTCATGTACCACGACAGGTTCGGCCCTACTATCGTGACCCTCGCCAAGTATCTGAGGAAGCTCTTTCCGGAAGGGATAAAACACTCGTCCTCGCAGCCGAAGCAGGACGGGCTCGACTACGATCCCGACACGATAATCATCAAGGACGAGGACCTTATCGACTGATTCTCCAGGAGGAGCCGGCATGCAATCCGGAACTCCGGAAACGATTCGGCCCAATCAGACTCCAATGAACGAAATCACAATCCGCATGCTGGAGACCATCCGGGACTTCAAGGACTGCGAAGACATTCAGAAGGAGGTCTGGGGCTTTTCCGAGAGGGAGATTGTCCCCCTTGCGGAGCTCAAATCGACCCTGAAGGCCGGAGGGCTCGCGGCGGGCGCCTTCGACCGTGAGGGGACGATGGCCGGATTCGTTCTGGGATTCTGGGCGCTCGACGAATCCGGCAAGGTCTTCCATTACTCGAGGCGGCTCGGCGTCAGGAAGAGCCTGCGCGGGCTGGGGCTCGGCCGCACGCTGAAGCTTTACCAGAAGGACTTCGTGCTGGGCAGGGGCTTCAGCCTGGTCAGGTGGACGTATGACCCGCTCGAGGGCGAAAACGCGTCCCTCAATATCGGCAAGCTCGGAGCCGAGGCTTCGGACTACCTCGTCGATTTCTACGGGACCGATCCCGAGCCGCCCAACAGGGGGATTCCCACGGACCGCTTCTTCGTGAGGTGGCAGGTGGATTCGGACAGGGTCAGGGAACGCGCGGAGAGCGGCAGACCCGACGCCGATCCGGCGGAGCTCCTTGCGACTCTTCCATGCATGCTGAAATCGAGGCCGCTTGCCGGAGGCCTGTCGGCGGTCGGCGAAACGGCCGCAATACCCGGCGGCTCGCCGGTGACCGCCGAGATTCCGGCGAGCATGCGCGCCCTGAAGGAGGCGGATTTGAAGGAAGCCCTCCGCTGGAGGACGGCGTTCAGGGGGGCTGCGATGTCCCTTTTCAGCAAGGGATACAGGGCCGTCGAGTTCGCGACCGGCGAGGTGGAAGGCAGGAGGCGCAGCCTGTACGTTTTTTCCAAGGGCGGGAAGTGAACGGACGCAAGCCCAAGGCCGAAGGCGGGAAGACGCCCGGGCGTGAACCGGGAGCAGCCGTACCCCGACCGCAGGGATTCCAGGGGGGGCCGGATGAGAGGCCGAAGGGTCCGAGGGTAGAGAGCGCAGAGCTGAGGGTGCTCAGGATTCCCCTTGTCCAGCCGTTCCGGACGAGCTTCGGGGTCGAGGAGGAGCGCGCTACTCTGGTGACCGTCGTCCGCGGCGGGGGACTGGCGGGATACGGCGAAAGCCCGGTTTCGGCGTTTCCCGGGTATTCGTACGAGACGGTCGAGACGGGCCTGCACGTTCTCTGCGATTTCATACTTCCGTCGCTTCCCGGCTTCGAGCTGAGCGGCCCGCCCCTCGTTCTCCCTGACCAGTTCGGAAGGGTCAGGGGTCACAACATCGCGAAGAGCGGCGTGGAGGCCGCGATGTGGGACCTGCTGGCAAAGGCTCGCGGGATCCCGGTCTCCAGGGCGCTCGGGGGAGTCCGCGGCGAAATAGAGGTCGGAGTGAGCATCGGAATCCAGCCGTCGGTCCCGAAGCTCCTCGAGAGGATCCGCTTCTTCCTGGAGAGGGGATACTCGAGGATAAAGGTGAAGATCGAGCATGGATGGGACGCCGACGTCCTCAGGAGCGTGCGCGGCGAGTTCGGGGACCTGAGGCTCTGGGCCGACGCGAACCAGGACTACGGGCCCGGGGACATCGACAGAATCGCCGGATTCGACGCATTCGGCCTGGAGCTAATCGAGCAGCCGTTCACGGCGGGGGACCTGGTTTCGCACGCTTCCCTCGCTTCGCGCATGAGGACGCCCGTGTGCCTGGACGAGAGCGTCGAGAACCTCGGGCAATTCCGCGCGGCCGCGGCGATGAAGGCTCTCGGGGTGCTGAACATCAAGGCGCCCAGGGTGGGGGGGCTGGGCGCGGCCATCGGGATTCACGACGACGCCGCCGCCGCCGGCATGCCGGTCTGGGCGGGCGGGCTGCTCGAGACGGGAATCGGAAGGCTCCACAACATCGCGCTCGCGAGCCTCGCCAACTTCAGGCTTCCCGGGGACATCTCGGAAAGCGCCCGATATTTCGCGAAGGACGTGATAAATCCGCCCGTGACGCTGTCGAGGCCCGGATTCATCGCCGTGCCGTCCGGTCCCGGCATAGGGGCGGAGGTGGACATGGAGGCGCTGGACGGGTACACCTTGAGGACGGCGGAATTCCATTGAATTTCCGCGACCGCGCCGATGGATAGCGGGGATTCATTCCTTGCGGGAAGTCACCTTGCCGAGGTCCGATAGCTTGATTCCCGACTCGATTTCGGCGTCGGCTATCGAATCGGGATCGCCTGCAATCGTTATCATCGGACCTGGCTCGGCGACGAATGCGGACGCGACGGCTCTGACTTCCTCGAAAGTGACCGATCCGAGCCTCGCCAGGTAGGAGGAGTAGAAGCCGGCCGGGAGTCGCAGGACCTCGAGGGAGGCGAATGCGTCGCAAGCCAGGCTCCTCGTGGCGAAGAGCGACTGGACGTGGGATTCGACGGTCTTCCGGGCGGTCTCGAACTCGCGCGCTGCCGGCTCCTCCGACGCGAGCCTGCGCGCGGCGTCGATGAGCTCCCTCAAGCGCAGCGGGATGTCCGACGAAGGGCAGACTACACGCAGATACATGATTCCGCGCGCCGCCTCAATTCCCAGAGTCCTCATCGGAAGGCGCGCTGCACGGGACCCCGCTTTTCCGAAGGCGGCCGCCCTGCCTCGCGGGCCCGAAACGAGCGTTCCGAACACGTCCAGGGCCGGCTGCCTGTCGGCCGGGAACGATTGCGCGACGCGCCCCACCGCAGCGCATGCCGCGCGCGATTTCGACCGGAGGAGGCGCACGCCGGCGTCCTGGGGCGAAGGCTGCGCGTCAATCTCGGGGCCCTTGTCCTTCTGCCCGCCCATGTCGAACTTGTATTCCAGTATGTCCATCACCCCCTTCTCGTCGATGTCTCCGGATATCGAGAGGACGATTGCCGGCGCCGAGAAGGCCTGGGTGTGGCACTGCTTCAAGTCCTTCCTTTCCACCGACCCCACGCCCGACGCCCACGAGGCGAAGTCGACCGGACCGAGCCCGAAGGCAATCCTCTCGTGATTCATGCAGGCGGTCCATTCCGCATCGGCCGCCATGCGCACGAAGCCCTGCGTTATCCTCGCCTTCTCCGCCTCGACTGCGTTGGAATCGAACGTCGGCGAGAAGATGATGTCCGCAATCAGGAAGAGGACCTTTCTGGTGTTTTCAGGCGGGAATTCCGCGGAGATGACCGTGTGCAGCGGATGGACGTCGACCGCAAGGACAACGCCGAGGAGGTCGATTTGCCTGGCGAGATGCGACGGCGACCACATCGAGGTCCCGCCCGAGATCATCGAAGCGCAGGTGGTATGCATGAGCCCCGGCTTCGCCTTGGGGTCGTGGAGGCTTCCCCTGCCCGTGAAGATTCTGAACGAAACGGCGGAGGCGGTCTTGTCCTGCGACATGTAGGCTACGAGACCCTTGGGGAACACGCGCCTCAGGGATTCGGGCGCAGGGCATTGCCAGGAGAACGGAGACGGTTCGATGCTTTCCGGCGCCTGGGGCAGGCCGCGGTCCTGGGCGCCGGCCGGGACCGGAACGGCGGCGAGCGCGGCCAGTGCGGCTATTCCCGGAATCAACCTGATTAAGTTCATTTCTCCCCGCCTGCAAACACGCCTGCCGTCAGGTTCGAAGGCTTCAGGTACAGGTTCATCACGTTCTTGATATCGTCGAGGGAGACCCTCGAGACGGCCGTCTGGCGATCGAAGAAGGACGCCCAGCCGCCCATCACTTCCGCGAATCCCAAGGCGTCCGCGAGGTCCGGAGGAGACATGGCGCAGGCGCCCCATCCGGCGAAAATCCTTCCCGCGGCGCCCGAGACGGCCTCGGACGTGAAACCCCACCTGAGCAGGTTGTCGACGGCCTTGCGCGCCGCGTTCTCGACGGCCTCGGATGAGGCCTTTGGTACTGGCCATGCCGTGATTCTGATTTCGCCCGTTATGCGTCCAGGGGAGTAATCCACCGAGAAGCCGGACGCGAGGCCGGAATCCAGGAGACTCTGGGGGAGGTGCCCGGATCTCGCGCGGAGGCACTCCGCCGCCAGGTCCATGACGGGCGAATGATCGTGACCGAACGCCGGGGCCCGCCATACGAGGTCCACGCGCGGGAAGCCCTCCCCGGCTGCGGCCAGCCTGCGGGTTCCGGTCTGCCTGGGCCCGGCTTCGCGGGACGGT
The DNA here is from genome assembly GCA_020723505.1 of Candidatus Kuenenia stuttgartensis. GTDB lineage: Bacteria > Planctomycetota > JAKEIC01 > JAKEIC01 > DYIT01 > DYIT01. The sequence continues at coordinate 11,954 of DYIT01000025.1, forward strand.
TCCGGCTTCTCCCCTGCCGAGGGCGGGAATTCGAAGTAATCGGAAGCCCTTGCCAGCAGGTTGGCGGGCTCGGTGTCGCCTGCGAATACGATAACGGCCCTGTCGGGGGAATAATGCAGGGCGTAGAACGCCAGGGCTTCGTTCCTGGAGACCGCCTCAATCCCGGAACGCCAGCCTTCGGGCGGCCTCCCGTAGGGATGGCAGAGGAAAGCGAGGAGGTCGAGCTCCCGGGCGTACTCATCGGAGGATGACATCCCTGAATCCGAGGAGGCTAGTGCCGCGACGCCCCTGGTTTCCATGAAGTCGCGGAACACGCAATTGCGCATGCGGTCGGATTCAATCCAGAGGAAATGCTCGAACATGTTTGCGGGGAGCGAGACGCCGAATCTCACCAGGTCGCGTTCCACGGCGCACGAGAGGCCGATTCCGCCTGCGCGGGCGTAGAGCGCCTCGATTTCGCCCGGAACTATGAGGGCGGCATGGAGCTTCCTGAGGTTGTTTATCTCGCGGCCGATTGAATTCCTCGTTTCCAGGCGGAGGAAGTCGG
>DYIT01000025.1:17500-49413 GCA_020723505.1 Candidatus Kuenenia stuttgartensis
CTGGACGATGTGCAAGTGATTATGCCGGTTTGAGTAACGAGAAAAGGGGTGAGAATCCCCTTCGCCGTAAGCCTAAGGTTTCCTGGGCAAGGTAATTCCTCCCAGGGTTAGTCGGACCCTTAGTCGAGGCCGAAAGGCGTAGACGATGGACGACGGGTTAATATTCCCGTACCACCTACCAGTGCGGTGGGGCGACGCGGAACCTAATGTCAGCCTCCTGTCGATGCGAGGTTCAAGCCCGAGGGCGGCCGGGAGGGAAATCCCCCGGCGTAAACCCGGAGGTGATGACGAGGCCAATTGGTTGCCGAAGTGATAGGATGTTCCGCCAAGAAACAACCTCGTGCCGCAATACTGGAACGGTGTCCGTACCACAAACCGACACAGGTAGGCGAGGAGAGTATCCTAAGGCGCTCGAGAGAACCATCGTTAAGGAACTTTGCAAATTGACTCCGTAACTTAGGGATAAGGAGTGCCGTCTGGGGTGTAGGGGTTCGCCCCCGAAGCTCCGGGCGGCCACAGAAAAACGGATCTGACGACTGTTTACTAAAAACACAGGACTCTGCTAAGTCGTAAAGACGACGTATAGGGTCTGACGCCTGCTCAGTGCCGGAAGGTTAAGGGAAAAGGTCATTCTCTTCGCAAGAAGGGGAGAAGCTTTAAACCGAAGCCCCGGTAAACAGCGGCCGTAACTATGACGGTCCTAAGGTAGCGAAATTCCTTGGCTGGTAAGTTCAGTCCCGCATGAATGGCGTAACGATTGGATCAGTGTCTCAACGATGGACTCGGTGAAATAAAAAAAGTGGTGAAGATGCCTCTTACCCGCGGCAGGACGAAAAGACCCCGTGAACCTTTACTGTACCCTAATATTGGGTTTTGATATGGCTTGTGTAGTATAGGTGGGAGGCTTTGAGGCCCCGACGCCAGTTGGGGCGGAGCCGTCAGTGAAATACCACTCTGGCCATGTTAGGATTCTAACCCGGTGCCGTGAATCCGGGCCGGGGACAGTGTTAGGCGGGCAGTTTGACTGGGGCGGTCTCCTCCCAAAGAGTAACGGAGGAGTCCAAAGGTACCTTCAGCACGGTTGGCAATCGTGCGTTGAGTGTAAAGGCATAAAGGTACTTGACTGCGAGACTTGTCGGTCGAGCAGATGTGAAAGCAGGGCTTAGTGATCCGGCGGATTCCGAGTGGAAGGGCCGTCGCTCATCAGACAAAAGGTACTCCGGGGATAACAGGCTGATCTCCCCCAAGAGTTCATATCGACGGGGAGGTTTGGCACCTCGATGTCGGCTCATCGCATCCTGGGGCTGGAGAAGGTCCCAAGGGTTTGGCTGTTCGCCAATTAATAGCGGTACGCGAGCTGGGTTTAGACCGGCGTGAGCCAGGTCGGTCTCTATCCGCCGTGGGCGAAGGAGATTTGAGAAGGGTTCTCCCTAGTACGAGAGGATTGGGAGGGACGAACCTCTGGTGTGCCAGTTGTACCGTCAGGTGCATAGCTGGGTAGCCAAGTTCGGAACGGATAAACGCTGAAAGCATATAAGCGTGAAGCCTTCTTCAAGATTAAATCTCCGCGACCTTTATGGTGTTAGGCCCCTGGAAGACTACCAGGTTGATAGGCCAGATGTGTACGCACAGCAATGTGCTCAGCTTACTGGTACTAACCGGCCGAGCGCTTAACCGCATATTTCTCTGCGCCCTCTTCGAGGACGCGGAGAAGTATATGCAAGGGTCTTCGCTTTCGAATCTTCGCCTTGGAAAACGCTTTGGTCCACTGTAGACGAGATCGCCCCGCAGGAGAAATCCTGCGGGGTGTTTTTTTTTGCCCTCCCGTTGCAATGCCCCCCTTCCCTTCCGATTAATCGCCGCCTCTGGGGGACAGAATAATCAGCGGCTCCCACAGACTTCTCCGATCTATACCAGAGTCTTATCCCGGCGGCCTCCACAGGCAGGATGGAATTCCCTGTCATTTAATCAGAATATTATTGTAGAAATTGAAAAGATTTACGGTAAGGCACGCGCGAAGCGCGTGATATAACCCGGACGAGCCTGCATTTTACATCCCTGTTTGGTTTCGGCTCGTCCGGGTTATGCGCATTCAAGGCGGCGATTGAGCGTCTACTCATCCAGAATTGAAGAAGAACCCTGTTTCACTGGCGGATGTTCCCTGAGGAATTCCGCTATGCCGTTCACCAGCTTCTTGAGCCCCTCTCCGGTCGCTGCCGACACCGGGAAAACCTGCGCCCCGCAGGCTTTCTTGAGTTTCGCGAGATTCTTCTTCGCGCCCGTCAGGTCCATCTTGTTCGCAACCACCAGAAACGGCTTCGACGCCAGCTCCGGGCTGTATTTCCCGAGCTCCTCCTTCACGATGAGGAATGCCTCGGCGGGCCGCGGCAGCCCCTCGGGCGGGTCCATGTCGATTACGTGGAGCACTGCCCTGGTCCTCTCGATGTGCCTCAGGAACTTGTCCCCCAGCCCCGCTCCGCCATGCGCGCCCTCAATCAGCCCCGGTATGTCGGCCATCACGAATCCGCTGAAATCCCCGGTGTCCACGATTCCGAGCATCGGCGTCAGCGTCGTGAATGGATAGTCCGCGATTTTCGGCCTCGCGTTGGACAACCTCGAAAGGAGCGTGGACTTCCCGGCGTTCGGAAGCCCCGCGAGCCCGACGTCGGCAATCAGCTTCAGCTCGAGCCTGAGCTTCCGCTGCTCCCCCTCCCCGCCGTTCGTCGTCTTGCGCGGCGCCTGGTCCACGGACGATGCGAAGTGCTTGTTCCCGAAGCCGCCCCTGCCGCCCCTTGCCACGCACACCTGGTCGCCCGCGGCCTTCAAGTCCCTGAGCAGGAAGCCGGTGTCGCGGTCGTACACCTGCGTTCCGACCGGCACCTTCACGAATACGTCCCGGCCGTCCTTGCCGCCCCTGTTGTTCGGCCCGCCGGGCATGCCGTTGCCCGCTGAAAACCTGCGCTTGAACGCCACGCCCGTGAGCGTGTTGAGGCTCATGGAGGCTTCTACGAAGACCGACCCGCCGTCCCCGCCGTCGCCGCCGTCGGGCCCCCCGCGCGGCACGTGCGTCTCCCTGCGGAAGCACAGCAGTCCGTTGCCGCCCTTGCCCGCCCTGACGAGTATTTCGCATTCGTCCTTGAACATCTTCAGCTTCGCGGAAAAAAGTCAAAAAAAAACGCGGAGCCCGGCTCCGCGTTTCTTTCCGGTCATTGCATGACTGGTTCTACTTCGAGAAGAACACCTGCACGGAGTGCGACTTCATTGTCAGCACGTTGTCGTTGTCAAGCAGCCTGACGGACGGGCAATGTATCATGCCCTCGCGCGCAAGGTTTATGGCTCCCAGGAAAACGCTGTTCGCCGGCGTCACGGGGTCCCAGTTGAAGATCTCGGCCGAATCCTCGCCGAAATTCACTCCACCGCCGATGAGAATCACTCGTTCGAGCCCACCGGCGTCCGGCAGTTTCACCGCGGAGTGGTAAACGCGGCCGAGGGCCATGTTCGTGCCCAGAAGCTGCTGGAACGAGGTCAGCGCCGGCTGGGCGACGCTCGGCCTGAAGTCCATGGAAGCTATGCCGTCCCCGTCCTCGTCGGCCGTCGCGTTGCCGTCGGAATCGCAAACCGTGTATTCCGCCCACGTGCCGGCATGCTCGCCGCCGCAGACGAAGACGTGACCCGAGTCCATCAAAATCGCCGAGTGGTTGTTCCTCGGCTGGGTCGTGAACGTGCCGGTCGTATATAGCGCCTTGAACCTCATCGAAGCAGGGTCGAAGAGTTCCACCGTCCTGTCGAAGTTGTTGTTCCCGCCGACGATGAGCACCCAGCCGTTCGGCATGACCGTGGCCGTGTGCGCGTAGCGGTTCAGGGTCATGGAATTCTTGCTCTGCGTGAAGAGGTTCGTGACCGGATCAAAGACCTCGCCGGACGTCAGCGTGAGCGAGGTGTTGCCTCCTCCGAGAAGGAGGACTTTGGATTTCCCCTGTAGCGTGTAGTCCACGCCCGCATAGGTCTGGCTCGTATACGCGGTCGTGAGGGTAAGTTGGGTGGCCGAGTTGACGGCGGCGATTTCATAGTACTTGGATTCGCCGGCCGGGATAATCAAATCGCCGGGCCTTACGAGGCCGTTGTTCCAGTTCGTGCCGACTCCGGTGACGGCAGTCGAACCGTTCGTGAAACTCGCGGTCGTCCCCGTGGCCGAACCCGTGATTGAACGCGGGCACCAGACCGAATAAGGCTGGGCTCCGACCGCAACCGTTGTGGGAATCGGGAAGTCGAAGCCGGCGCCCTTGAGCACGGGCACACCGGAGGCGCGAATCGTGAGCGTGACCGGGGCTCCCGCGTTGACCGAAACTATCTCGAAGAACGCCTGGTTCGAGTCCGAATCGAGCCCAATCCTGTCGCCGGCCCGAATCGGGTCGTCCGCCGTGCCCACGGTCCCGTCCGGCCCAGCCCAGTTCGCCCCAGTACCCTCGGTCACGGTCGTGGTCGCGTTGAAATTAGCCGTGCCCGCCCTGTACAGGAGGACCGGTTGGAGCTTTGTGGCAGAGTGCCCGTAGCGGTTCATGGTCATCGAGGCGCCGCCGGTGAACGTTCCGCCGCCCGCCGGATTGTATATCTCCGAGGAGGACAGCCCCACCGGTGAAGATCCGTCCCCGCCTTCGCCTCCTGCAATGAGCACCCTTCCGTCATCCAGCAGGGTCATCGTGTGGTTCTTGCGGGACGTCGTCATATCCTGGTTGATGAGAGTGAAGTTGCTGGTCGACGGATTCATGGTTTCGCCGGTCTTCAGTATCGACCCCGGGATGTTGACGCTCGTGGCCCTGTCGATTTTATGGAACGACTGCCCGCCAGTGACAAGCATCTTGCCGTCCTGCAGCATGATTGCCGCGGCTCCATAGGTCCTGTTGCCCGTGAGCGAACCCGCGGTTGCCGTGAAAATTCCCTTCACAGGGTCGTAGATTTCCGGCAGGTAATCGTCCAGACCTCCGGTAATCAGGACCCGGCCGTCGCTGAGAAGCGTGGCCTGGTGCCCGTACCGTTTCTCGAGCATGGAGCCCGTGGAGGAGAACGTCTTGGTGACGGGGTCGTACAACTCGGCGGTCGCGGTGCTGTCGAAGATGCCGCGGTAGACGTCAATCCAGTCGATGCCTCCGGTGATGAGGACCTTTCCATTGTGTAGCAGAGTGGCCGTGTGGTAGAGGCGCTTCACGTTGAGGCTTCCGACCCTTATGGTGTTCTCGGTCTGGGGGTCGTACACGTCGGCGGAACTGAGCGGTTCGTAGGCGTAGAGAGCCTCGCCCAGAAGGCCGAGGCCGATTTCAGCGCCTCCGCAGATGAGGACCTTGCCGTCCGAGAGCAGCGTGGAAGTGTGGAGCATCTTGCGCTCGAAGAGCAGGGCGGAGCAGTCGGCCAGGCTCGGCTGAGTGTATTTCCCTGCATACCTCGACGCGGCGTGGCTGATTGTGAATCTGTCGCCCGCAGAGAGGTTCGCGGAAAGGTTGGAATCGAGCGTCAGCTGGGCCGCGGCAACCGTGGCAACGTACCTGACGTCGCCCACCGCTGCCCCGGAGTTGACGACCACCCTGTCGCTCACCGCCACTCCGAGCGTGATGAAGTTCACGCCCGCGGCAGCGTTAATCGTGTTGTTTGATCCGCCCGTAGCCTCCTGGCCCGTGTATATGGGATCGAAATAGAACAGCACGAGCGAGCGCTCGAGCGCCGTCGGATACGGTTCCGGAGGGAAGAAGCCGCCGGAGACGAGCACGCTGCCGTCCTGGAGCAGGGTCGCTGAGCACAGCACCCGGCCATTTGGGTTGTTGGTTGGGAACATCGGCGCAGGCGTGACCGCGCCAGTGGCCGGGTTGTAGAAGGAGTTCTGGTTGTACTGCGGCCTGAACACGTCGAAGACGTCCCCGGAAGTGCTCAGCGAGAAGGGCAGGTACGTATCGAGCGTCAGCTGCCAGGTATCGTTTGTTACGTCGTAGCGCCTCCTTATGACGAATCTCGACTCCCCGGAGTTGCTGCCGCCGTAGAAATAGAGCCAGTCCCCGACGTCCACGTTCGTTGATCCCGCGCAGACCGCGACCTGGGCCGTGGACGACATGTAAGGGACTATAGCGATTGCGACCGCGGCTCCCGTTGTCGTGATGCCGCCGACGACGAGCACTCTGCTCTGATTCGGGGGGGCTTCCGTCATCTTGATTGCCCTGTGGAGCACCCTGCCGGTGAATCCCGCGACGTTTGTCAGCGAGCTGTTCAATGGATTGAACACCTGGAGCGCGCCGGCAGTGATTATGTCCTGCGTCGGATCGCCGGTCGTGTCCTGTCTTCCGCCCACGATGAGCATGTTGCCCGAATCCAGTTCCACGGTTTCGTGGTCGCACCTGTTCACTGTCAGGTCCGGGCCGGGGTAGAAGAACTGGACGTTCGGATTGAAGAATTCCATCGTATTGTGGATGAAAGACGAATATGGCCTGATTCCGCCGATGCAGAAGACGTAGTCGGTCGATCCCATCCTCGTGGCCGTGAAGTTCTGCCTTTTCCTGAGCATGCCTCCGAAAGGCACGTATGTGTCGGCGTCCGCGTAGGAGAAGAAATAGGTGTTCGCGACCGCGATTCCCTCGTCCCCGTCGGCGGGAATCCCGTTGGGGTCGAACATGGCGATTATCTTGACGTATCCTCGTGCCGTATGCGCACCCGGGCTGTTAACAACCGCGAAATTCCCAAGCCCGTCTGTAATCGTGTCGTTCGCCCTGAAATTGCCCAGCGTGGGGAACACGTATATCTGGGTCGCATCGCCCGCGTTTATCCTCACGAGCTTGCCTCTCGCTCCGTTGCCGGTCGGGCTTGCCGATACGTAGAGGTCCGATCCGACCGCGAAGGGGCTGTTGACCGCAAGCGTGACGTGCTGAGTCGCGAAAATGGATATGTCGAGCGGAATCGCGGCTCCCGCAGCTGCGTTGGCCTGATAGAGGGTAGGCTCCGGATCCCCGGGATTTGCAGCGAGATGTGCCGGGTCCGTGAACACGCCGTTGGCGGGATCAGCCGGAGCGGCTCCGGAGTAGGTCCTGTCGGATCCCTGGGGACCTGGATTCGTGCCGTCCACGGTGTAGTAGATTGAGCCGAACGGCGCGGCCATCGGCTTGGTCCCGTTAATCGATCCGAAGAGGGTAATCGAAGGGATGTTGCTGTTCGCTGCGCCCGGTCCGATTCGGAAGCACCCGCCCTGCTGGCTGAATCCGATGCGGATGTTCGGAGCGCCCGGCGTGGCGACCGCCGTGACTTCGGGCCCCAAATCGTTCACGGTCAGGCCTACGGCGCGGACGCGCACCCTGTAGAGGATGCCGTTTGTCAGCCCTTGAATCAGGAAAGTCGTCCCGGCGTTTCCTGTCAGCACGACGTTCGGATAGTTCGTTTCGGTTATGTCCTGGCGCCAGGAGACCTGGTACTGAGTGACGTTTCCGGAAGCCGGGGCGCCCCATAGCGCGGAAATGGACTGGTTCCCCGGAGTCAAGTCTAAGTATGTCACCGGTCCGGGGGGCGGAGGCGGAGTATCGGTCGGCTGCAAGGACAGCTGGGCAGCGTTGGGCGGAATGCTCAGGTTCCCGCTTATATCGACGGTCCTGACCCTGAAAAGATAAGTCTGGCCGTTGATGAGGGTCGCGGTGCCTCCCCTGTACGTGGACACGCTCGCCATGGTGCCCGCGATGACCGCGCTTCCTGCATCGAACGTTGATCCGTTGTCGTCGGAAACGTAGACGATGTAGCCCTGGACGGGAACGACGTACGGAGTGGGAGTCGGAGGCGTCAGGTACGCGGCTTCCCAGGTCAGAGTCACGGTCGCATTGCCGGCGACTCCGGAAAGGTTCGTGGGATAGAGCGGCGGAGTCGTGGTCGTCGCCGTGATTGGAGTGCTGAGCCTTCCGAGGGAATCGTAAGCTATGAGCTCCATGAAATAGTTATAGCCGTATTCGATGTCATAGCCGGTTGTGCCGATTTGAAAAGCCGTCAGGGCGTAAGCTTCTATGTCCCCGACGTTGATTGCGTTCGAACGTTCCGTCGCAGGATCGAAATTCCCGTCGCCGTTGAAGTCGCACGACACGTACAGGTAATTGCCCGCGACAGTCGAAGAGGGGCTGGCGGTCCATGTGAGCGAAATCTGCAGGGTGCCCGAAACCACCTCTGCCACGCCGATTAGCGAGCCGCCGGGTTCGGGGAAAGTACTCGTCACGGTCTGGCAGGCATCCTCGGGCAGGCTCAGGTTGGCGAATGCGTCGTAGGTCCGGATTCTTACGTAATACAGTGTGCCGTTCTCCACGGGATCGCCCGAAGGCAGCGTCGTGATAACCGTCGAAGTGGAGGAGCCGACGTCGATGGCGTCCGTGAGATTCCCCGTGGTCTCGCCGATGTAGACGAAATATCCCTTCTTGTCCATGCTGGGGCTGTCCACCCATGAGACAGTCACCTGGGCGTTGCCGCCAACCGCGACCAGCCCGGTCGGAGGATCAGGTGGGATTACGTCGTGATACCTGTCTTCGGGGAACTTCTGCCACCCGCACCCTGCGAGAAGCAGCGCCAGGGCCGCGAATACGAGAACCGTTGCGTACTTGCCCTTCATGTTTCCTCCGTGACGATTCAATGTTGTATCAAGCCGCCTACCCAGAAAACGAGTCAATTCGCCGAGGGCGCTTCCGCAGGCAGCACCGAAACCCTCCGGCGCGTCTCGAACTTGACCTGACCCGGCTTCAAGGCGAACAGCGTGAAGTCCCTGCCAAGCCCTACGTTCTTCCCAGGCCTGAACTTGGTGCCGCACTGGCGGAGTATGATTTCGCCAGCCTTCACGGTCTGCCCTCCGAACCTCTTGATACCCCTGTATTTGGGTTGCGAGTCCCTGCCGTTCCTCGAGGAACCGGCGCCTTTCTTGTGAGCCATCTCGATTCTCCGAAATCAGTTTCCTCATCCAGTCTGGGGATAGGGATTCATACCTCATCCCCGATTATCGCCATTATAGATAAGGCGCCGTCGGAGTCAATTACTTATTTTGAATTTTCGCTCCGTTGCGAAGAAACACTTGAGCTGGAATTCAAAACAACGCCGCCCTTGCAATCAGCTGTATCTCATGCCCTTTCAGCGACTCGACCCCGTCGAAATCCACGGGGCAGAAACCATAGGTCAGCATGACCGGCAGACCCAGGATCTTCTGCGTCAGGCTCACGAAGATCCCCATGGCCCGCCGGAACTCGCCGGCAAGGTCCCTGCAAACGCCGAGATCCGCGCCTGCGGAAGCCCGGCACCCCTCCCAAAGGCCGAACGAATACTCCGTCCTGAGGAACGCCCACCTGTCCGCCGCGATGCGGCCATACGAGGTTCCTGCGAGCGGAACGTCGCCGACCATGCTTCCTATCCTCATGGCCGACGACCTGTCGGCGTCGCCGATGAAACCGCATTTAAGGCCGAGGAAGAGGTTGCCGTCCTTCCTGTCCGTAAGCCAGGCAGACATCGAGCACCGGAGCCGGAACCACTCGCGGGATTCGCGGAAATCCCTCATCGCCGACTCCTCGAAACCCCACGAGTCCCATCTGTCGCGGGTGAAGAAGGCGGCGTCCAGCGAAAAGCCGTATCCCTCTTTCAGGTCCCAGTTCCTGTAGAAAGCAAGGTCCCGGTATTCAACCGCGATTCCTGCAGAGACCTGCGTGTGGTCAGCCGGGGGCCGGTACGGCGAAGCCCCTTCGAACTTCGAGCAGATGAACCGTTCGGCGCCTGCGAAAACCCTCGCGCGGCCGAATCCCGCGAAGACGAAGCCCAAGTCCGCGCGCGATCCGGCAACCGACTGCAGGAACGACCTCTCGGGGTCGAAGCCGTCTTCGTCCGTGAAATACGAAGCGGCGTTGTGGGAGCCATAGGTCCCGTGAACGTCGATTGACGCGAACAACCCCGATCCTATGCAGACCGACGCCCTGGCAAGGACGGCGGTCGTTTCAAGCTCCGCCCACAGGCTGAACGGCGAGACCCCTTCCTCGCCGGAATAGTAGAGCGCGTAGACGACCGGCACTTGAGGCTGGTATCTGCCGGAAACCGGAGCCGTGCCCCCAAGCGCGAACGCGGCAAGTTTTTTCGGAAGCCTCGAAGGCCCGTCAATCTCCATGGAGGCTGCTTCATCCCCCGCGGCCCTCTCCTCCCCAAGCGCCGCGCAAGCAGGAATGCAGACCAGCAGAATCATCAGAATTGCGGTTCCGGTCTTCATGTCGGCTACGAGGATATCCGCAGCAGGCAGGCGAAGGGAAGAGGGCATCGGCTCGTCCGGGTTATCCGCCAATCACAACCTTGTTGGCGAAAATCCTCCCCCTGTCGCGGGTCTCTTCGACGTGCCTGAACATGAACGAGGCTGATCGGGGGACGGCTTTGTCGTGGACCACCCTGCCGTTCAGGATGATTTTCACCGGCTTGTCCATGTCCACGAACTCGTCGGACAGGAAGATTTCAATCTTCGAATGGCCGCTCGACGAGATTTTAATCGTGTTGTCGGCCTCGATTGCGGCATCGGCCCTGGCCTGATGCGCCATGCCGTCGATAGCGAGCCAGAAGGAACGCGAGTACGGGATGACGGGCTGCTCGGTGGTCCTGATGCCGGGGCACACGCAGATTACCCGGGTCGGTGCGAACTCCCTCGCGCGCTTGAGCATCCACTCGGCCATGTCCTTTATGACCTCTGCGGGGAGGTCGTGGCCCCTGTCGTCTCCCGTTGTGATTTCACGATATATGAAGAAGTCCTTGCGCTTGTTCTTCTCCGGAATGGCCTCTATCTTCTTCCACGCCTCGCGGTCCTGATCGGGAGCGACCTGGACGTCGGTTGATCCATGGACCACGTACATCGGAGTGTTGTACAGGAGCTCGAAGTCCGTCACGCAGCTCGGATTTCCCGCGGCCGGAGAAGAGGCGGCGAACAGGTCGGGCATCCGGACCGGCATGTACCAGGCTCCCACGCCGCCCATCGAATGCCCGGTGCAGTAGATTCTGTCCGGATCAACGGCATAATCGAGGGAGACCTCCCAGATGATTTCCCTCACGAACTTCTCGCCGATGGGTTCCGCGAACACGGAGTCCGGAGGAACGGTGGGTGCCGCCACGATGCATCCTCGCGACTGGTACTGGCCTCCGAGCAGCCCCATGATTTGGTCCGCGGATCCCTGGCCGCGGCCTCCGCCGTGCAGCGCAATCACCAGCGGCCACGATTTGGCCGGGGAATAGCCCGGAGGGGTCGCGACTATATAGGTGCAGCCTTTGAGGTCCTGAGGCGGTGAAGCGAGTTCCTCGTTGTTCTTCCGCTTCTTGAACTGCCTTGGCGCGAACAGCGGCTTTTCGAAGACGTCCCTGAGGCCCTTCCAGTTCTTCGCGTTCAGCGCATCCGCCTCGGAGAGGAGCTTGTCCGTCTTCTCGGCCGGGGCTCCCGTGTGCCTCAGGAACCAGTACATGCAGGCCTTCCTGCAGAGTTCCTTCTTTTCGGCAGCGTCAAGCCCCGGTCCCGCGGCATGCGCGGCCCGGACGAACAGGCACAGGACAAGAAGCGCTGCGGCTGATTTCATGCTCTCTATCCTCGGTTCTTCGGGCTGGCGAACTCAAAGCCCATCAGGATTGAAATATTCTACATCACAGTGGCGGAAATATGAAATGCCGGGATTTTCACATTAAATATCGCCGCCTATGGGGGCCAGGAATAAACGGCGGCTCCCACAGACGGTACTGCATGCATTCGGCGGCTCCCACAGACGGTACTGCATGCATTCGGCGGCTCCCACAGACTTTCTACTGCAGTGCAAAGATCGTCCCGGCGGCTCCAGACGGAACCAATCCGAATCAAACCGAAGCCCTGGACCGTGCCGGAGGCTCGGTTCCAGGACGGCTCCCACGGGCGGATTGTGAGACTGAAAGGTCACCGCGTTCCCGGCTCGAAAAAACTCTGGAATGTTTCCACCGCGCCTGTTAAACTTATTCCCTTTTCCAGAGTATACCTGGAGCGATAAATGCCCGACAGCGCGCACATTATGGACTGTCCGAAGTGCGGCAGCCGCTTCGACGTGACCAAGTTCAATCCCGGGCAGAAGTTCCTCTGCAAGAAATGCAGGCAGCTCATAGTCGTGCCTGAATCGACTGCCCCGGAAACGGCCGTCACGCTCCCGTTCTTCATCGACACCCCTCCGACCGGAGGCGCACCGTCATTCGCGGCGACGGCTTCCGATTTCGAGGGCGCCCTGTCCAAGGATTCCATCGGCGGCTGCAAGCTCACGAAGCTCCTGGGCAGGGGAGGCATGGGCGCGGTCTTCCTCGGCACTCAGATTTCTCTCGACCGGCCGGTGGCGGTCAAGATCCTCCCGAAGTCATTCGCCAGCAACAAGGACAACGTTTCGAGGTTCGAGCGCGAGGCCAGGGCCGTGGCGAGGCTCAACCACCCGAACATCGTGCAGGTCTTCGACATGGGGCAGGACTCGGAAGGCACCTATTTCATCGTGATGGAATTCGTCGAGGGATCGACCCTTTCGGAAATCATCAAGGAGAAGGGGAAGTTCAGCGAGAAGATGGCCCTCGGCGCCATGGCCCAGGCCTGCTCCGGAATCCAGGCTGCCCACGAGGCCGGCATCCTCCACCGCGACATAAAGCCCGAGAACCTGATGCTCAACAACAAGGGCAGGATAAAGATTGCGGACTTCGGCCTGGCCAAGCACGTGTCGGGAAGCGTCAGGCTCACGGGCACTGGCATTGCGCTCGGCACCCCGGCCTTCATGGCGCCCGAGCAGGGCATGGGGGAGGAGGTGGACGCGAGGGCGGACATCTACTCGCTGGGCGGCACGCTCTTCACACTAATCACCGGCAGGCTCCCGTTCGAAGCCGATTCGCCCCTCTCCATGATGATGAAGCATGCCACCGAGCCCGTCCCCGCCATTTCGGCCTTCGCGACCGAGGTCTCGAAGTCTACCGAGGACATCATCTTCAGGTCCATGGCCAAGACCCCCAAAGACCGGTTCGCGAACGCACAGGAGATGCGCAAGGCGCTGCTCGAGGCCAAGAAGCGCGCGGGGTCGGGCGGCGCGGCAGTGGAATTGGAAATCGAGGACGAGGAAGCGCCGTCGCCGGTCCAGAAGAAAGCCGGTTCCACCGGCGTCAAGGAGAAGGAAAAAGGCGACGACAGGAAGGTCCGGACGCCTGCGCCCGAAACGCCGAAAGCGGACGACAAGAAGGCGAAGACCCCGAAGCCTCCGGAAAAGCAGAAGACTCCTGCCCCTGACAAGAAATCCCTGACTCCTGCGACGCCGCAGAAGACCGTCAGGGCCCAGGAGGAGGAATCCGAGACGGCCCGGGACCGCGACGGCCGCGGAGGAAGGAAGAAGCCGCAGGCGGCCAGGCCCGGCGGAAGGGAGCAGGGAAAGAAGAGTCCGATGCCCCTCGTAATCGGAATCGCTCTGGTGGTTCTGGCGCTCGCGGCCATTGGAATCATCGCCGCCGTCTCCGGCAAGAAACCGCAGGAGCAGACGGACGCTGACAAGCCGGTGAAAACCCCGGATTCGGGCAACACCCCCGATGGCGGTCAGGACGGAGGAAAGAAGCCCGATGCGACCGATCCGGACAAGGCTTCGCAGGACGACTCGGGCCCGAGGCCGCCCGTGCTGCCCGAGGGAGTGAAGGAATCCTCCACCAAGGGCGAATATGTCAACAAGAAGGACGGATCCGTCCTCCTCTGGGTCCCGGGCGGCGAATTCGAGAGGGGAATGACCGAAGAGGACATCTCCTCGGTCCTGAACTGGTTCCTGACCCCCGTGTACAGCGAGTACAGAACGGTCTTCCCGAAGGCCAAGGTCAAGGTCCGTGGGTTCTTCATCTGCAAGTATGAAATCACGAACGAGCAGTACGCGAAGTTCCTCGAATGGGTCGATAGCGGCGAGGACACGTCGAAGGTCTTCCATCCCCACGAGCCCCTCGGCAAGAACCACAAGCCCCAGTACGCGAAAAATCCCTCGCTCAACGACCCTGCGCAGCCCGTGGTCGGAGTCGACTGGTACGACGCCATCGCCTACGCGCGCTGGGCGGGAATGGACCTGCCCACGGAAGCGCAGTGGGAGAAGGCCGCCCTCTGGGACAATCTCAAGAAGAAGAGGCAGATGTTCCCGTGGGGCGACGCGCCCGCGCACGACAAGGCGGCCGTCGCCGACGCGGTCGCCGGAGCGCTTTTCAAGTCCAGCCACGAATACGTCAAATGGAGCAGGTTCGAGGACGGCATGGACAAGTGCGTGCTCAAGAAAGCACGCGAGTACAGCGGGGACCTCGCTCCGTCCGGAGGGCTCAACTTCGCCGGGAACGTGTCCGAGTGGATGAAGGATTACTACGACCCCTGGTTCTACAGTTCGCCCGAATCCGTGGAGAACGACCCGTTCAACAACGTCTTCACCCCGCTCAGGGCGGTCAGGGGAGGCAATTACCACACTTCGCTCGAGAGGTTCTTCAGGCGGTTCGGGCATTCCTGCGAGGAGAACAAGGGGAGGTTCGAGGACCTGGGATTCCGCTGCGCCGTCAACCTCGCAGAGAACCCGAGGGCCGAGGAGGGGCGCGGAATCAGCGACCCCGACGAGATTAAAAAGTTCAAGCCTGCCGCCGCAAAACGCGTCATCGCGGGAAACGTGGACCAGAAAATCCAGCTCAAGCAGTACGAGGACGCCGCCATACTCGCGAAAATAGGCGAGAAGATGTTCCCCGATTCATGGGAGTTCCCGTTCCTTTACGGCAAGGCCAAGCAGAGCGCCGCGGACGCCGAGAAGAAGGACAAGGAGAAGCGCGAACCCCTGTACCTCGAGGCCGCGCAGGC
Source organism: Candidatus Kuenenia stuttgartensis (assembly GCA_020723505.1). Classification (GTDB taxonomy): domain Bacteria; phylum Planctomycetota; class JAKEIC01; order JAKEIC01; family DYIT01; genus DYIT01. Next base: position 32,349 of record DYIT01000025.1, read on the forward strand.
GTTCGAGAAATCCGCGCAGCTCGACTCGCTCAAGGAGCGCAAGGCGAGGAGCTACGCGTTCAAGGGCGCGTGCCTGAGGATGGTGAAGAAGAACCAGGAGGCATTGGACGATCTGAACCGCTCGGCGTCCATAGACCCCAACCAGTCGCTTGCATTCTACCAGAGGGCGCTTCTGAGGCTGCACAACCTGAAGGAGTACGAGGAGGCGCGCAGCGATTTCAAGAAGGCTCTCAGCATGAACCCCGACAACGCCGACGCCTGGTACTACATCGGCATATGCGAGCAGAATCTCAAGAACGCCGAGGCGGCCGTGGCGGCGTTCTCCAACGACCTAATCCTCAGCCCGGGGGACAAGGACGCGCTGTACCTGAGAGGGGTGCTGTACATCGATCTCAAGAAACCCGACGAGGCGAAAGCCGACTTCTCCGCGCTCATAACGAAGAACGACCTTCTCCACGGGCACCTCGGCATGGCGAAGCTCCACATGCAGAAGTCGGACTGGAAAAAAGCCATGGACGCGTGCGACTCGGCCATGGCCGAGTACCCGGTGAGCTGCGAAGAGCATTTCCAGGAAGCCCGCAACCTGAGGGCTGAAGCCAAGCAGAAGGCGGAGGGCAAGTAGCGCCGCGCGAGCTGTAAACCGTAAGCCGTCAGCCGTTGACCGTTGAACCGTCGATAAATCCATAATCTGTGAGCAGTAAACCGCAAACTGCAACTGTGCAACGTCAGCCGTAACCAGTGATCCGTGTCGAAAGTCGAGGATCGAACACAATGGGCTGTTGAGTATGCGGCATGTACCGTCATTCCGGCGAAAGCCGGAATCCAGGCGGCTGTGTCAATTTGAAACCAGGACTTGACATGTGTTTGTGGGAGGCATTAACCCGTAGCAATGATGTCAATGTCGCAACAAAGGTAAGGTTATGGACTCGTCATAGGACCGTCTAGAAAATAAATTCCCGTTTGACCGTGCTCCAGTCCGTGCAACTCTTCAAAACAATCCCGCATCGAGCGGAAAAAAATTCCACACGAAGCGCGCCGCCTTCCGCTTCGTGTGGAATTCTCAGAACCTGAGCTCCAGCCCCAGTTCCCCTCCAAAGCCCTGCATCAGCACGAACACGTCGCGGTTGTGCCGGTTCTTCTGCTCGTCCCAGGAATATTGCTGGCCCCAGGCGGCCACCGTGAGAATCATGAAGCTCGCCGGCCTCCAGTTGAACTCGAGCCTTCCCAGCAGATAAATCTCGGTAAGCACGTAGTTCGAAAGCGGCCACCAGAAGTACATTGCCCTCAGGGTGAAGCTGAAGAACAGCGTGTCGTCGGTGAGCTCGGCGCCAAGCCTGAATCCGAGCCAGGGCAGGACCATCCTCTCTATCCCGAACGCGGTCTCCGCCGTCCCCGACGAGGCAATCCTGGTCTCGAAGTACATGAAGTTGAATCCCATCATGAAGTCCGAATACCCCTCGGAGTCGTCGTCGATGGGCGTGCTCATGTAGAATTCCATGTCCGCCACCCGTATCCGGCTCCGCAGGGAGACCGTTCCGCCGGAAGGGTTGAGGTTGACGCCGTGGTATTCCAGCGTTTTCGTCGTATCTTTCACGCCCTCTCCGTACCTCATGTCGAGAACCAGGTTGAAGTCCACGTTGTCGCCGATAGACAGGGTCAGAAACGCTCCGGCGTGAGGCATGATGGGTTCGAAGCCCAGGTCGTCGACTGGTTTTATTTTTGCGCCCACGTTGAACGACCCCTTCTTCTGCACCTGGAAGCCCGTGAAGAACATCGCCCCGCCCCTGAACACCGGCGTGAACGCGAAATCGCCCAGATCGTAATAGTCCGACCATGACGAGGACGACGAGGATGACGATCCGCCCCCTGGCTCCTCTTCCTCCTCGATTGACTTCTTGACGATGCGCTCGGGCGGCGGGCGGAGAAGGGATTCGCGCGCTATCCCGGGCCACATCCCGTTCGCCTTGCGGTAGTCCTCTTCTGCGCTGTCGAAGGCGAAGTTCACCACGTAGGCCTCTGCGCGCCTCGCGTGGACCGACGCGATTGCGTAGTCCCACTTGCCGTCGTACGGGACGGTCTGCAGATACGACGAGTACATGCTCACCACCCTGGCGGCCTCGGACGGCGTGCTCTCGAGCAGCCTGGCGTACTCCGCGATGAGGTTTATCCCCTTCTCCTCCCAATCGACCGGATCCTCCTGCGCATTCGCAGCCCCTGAGGGTGCGAAGAGGAGGACAATGACCGGAATCGATGCCAGCAAGCGCTTCATGTCGTCTACTCCAATCAGGCTCAAAATTCATGCCCTGAACAGTGCTGCGGAGCAGCACCCCTAGCCCCCAAGCTCGTCGAACTTCTTCCTGTCCTCCCTGGCCTTGTCAATCATGCCCAGCGCGTCGTATGCCTTGGCCCTCGTCTCATAGAGCCACCCCGCGTTGGCGTTGAGCTTCATCGCCTGGGTCAGGTCCTCGATTGCCCCGGCGCTGTGGTTCACCCTGTATTTCGCCTGGCCCCTGAAACCGAAGAGCTTGTAGTCCGAGCTGTTCATGCCCAGGGCCTTGTCGAAATCGGCGAGGCACTTCTCATACTCGCTCATCAGGAACAGCGCCTGCCCCCTGCCCGAATAGCCCTCGTAGTTCGATCCGTCGACGGAGATTAGCAGGGTGAACCACTTGACCGCCTGGAGGTTCTTGCCCCTCGTGAGCGCCTCCCTGCCGTTCATCTTGGCCTGGTCCACCTCGCTCGCGGCGTTGTACGCGGGCTTTGGCCCGTGGTCGTACTTCCTCCACATCTCCTCCGGGCCGCCGCATCCTTCCGCGAGGAGCAGCGCCGCCGCCGCGGCGAACCCAATCAATCCAGCAGTCAGTTTATTTTCCACGGGCTACCTCCGAATGCTGAAACGCATCTTTGAAACCGTGATATCCGCCGGCTTCGATGCGGATGCGCTTCATTTCTTCACGTGCGTGTAGAACAGCTTGACGTTGCCCTTGAAACCCGGAAGCGCCTTCACCTCGCTCACCGGAGCTATCTCGAACGCCTCAATCGCATACTTCTCGCCCGGGAGGACCGACCCCTCTATCTTGTGGGTCTTCTCGAGGAGCACTTTTCCGGCAGTGTCCAGGAGTTTGAAGGTCAGGACGATGTCGGTAATCGTCTTGTCGGTCTCGTTGTTGAGGATGAACGCTCCCAGGAACTTGTTCACGCCCCACTGGACCTTGAAGGCGTCCACGCTGAACACCTTCTCCTTGGGCTTCTCGGGCGGCGGCGTGTAGGTCGGGGGCGGGTCCTTCTTGGGGCCGGGGTCCGGAGGCGGGGGAGTCTTCTTCGGCGTGCCGTCGGTCTGGCCCTTCTGAATCCTCTCGAGGCATTTCTTGAACACCTGCTCGTGGACGAACTGGAGGTCGTTCTGGACCTTCTTCTCGTCGATGGCGTTGTTGGCCACGTAGCCGCCGAAGAACTCGGGAATCGACCCCGGCAGCGGGGCTATCTGCGCCATGAAGAAGGGCACCTGCGGGTGATAGCGCAGCTTGCCGAGCGCGACCACGTCGCCGAACAGCAGGTAGTACTTCTGCGCGCCGGTGTATTTCTCCGAGATTAGCTTGTCCTGCGGGTTGTTGTTGTAGGCTATCTCGAAGTGCGCCCACGCGAGCCCCTTCCGACCCAGGCCGTCGAAGAGGCAGCCGAGGTAGTACATGGTCGTGGCGAAGACCGTCTTGTCGTAGGTGGAGTTCTCCTGGAAGTCCTGCATCTCCTTCTTGAGCACCTGGCTCAGGTACGAGAACGCGAGGTCGTTGTCCTTGATTATGTCCTTGGCAATCAGCCCCATGCGGTTGAGCATGGACGTCGAAGGGGTTTCGAGCCTCTTGTTGTACAGATCGAGGGACTTCTTGAAGTAGTCGAAGGCCTCTGTGAACTTGCTGTGGTTGTAGTAGAAGTCGCCTGCGATGCGCGCGATGTCCGGGTCGTCGGGCGATTTCTCGACCATCCTCGAGTACTCGATTTCGGCCATGTCGGGCTTGCTCTGCCGTTCGAAGGACTCGGCCCGGCTGTACAGGGCGTACCAGTACCTGGAGTCGATGTCGAGGGCCTTGCTGTAGGCCGCGATTGCGTCGTCATACTTCTCGTTGTAGTAATGGACGTCGCCCAGAAGGCACCACGGGTTCGGGAACAGGTCCTTGGCGAGCTCCACGGCCTTGGTCGCGTCGCGCAGGGCGTCCGGGTAGTTCTTGGCCTCCATCAGCACCTTGCCGCGCAGGAAGTAGGCCCACGGATCGGCCGGCTTCAGGTCTATTGCCTTGTCCAGGTAGCGGATGGCCTCCCCGTACTTCCTTTCCCTCTGGAGGAACCCGCCGAGGGCCTGCAGCACGTCGATGTTCTTCGGGTCCTTCTTGAAGGCGGTCTCGAAATACTCGAGGGCCTTTGCCCGCCTGGCGGCGTTGCCGCCCGCATGGTACTCGATTGCCCTGCCTGCCATGAGGTGCGCGTCGGCGAGGTCCGGGGCCTTCTCGATGGCCTTCTCGAACTCCAGCTTGGCGGCCGTGTACTTCTTCTGCGCCATGAGGACCATGCCGAGGCTCAAGTGGTCGCGCTCGGTGAAGCTCCTGTTCTCCGCGGCGCCGTACATGAAGAACGCGGGGAACTCCTCAATGGCCCTCTGAATCGGCACGAGGCCGTTGTAGTTCAGCGCGAAGTCCTTGGAATACGCCTCCATGCCGAACGTGTTGAGGCCGATTACGCCCCCGGTCTTCGTGGAGATGCACGGCCCGCCGGAGTTGCCGTGCGTGATGGCCGCGTCAATCATGATTTCGTTGAGCTTGTTGTTCTCGAGGTACATGAACCGCGCGATGATTCCGCGCGTCGTCGTTATCGTCTCGTGCCCCACGGAGAAGCTCTGGGGGAACCCCATGGTGAAGATGGTGTCGCCCTCGTGCATGTCCTTCTCTTCCACCATGGACATGGGCCGGTATCCCTCGCCCTCTATCTTGATGAGGGCCACGTCGACGTGAGGCAGCCACGAGTACTTGAACCCGATGACCTGCGCCGGCACGGGCTGCCTGCCCACCCTCTTGTCCCAGTGCACCGTGACGGTCTGGGGCAGCTTGTCGTCCTCGTCGTCGGTCTGCATGTTGAGGACCACATGGGCGTTCGTCGCGATGTATCCGTCCTCGCGGATGATGAACCCCGAACCCTGGGCTTTCATGCCCTTCCACTGGCCCTCGATGTACACCACGCTCTGGAGGTTGTCGTCCATGATCTTCTGCATGGAAATCTCCGGCCCCTCCCTGGCCCTGTACTTGATGGAAACTTCTCCGGGCTCGAAGCTCTCGACCATCCTCAGGAACGTCGGCTCGATGCCGTCGAATTCCTCGACGGGCGCCCTGTACATGAGGACGTAGTCGAAGTCGCGGGTCTGGAAGTTGAGCAGGATTTCGCGGCATTCCCTCCCCATGACGACCACGCTGACCTCCGCCCTCAGCGCCTCCTGACCGGCTACGGTCAGCTCGCCGTACTTGCCGAGGTCCTTGAACCGCGTCTCTATGTTCCTGCCCTCGGCCAATTTCAGCCTGCGCTTCCAGGCCTCCATCTTCGACAGGTACTTCCAGACGGAGTATTCGTCTATGGGCCAGCATCCGACGCCGAAATTGAGCGGCGCCTCGTCGTCCTTCTTGGCCTCCTTGTAGGGCGTGAACATCGGGCTCACCGACCCGCTGCTCAGCTCCTCGACGAACTTCCACGCCTGCGGGTACACGAGCGTGAAGAAACGCGTGGCGGGGTTGTACTCGGACATGCCCTTGTACTTCCATCGCCGGTTGAGGAAACGGATGAAGTCCGCCGTGGCTCCCGCCTTCTTGAGCTTCGCGATGTCCGAAAGCGTCACTTCGAACTCGGAGCTCTTGGCGACGATTGACTTCTGGATTTCGGCAATGGGAGTCCCCCTCGCGAGCATCTGGAGGACCTTGTCCACCGTGAACCGCGACGACTCGACCATGGCCCTGATGACGGCCTGGCTCACCCCCTGGCGGCTGAGCTCGGTCGTCTCCTCGGGCGTCAGCGAGAATTCCGATCCCGTCTTCTGTATTCGCGAGATGATTTCCGCGTCCGACATGCCCTCCTTGGCCATGCGAACGACGTCATCCGCCGTGAGCTGCCTCCTGGTCGACTTCAGGAACGAAATCAGGGTCTCGGACGCTCCGGCGGCCTGCAGCCTCTTCACGTCCTGCTGGGTGAGGTCGAAGACCGCTTTCTTGTCCCTGACCTCCTTCATTATCTCGTCGTCGGAAGCCCCGGCCTCCTTGAACGCGATGATGTCGTCGACCGTCACCGATTCCTGGCAGTACACCGCGCCTGAGAACGCGACAAGGGCGAGCAGCACCGCGATCAATGTGAGATTTTTCATCAGGCTCTCCTTATTCCTCGATCGTGCGAACCGCCCGGACCAGGGCGGAAACGCCACATGCCCGGCCCGGCGCTACTGCGCCGACAGCTGGCCGTAGAGCTCCTGGGCCCTCGCGTTGTTCGGATCGAAGAGAATCGCCTCCTCGACCAGCGCCAGCGCCTCCTCCCTGGACGCGCCCTGGACCTTGGACACAAGTACCACGGCGATGTTGGTCAGCGCCGCCTCCACGGAAAAGTCCTCTTCGAAGCAGGCCATGAACGCCTCGAACGCCCTGTCCGAATCCTTCAGGTTGTAATGGCAGAATCCTTCCTGGAACCTGCACATGGAACGCATCCTCTTCGCTATCCCAATCCTGGAGTTCTCGTTGATTACCGCCGAGAACAACCTCAGGGCCTCGGCTATGCCCGAGAAGGCGCCCCTGTAGTTCCCGGCCTCGATGAGCTTATAGGCTGCGTTGTATTGGTCCAGCCCGGTGTTGTAGGCATTCACCACCTGCTGAATCCTCTCGACCAGCGCGTTGTACTGGTTCACCAGGTTGCGGTTGTTCGACAGCTCCTGGTTGTGTTCCGCCACTGTGCTGTTGTAGTTCCGCTCCGCATCCTGGGCGGCCGAAATCGCCCTGTCGCGCCTGGAAAGCGCCTGGGCCCTGGTGAAGGACGCATATTCGTTGTAGAGGTTCGCGTTGTAGGTGGCCGTGGCCTGGTTGGCTTCGTTGATGTAGTACTGCTGCTGCCTCACGTACTCCTCGGCATTGGCTTTGAGCTGGGCCAGCCTGCTGTTCGAGGACTCGATCGCTCCCTTGGCCCGGTTCAGGTCGTCGGCATAGGCCTGGTCGATCTTGGTCGTGAGGTTCCTCTCGCTCTGATCGGCAAGCGCCTTCTGGTTGCTCTTGTAGAGGCTGTTGCCCGGCTCGAGTATGGTGGAATAACGGAAGTAGAGGAACGCCCTGGATTTGCGGCCTTTCCTGTCGAGCATGACGCCGATGTTGTTGCTGAGATGCGCGCGGTTGGGTTTCGTGAGCGGCTTGCGCCAGTAGGGCATGTAGAGCCTCAGGCAGTCGTCGAACATCGAGGCTTTTTCGTAGGCGAGGCAGGCCTTGACCGCGTAATGGAAAGCGCTGTTGACCTCGTCCTCGCGGGAGGCGATCTCCTCGAAGAGCTTGCCGCTTTCCGGATTCCTGCCTGCGCCTCCATAGGCATCGGCCATGACCTCGTTCCACTTCCGCTCGTAACCCACGTGCTCCTTGAAGCGCCTTTCGACCTCCTCCTTGAACGCGTTGTTCCCGTAGTCGAACCTGTAATAGGCCGCAGCCATGCGGAAACGCCACCATGCGGAAAGCGGGTTGTCCTCGAGCCCCTGCCTGCATGCCCTGACCTCAATCATGGCGGTCACGTAGTTCTCGTTGACGTGGAACTCGAACTTCTTCTCGTCACCCCTCAACGCGTACCAGACCTCGAAGTTCATCTTCTGCCCGGCCTTGGCATGTTCCATGAGCTTGTAGAGGTCAATCGTGAGGATGTTGTCCTTCCCCATGTCGCACTTGGCATGGTCGGCGTCCGCGCCGTTTATCTTGAGCTTGGTGACGATAAACGAGCTGAACTCGTCGGTCTTCCCCTCCGCCTCCTCCCAGTCGCTGTATTCCTCGCCGACCGGCCTGCCCTCCTCGACCAGTTCGTAGAGCTTTCGCTGCTCGCACTTGCGGTGTATCAGTTCCTTGTAGCCGATGAGGATTTTCCCGGACGCGATGTCGGCCTTCTCCTTGAAGACCATCTCGCCCTGGGCGGAAAGGATTTGGACGTTCCTCTGCTCGATTTCCTTTACCGACCCTCTCTCTATTCCGCTGCATCCGGCTGCCGCGAGCAGGACCAGCGCCCCCGGAACGATGAGATTCCGCATGTGTCTCTTCCTGAAAAACCGCCCGCCCGCCGCGCAGGCTTGCACCTTGCGGGCCGAACCGCGATTTCCCGGGCATGGTTTCAACATGTTATCCAGCGAACCTGCGGTTTCAAGCATTTTTCCGGCTGGTAGCGAGGACCAGGCTGCAAATCTTGACATCCTCCACCCATCGGTTAAAGTTCGTCTGTTTAATTATCTTTGGAGCTTGGAAGTGCCCGAGAAATCCCCTGAAAGCGCCGATCCGTACATAGGCAGAGAAATCGCCGGATTCCGAATAGAGGAGAAGCTCGGCGAAGGCGGGATGGGAGCGGTCTATCTGGCAACCCAGACCAGGCTCGACAGGCCCGTGGCGTTCAAGGTCCTGCCGCCCGCCCTGATGAGGGGGAATCCGCAGTTCGTGGAGCGGTTCTTGAGGGAAGCCAAATCCGCGGCGAGGCTCACCCACACGAACGTCGTCCAGGTCTTCGACGCCGGCCAGTCCGACGACGTCCACTACATAGCAATGGAATACGTCGCCGGCGTGGGCCTCAACGACCTCCTCAAGAAGCACAACCCCTTCTCCGAGGAGGAAAGCCTCGAAATCCTCATCCAGGCCGCCAAGGGCCTCCAGGCGGCGGCGGACCAGGGAATAATCCACCGGGACGTCAAGCCCGCGAACCTCATGGTGACGAAGACCGGGGTCGTGAAAGTCGCGGACTTCGGCCTGGCCAAGAGCGCCGACGCGGAATCCGCGATAACCATGTCCGGCCAAATCATGGGAACACCCGCCTACATGAGCCCGGAGCAGGCCGACGGCGGAGCGGTGGATTCCAGGTCGGACCTGTATTCGCTCGGCGTCACGTTCTTCGAAATGATCACCGGCAGGAGGCCCTTCGTCGCCGACACGGCAATCGCCCTCATAAGGAAGCACTGCCAGGACCCCGTGCCCGACATCGCCTCGCTGAGGCCGGACGCCAATCCGAAGATAGTCTCAATCATCAACAGGATGCTGGCCAAGAACCCGGCCGACAGGTATCCGAACTTCGGAAGCCTGGTGTCGGAGCTCGAAGCCCTCGAGAAGGACCTCGCCTCAAGAACAAGGGATGCGAAGCCGGAAATCGGCACTTCAAAGGCTTCAGCGCCTCCGCGGCCTGTCGTTGACGGCGACGCGCTTACCATAAACCAGCCCGCGCCGCCGGGATCCTATACACCGACCCTCGCCGGCCTGACCATGCTGATCTCCGACGAGATGGCTTCGAAGGAAAAGGCGAGGAGGAGGATCCGGGAACTGGTCCGGGTCTACGAAGTGGCGCCTCCGACGCCCGCGGGCCTGCACACGCCCACGCGCGTCCGGGACTCCGAAGCCACCCCCATGACAATCCCGGGACGGGTGGCCGCCGGGTTCGGCAAGGCCGTCATCGTGGGTATCCTGGTGCCCGTCATCCTGCTCGCGGCGGTCGGAGCGGTCTTCATCGTGAAACAGATGTCCAGGGACAACGCCCCGCAGCCTATTCCCGCGCCCGAAGACGGGAAGAAGCCCGTTCCGGCCGACGACGGGAAGACCGGCCCCGACCCCGGACCGGAACAACCGCCCGTAAAGCCGGACCCGGATCCTGCGAAAAAGCCCGTCGAACCCGGCCCGAAGGAACCCGGTCCCGAAGCGGCTGAAGGCCCGCGCCCGGGAGAGCCCCTTTACGCCTACGATTCCCGGCAGTTCCACGCGCAGGACCGCAATTTCGCGTTCTACAAGTCGCAATGCCCCGCCATGGCCGGCCTGTTCGGGTCGCCGAACCTGAAACACGGGTCATCGGTCACGTCTATCGCCGTTTTTCCCGAAAAGGGGCTGATTGCAGCCGGCTGCGCGGACGGTACGGTGAAGCTCTGGAGCCTCGAGACGGGCAAGGAGACGGCATCAATTGCCAGCCACTCGCAGGCCGTGGTCAAGGTCGCGTTCTCCCGGGACGGGACCACCCTTCTCACCGCAGGCTGGGACGGAACGCTGAGGCTGCGCTCCTGCCCCGGCGGCGCCGAAAAGGCCTCGTACAAGACTGGAGGCTGGCTCCTCTGCGCTGACCTGTCGCCCGACGGCAAGTGCATAATCGCGGGGCTAAACGACGGGAACGTGAGGGTGTTCGGCCTCGAATCGCGGGAAGCGCTGAGGTCCGTGAAGGCGCACTCGAAGGCCGTGAACGCCCTGGCGTTCTGCCCGGATTCGAGGACCGTCGTCTCGGGATCCGAGGACTGCAGCGTGAAGCTCCTCGACGCATCCACGGGCGCGGAACTCTGCACGCTCGGGAGCCATTCGGGCGAGTCCACTTCGCTGTGCGTGGACAGGCAGGGCAGGTTCGCGGTCTCCGGATTCGCGGGCGGGGGAGTGTCGGTCTGGGACCTCAAATCCAGGAAGGAGGCGAAATCGCTCAGCGCCGGCAAGGAGAGGCTCACGTCAGTGGCGCTGGACCTCGGGATTCTGGCCACCGCCTCGTCCGAAGGAGCGGTATCGGCTTTCGACCTCGAATCCGGCGCCAGGCTGTATTCCAGCCGCGACCATGTGAAGGAGGTCAACTCCCTGGCCGTGGACCACGCCTCCGGCTCGCTGCTTTCCGCCGGGCATGACGGCAGAATCAGGATTCGCGACCTGAAGAAGGGCGAGGCCAGGATGCAGTTCTGCGGGCATGACGGATCGGTCCTGTCCGTCGTCCTCCTCCCCGGGACGCAGGCGTTCCTTAGCGGAGGCATGGACGCGAAAATCCGCAAATGGGACCTCGCAAGCGGAGCAGAGACTGCCGTGTTCGAGGGGCACACCGGCTGGGTTTTCTGCCTCGACGCGACTTTGGACGGGAAACTGGCCGCGTCCGGCGGCAACGACCCGAGAATCAGGCTCTGGGACCTCGAATCGGGCAAGGAGAAGCTGAGCTTCAAGTCCGGGAAGGGGTATGTGTCGGGGATCCGGTTCGCGGGCCAGGGGCGCGTCCTGGTTTCGGGGAGCGACGGCGAAATATCCATGCTCGATTCAGAATCGGGCGCGAGGCTCTTCGGCCTCGAGGGGCACAAGGGGGCCGTGACGAGAATCGACCTCTCCCGCGACGCGCTGTACGCAGCCAGTTCGGGGCAGGATTCCTCGGTCCGAATCTGGAGTTTGCAGGGGCGGAGCGCGGCCGGGGCGATGTGGGGGCACACGAAAAGCGTCGGCACCGTCGCCTTCTCCCCGGACGGCAAATCCGTGCTCTCGGGCGGCGCTGACGGGTCCGTGCGCATGTTCAGGTCCGACGGCGCAGGCAAGCCCGAGACGAGGCAGGCCCACGACGGCCAGGTCACTTCGGTCGCGTGGGCGGACGGGAACAGGCAGTTCCTCTCGGCAGGCACGGACGGGGCGGTGAAGGTCTGGTCGTCCCTTGCCGCCGACCCGAAGGCAGCCAGGCTCCCATGGCCGGTCAATCAGGCATGCTTCACGCCCGACGGCCTTCGAATCCTAGCCGCAGCCAACAACGGCGTCATCGCCCTGCTCGAATGCGCGAAGATGGAGACCGAAATCGGGGGGAAATAGAAGCGCCGCAGACCGCCTCCACATGAGAGTGCTTTCAAATGCTTCGAAGGTCGGTCTGATCCTGTGGGAGGCGAATGCATCTCGATGCCTTCCGATGCTTCGCCGATTACGGAATGATTCCAGAATAGACAGGTTCGTCTTGGAGAATCGCCTTTGACCCCTGCAATTCTGCTCGTCAATCCGCCTGCGCATGACTTCACGGCCTTCGACCTGTGGCTCCGGCCGGTCGGGCTGCTCAGAATCGGCACGCTGCTCAGGGCTTCGGGGTGCGACGTCAGGCTCCTCGACTGCCTTGACGATGATCTGCCTTTCTTCAGACGCGCCGGCGCAGGCAAATCTCCTTCGAAACCGGACGGCACCTGCAGGTTCTTCGAGGAGAGGATTCAAAAGCCGAAGGCCTTTGCAGCCGTGCCGCGGTTTTTCCGGAGGTTCGGGCTCCCTCCTTCGGAAATCAGATGGACCTTCGAATCATGGCGCAACGAAGGCTGGATCCCCGATGTCGTCGCGGTCACGTCGCTGTTCACTTACTGGTACCCAGGGGTGGCCGAGGCGGCGGCAGCGGTCAGGGAAGCCTGGCCCTCGGCTAGGATAGTCCTGGGCGGCATCTATCCGACACTCTGCAGGGACCATGCTGCGGCCAACGCATGCGCCGACGAGGTGGTTCAGGGACCGGGAACCGGCTGGGCGGAGGATTTCCTGCAACGCGAATCCCTTCCTTTCCGGCATCCGCCGCTCTTCGCCGACTACGGCCTCTATGGCCATCCGATATCCCATGCGGTGGTCCTGTCTTCCACCGGATGCCCGTTCTCCTGCGCGTATTGCGCCTCCAGAATCGTCTCGGGCGGGTATTTCCCGAGGCCGGTATCTGACGTTGTCGAGGATGTACGCCATGCGGCTTCGCTGGGCGCGGAACACGTTGCTTTCTACGACGATGCATTCCTCTACGATTCCTCGGACAGGGCAAAGCCTCTGCTTGCCGCAATCGCCGATTCCAATCTGAAGGTGAAGCTGCATTTCCCCAATGGCCTGCACGTGAGGTTCCTGGATGTGGAGACCGCGCGGCTGCTGAAAGCCGCGCGCGCGGAGACGGTGAGACTGTCCTTCGAAAGCACGAGCCACGACGATAGAGCGGGCTTGCCATTCAAGGCTTCGGTCGAGGAGCTCAGATCCGCAGCAGCCTCGCTCAAGTCCGCAGGGTTCGATCCGGGGGGGATAAACGTCTACACGCTCGTCGGCGCTCCGGGCCAGGACAGGGAAACGATTGTCCGCACCTGCGAGGCGATTCACGGCTGCGGATTCCGGGTCACGACCACGCTCTTCAGCCCCATCCCCGGCACGCCCGCATTCGACGACGCCGTTTCCGCGGGCCTCGACCCCGCCGAGCCGCTGCTGCAGAACAAGGTGGCTTATTCGCTCTACATGGGGCCCTTCCCGCCCGGGGAAATCCAGGAAATCCGCATGTACGCGAGAAGCTTGAACGAGAAGCTCGTGCCGATTGGCGGGCTGTAGTCGCCCCGCGTGTCGAAGACCCGCCCCGCCTTCGCTTCGACGTTCTCAGCGCAGCTTCTGCCTGCTTCGCTCCGCCTGTAGAAACGGCTGTATAGGCGAAGGTGGGCTGGGGCGCGCTGGCAGATGAGCTGTGCGTGCTGAGCGCGGGGGAGGGTGAAGTTCCTGTTGAGCCATTCCATACACCCATGGGCGACGCATCGCGTTGAAACTTTCGAAGCCAACGGATTATAGATTCTTCGATTTCTATATTGTATTTTGTTTGACTTTCTTTATTTTACATGCTAACTTATTTTTGGCAAGTTAGGGTTTTTCAAGGCTAATATTATAAGGAAGCAATGATACAAGAACAGAAAAGACTGGAAGTAATCCTGGAAGTGCTAAAGCAGGATTCGGGAAAATCAAAGGAAAGGGCCCTGATGGTAGAGAGGTTGAAAAGGGAGAAGGATCTGAGTCGGAATCGGAAGGAACTGCTCGAGGATTTGCATCAAACCTAGATGCAGGGACATTTGTCATGACATTGACTAATGATAATCAGGAAGTGATTTCAAAAGCCTGGATAAAATCATCTGGGAATTATGGTGTCACGCATGCATTTAGTGATGAATCAAAGTCCCAAAATTCTATTTCATCCTTTCTTCTCTTTATTGATCAATCTGGAAATCCGGAATTTTGTTCCTTTTTAGGGTTTGAAGCTCACTGGACGGATGAGAATGGAGTTGTAAAGAGCAAAGAAACAGAAGTTCATGCGGATGGATTGACATCGGGTGCCGAATTAATAGTAGACGCTTTAAATGATATTTTGCCAAGTCCCCTCCCAGGAGTTAAGCCTGCCAGAATAATAGCTCCGGGAATTATATCCGTTATGACGACGGCTAACCCCTTGGATATTACAGCATGGAATGTAAACGCTGGCACTTCAACCGGCGGCGGCATAACGGGAATTGCTGGTAGATAGTTTGAAACAAAGCCGGTTTTTATTAACTCTGATTTACTTATGCATTATATTTATCTTGATTTCTATACTAACTTATATTATCAATAATGATAATACTATAAATAGCTCAGGCTCAATTGAAAATACTGTTTGTTCTAGCATTCTTCAATCAGAACCCAGTATTTTCATTTCTAATAAAGCACATGCCGTCGAAAGAAATGATACCAATTCAAGTGTGCGGGATATTGAAGATAAGAAGTCTCCTGTTAATGGTTCCCTTTCTATATTCGGCAAGATTATTGATAATGAAAATCAAATTCCCGTCCAAGGAGCGACTGTATCTTTCGTTCAATCGGGAATCAGGCATGATGTGAACACGGACAACTTTGGCAGGTTCTTTGTTACCGGTCTGAATAGAGGATTGATTTATGTATATATTATTCAAAGCGAATATTATGATATTGGCAGCATATTTTCACTTATTCTTAAAGAGGACAAAGAAATTGACATTAAAGCTTATAAGTCTATTGAATCAAGGATATTTGTTTTGGGAGAAGACAATCTGGCTATAGAGAATCAGCGGATAAAAATCTCATCGGAAAATCGTGTATATTCAGTCAGAACGGATTTTAATGGAAAGGCTGCAATCAAGTTATTGCCGGAGTCATTAAACATTCTTTCAATTGAAAGAGAAGGTTATTTTGAGATTAGGCGGGTAATTGAACCGACGGAAAAGAATATTGTAATCAAACTTATCAATAAATCTGGTAATTCTCATATTGATGGGATTATTCAATGTGACAATTGTGCTTTCGACAGTCCTTTTGTCATATTGATGTCCAAGGAATCATCAAGACCTTTTTTCATGGCTTTCCAAGCAATAGGCGGCAACAGATTCGTGATATCGGGCATTCACGAAGGCAACTACGACTTGATATTTTATTCTGAGGGTTATGAGCTGAGGCATATAGGCGGAATCAAGGCAGCATCAGTGTATGATGAATCCTGCAGCAAGGTATTAATAAAAACGAAGAAGAATACTTTCTGCAGCTTAAATGGCGTTGTTCAAGATGATGAAGGATGTCCTTTGTCTGCAGTAGATATTTACATTAGTCCCGTGATTGGCACAAACTTAGGACAGGAGGAACTGCATATACTTGGTAAAACGACAGAAAGCTGTATTGGCAAATTTACAGCTAGGATTGCAAATGGGAATTGCATTATATCATTCTACAGGCGTGATTTGCGACGCGAGAAGAAATCTATCAGGCTGGAATCTGATGAATTCAAGATGGAGCCGATGAATATGACGAGAATGAATAATGACATTCCAGTGATATTATCTTTGAAGATAATAGATGCACAAACATATGAGCCCGTTACCGAAGCAAGGATTGAGACAAGATTCCTTGGCCAACGAAACGTGGAGGATATCAATAACGAAAAAACAACAGAAATACTGGGGATACCGTGCAAATCAGGCGAAATATTCATTAGACTGAATCCGCCAGGACTTCATCAGATCACCATATCCAAGGATGGATACAAGATGAAATCGTTGGACATTGAAATCCCTGCAGAAAACATCGAAGTGCGGCTTGAGAAAAGTCATCAATAGACATGTGGAGATTCTATTGGCATACCGATAAAGCCGAGTTAAAATATCGCCCATTTGCAGGTATAGAATACTGGACGAACCTGCTCTTTTATCCCTGTTTGTTTCAGGCAGGTCCGGTTTGTCCGGATTAAAGGCTGACACATGGACAAGTACTACCAGGACAGGCTGAAAAAGGCGGAGCGGCTAAGGGAATTGGGCATGGACCCGTACGGCCGTGCGGTCCGCGGGCTTGCTTCGATCGAGGAAATCAGGCGCGGGATCGAGGGGAACCCGGATGGGAAGCCTCGGTTCAAGGCCGCTGGAAGGGTGATGCTTCTCAGGGACATGGGCAAGGCGGCGTTCCTCGATTTGCGGGACCGGACGGGCAAAATCCAGGTCTACGTCAAGTCGGGGGTCGTGAGCCCGGCCTGTTTCGAAGCCTTCAAGCTGATCGAAATCGGGGATATCATCTGCGCCGAGGGCGAGACGGGAAAGACGAGGACCGGCGAGCCCACGATTTTCGCGTCCGACCTCCAAATCATGTGCAAGGCGCTGCGGGGCCTTCCCGAGAAGTTCCATGGGCTCAAGGACAAGGAAATCCGCTATCGCCGCCGGTACGTGGACCTCGCCACCGATCCCTCGGTGATGGCCACGTTCATGAAGAAGTCGCGCATGATCAACCTAATCAGGCGTTTCCTTGACGACCGCGGGTTCATCGAGGTGGAGACGCCCGTGCTTCAGCCCATCTACGGCGGGGCCACGGCGAAACCGTTCAAGACGCATCACAACGCCCTCGACATGCCGCTCTTCCTCCGGATTGCCGACGAGCTCTACCTGAAGAGGCTTCTGGTCGGGGGGATGGAACGTGTATACGAAATCTCGAAGAACTTCCGCAACGAGGGCATGGACCGGACCCACAATCCCGAGTTCACTTTCATGGAATGCTACCAGGCGTTCGGCGACCTCTCTGACATGATGGAAATCGTCGAGCAGCTCGTCCCCATGCTGGCCCGCGAAATCGCGGGCGGCACCAAGGTCACGTTCCAGGGCAGGACCGTGGACTTCTCCCCGCCGTGGCGCAGGCTCCCCATGCTGGACGGGATTAAGGAGTATGCGGGCGTGGACTTGAGGGGCGCAGACGTCGCGGCGGCGAGGAAGGCGTGCGACAGGCTCGGAATCGAGTACGCGCCGTCGATGGGCGTGGGCAAGCTC
>DYIT01000176.1:0-5623 GCA_020723505.1 Candidatus Kuenenia stuttgartensis
TCTCCGTTGGCACGACTTCGTCCTCGCTCCTTGTGCTGCTCGCAGCTGAGCCCGGCGCGGCTCCCGTTACCTACTGGAATGAGCTCTATGCTGGAGCGATTACGGAACGCTCCACGGAATCGTCTACCGCTGGAATATGGGCAGAATCTCCAGCGGGATTGAGAGGATCAGCGCGGCCATGGCGGTCGCGTAGGTAGGCCCGACCTCGTCGAGCCAGGATCCGTCCTTCTTCTGCGAGGCAATCAGCTCGTCGCGTATCTGGGGCCACCACTGGGCCCAGAAATCGCCGCCTTCCTGGTAGAACGCCTGGATTGCGTAGTAATGGCCGTAGAAATAGTGGAAATCGTTCGATCCCTCGTCGCGCCTCGGCCTGTTCCGGGTCAGGAAGAACAATCCCCTCCTGATGTCATCGTCGAAATAGACGCCCGAGGAGTGGAGAGCGGTTATCCCGGCGGCGGTCAGCGCGAAGGTCGATCTCGATCCGGGTCTTTCGAACTGGTAGGTGAAACCGCCGCTGTGCTTGAGATGGCACGCCTTGACGTAGCCGATGGCCCTCGCAATCGTCGCCGGCGGCACCGCAATCCCGCAGTTGCGCGCGGCGCGCAGGAACTGCAGCTGGCAAACGGTGATTGATATGTCGGATTCCGTGGAGAACGGCAGGTATCGCCATCCGCCGAATTTGTTCTGGCAGGAGACCAGGAGGTTGACGATGAGCTTCAGCTTCTCCTTCAAGTCCGCCCTGTGGGTCATGCCGTAGATTTCCGCCAGGAACAGCGAGGCGAACGCGTGGCTGTACATGCGCGAAAGGTCTCTCGATACGAATCCCGTGTTGGGGTCGATGCAGGAGACGATGAAGTCGACGGCTTTCTTGACGTTGTTGCCGTATTTTCCCCTTCCGGGCAGGTGGCCGTTCGCCATGAAAGTCATGCCTGCGAGCGCCGTGACCCCTACGTGCGGCCCATAGCCGGTCTCGATGTAGTCGTAGTTCAGCTTGTATCCAATCCTGCACGACCATGATCCGTCATCCCTCTGGGTGCGGGCGAGATACTCGAGGGAGGCCTTTATGCTCTTGTCGAGCTCTGGCGTTATCTCCGTCTTCCTGGCAGGTTTCTCTTCGGAATACGAGGGGCCCGGGCCGGGGCAGAGGGCCAGGAGAGCGAAAACAATCAGATGCAAGACCGGCTTTCCCGGATCCATGGGCGCTCCGCAAAAGAGCCGCGGCCCGGGCGGTCGAAGCCGCGCGGGGCCATGACGGCATCCGAAGATTTCATTGTAATATATTTATCGTCGAAGGTCGAACGCCCTGAACTCAAGAAAGCTAAGGGGATTCTGAATAAATCCGGGTTTCTTCAACTTCCTTCGTGAATTGCCGGGCATCGAACCTTCTGCCGCCCGTGAACGTTAATATGGTTGGCGCCTGCATTGTCATGGCCGGGCGAATCGGCTTGATTTCAGGCGCAGGATAATGCTCAATGCTGGCCGGTGGCAAATGAAGGTCACGGGCAATCCCTCAGCGGAGGTTATATGCATACCATGCGGAGGATAACCGCTCTCATGGGTCCGGTCCTCGTCTTCTCCTTCCTTGCTCTCCCCGGGCTCCTCACGTCCGAGGAAGAATCCGAGCCCGCTCCCGCTCCCAAGCCGAAACCCATGCTCGAGGTGGGCAAGGTCCGCTTGTTCCGGACCGAGAGGAGGATCGAGGTCGACGGCAGGATTGCGGTGCAGAACCGGGCCATCGAGCTCTTCGCCTGCTGCGAAGGCGGGAAAGTGCACGAGTCCGTGATTGTCCTGGACTGCAAGCCCTCGAACCTCAATCTGGCCCTGCTCCTGCTCGGATTCGACGACGGCGGCCAGGTGATGGAAAAGGTGAAGATGGAAGAGAACGGAAAAATCGTGGAAAAGGAGATGCCGGTCGAAAACGGGCCGAGGTTCTTCGGCGATTCCAGGAAGCCCGTCGGTGAACGCCTGATAGTCACGGTCCAGTGGACCGATTCCGAAACCCGGAAGCCCAGGAAAGTCCGCGCCGAGGAGATGATTCTCGACGTATCAAGGCAGAAGACGATGCGCAAGGCCGGATGGACCTTCACGGGATCGAGATGGGTGGAGAATCCGCGGACGGGGAAGACGGAATTCGCCGCCGACCATACGCGCACCGTCATGACGACCTACCATGATCCCAACACAATCCTGGAAAACCCCCTTCTCTCCGGCGGCAACGACGAGCTGTTCCAGGCCAACGGGGCCTTGGTCCCGCCCATGCACACCCGCGTGACCATCGTCATATCGGTGCCCGGCCCGGACGAGAAGAGGGAAGCAGCCGAAGCCGAGGCCGAGGAGGAGAAGGAATCCAGGGAAAAGGGCGGGGACGGGAAGAAATCCGAAGAACCCCGCAAGGAGTGACGTTCTCCAGATGAACGGATCAGAGGAGGATTTGGCCGGTCTCGAAAGGTTCCTCGATTCGGTCTCCTTGCGAATCAGGCTGTTCCGGATTGCCAGGTATTCGTCGTTCGCCATCCTCGCCGCCGCTCCCCTCTCCGCGGCTGCAGGCTCGATTGCGCCGGAGAGCCTGGGACCGGCTGCGGTCGCCCTGGCGCTCGCCCCCTTCGCGGCGGCAATCGCGGCCGCCGTCTTCCTTGCTCGGAACCGGCCCGCCTCTAAGCGCGAGGCCGCCTATCTGGCCGATGAGAAGCTCGGCCTTGACGGCGCGGTCTCCGCTCTCGCCGATCAGATTGGATCCGACGCAGGCCTCCCGGCGATAGCCCGTGCTCTCTGGAGCTCGATTGGGCACAGGATTCCGTCAAACGCCTCGGCGGTCTGCAGGTTCAGGTTCCCCCCTTCGCTCATTGCGCTTTTCGCGGTCCCGCCGCTTCTCGCCGCATCGGCGGCGTTCCTCAAGCCTCGCCCCGGAGTTCCTCCCGCTCCCGACCTCCTTTCGGGAATCTCCCTGAAGCTCCTCCGCGCGCAGAGGCTCATAGACCGCGAGTACCCCGCTGGAACCGCCGACAGCGCGGCTGATGAGCTCAGGCGCGCCGCCGGAAGGCTTGCCGCCGGAAGGGACCGGCGGGAGCTGGCGGTCGAAACCGCGAAATCGCTTCAAGCCGTGGAAGGCCGTATCAGGAACCTGGCAGAGGCGATTTCCGGGCTCGAGAGGGCCATGGGGAAGGATCCCGATCTGGAGGCCATCTCGCGCATGCCCGATCCGGCGTCGGCAAAGGCGTCGGAGGCGGTCGATCGATTTGCAGGGAAAGTATCGAGCGGCGAAATGCCGGAGGAACGGCGGACCGGGACGGCGTCGGCCCTGATGTCTGCGGCCTCGAACGAGCAGCTGGGCGCCTCCCTTTCGGAATCGGCGGCTGCGCTGGCCAAGGCGATTATCGCGCAGGACGCGGCCGGGATACGCAGGTCCCTTCCGGCCGTGCACTCCGGAGCCAGGGATCTGAAACGTTCGCTGGATCGCGCGGAATTCGCCAAAACAGCCCTGAAGGGCGCCGTGATTGATCTCTCGGGAAGGAAAAGCGGCGAGGACGGAACGGTCCCGGGAAGCGGTGATCCGACCGCGGGAAGGGACGCAGGCAATGCGAAACCCGCCGCGGCAGCCAAGGACCTGCCGGACAGGTTCGAAAAGGCATATCTCTCCGCCATGGAGAACCCGGCCTGGGACGGGAAACAGGACGAAACAGTCCGCAGGTATTTCAAGGCCGTCTGGCCTTCCTCGAATTCCCCGGGGAAATGAACCTCTTCTGCGCAAGCGGCTTCCGGTTATTCCTGCTGGTCTCGAAAAAGCGGATAGACGCCCTTCTTCATGACGGTCTTCGCGACCTTGACGGCCGCTCCCCTCTCCCCGGAGGCCATTTCCCCTTCATCCATGACGGCGGTACCCGTCGCAGCTATCTCGTCCTTCAGCGTCATTATCGCCACCTTGTCGCCGCGCCGGATCCCTGCTTCGAACTTCACGAGGCCCGGAAGGAACAGAGGGGATCCGCTAAGAATCCGGTGAATGGCCCCGTCCGCCGCCCAGACGCGCGGCAGGAACGCGGCGGCTTCCTCTATCGGCCTCAGGTGCCTGCGCAGCGTTTCCTCGCCGCGCGCCCGCCAGCCTTCCATGGCGGCCCGCAACTCCTCAATCCCCACGGCGTCCCGGGCGAGGAACGGACCGGCCCTCGTCCTCCTCAGCCTCGTCATGTGCGCCCCGCATCCGACGGCCATGCCGATGTCATGCACGAGCTTGCGGATGTAAGTCCCGGCCTCAACTCCGCACCGGAATTCGGCCTTCCTGCCGGAATGGCTCGTAATCTCGAAAAAGTAGACCATCCGCTTCCTCGGCAGGCGCTTGACCCTGGACTTGACCGGGGGAGTCTGGGTTATCTCTCCGACGAAATCCGCGGCCGCCCTCCTGAGCGCATCGCCGCCGCCCCGTTCGTGGACTTCGAGCGCGCCCTCGTATTCCTTGCCTGCTTCGAGCAGCAGGTCCAGCAGCTTCAAGCCCGATCCGACACCGATGGGCAGCACGCCGGTCACCGCCGGGTCCAACGTGCCGGAATGGCCGGCTTCACGCGTTCCAATGGCTTCGGCGGCTTCGTCCAGCGCCTCGCGGGAGGTGATTCCGGTCCTCTTGTCGAGAACCACGATGCAGGACTCGAGAAGGCAGGGGATGCTGCGGTTCTCCGGCCTTGATCCGAAGGCGGGATCAGTGGGCGCATCCATCCTCTCGATCATCCTGCGCGGTCCGGCATCCTGCGGTTTTATGCTGTCCATTGCAATTCTCTCAACTGCTGGCATCCGCTGCGGACATCATAGCAATAATATTTTGTAATCGCCGCCTCTGGGGAACAGGAATAATCGGCGGCTCCCACAGACAGTCTTTGAATGCATTCTGCGGCTCCCACGGGCTTTCCAATCGGGACCGGGAACGTCCCGGCGGCTCCCACAGGCACTGCCCTGTGGGAGACGATTGTGCCCCGCAGCCTTCCGGCACTTCGGCGATTGAAAGACGAGAACAGCCTTCAGTTGCTTCTGCAACGCTGTTTCGTGTGGGATAGTCGCCCCTCGAAGACCCTGCGTAGCCCCCACATTGACCAATCGGCGAAGCAGGGCTCACCCCAGCCCCTTTCCCCCGATTCCGGTGGAGAGGGGGTACTGGCGGATGATCCTTGCATTCGTTCACGAATTCCACACGAAGCGCCTGGCTTCACGCTTCGTGCGGAATTCGCCTTGACCGCTCAAAGCCCATCGGCTATCTCTATCCGGATTCGCCCGGGACGATGCGCTTGACGGGACCGGGCAGCATGGATTCGAGGAGACTGAGATGGCTGTGGATTTCAAGTGGGATTACTCGAAATATCCTGGATTCAAGAAGTATCCCAACCTCTGGAAGCCGATAAAAATCGGGAAAATGTCGATTCCGAACAGGATTAAATACGCCGCCACCGAGGACAACCTCAACGACAGGCAGGGATTCGTGACGGACGCCGACGTCGAATACATGCGCGCGAGGGCCAAGGGGGTGGCCGGCGGGATTTGCACGATACAGGGCGTGTACATGGATCCCAAGGGCGAGGGGCAGGGATACGTGGGCCAGGCCGGGGCATGGCACGACAAGTTCATCCCGGGGCTCAAGAGGCTC
>DYIT01000176.1:5633-7478 GCA_020723505.1 Candidatus Kuenenia stuttgartensis
GACGCCATCCACTCCGAGCGCGCGATTGCGAACTACCAGCTCATGCATTGCGGAAGGGTGGGCGGGGTGAACATCGGCTATGCCGTGGGTCCCACTGCGGTTCCGCAGAGGCTCCGCGTGCTCG
This sequence comes from Candidatus Kuenenia stuttgartensis, assembly GCA_020723505.1. Classification (GTDB taxonomy): domain Bacteria; phylum Planctomycetota; class JAKEIC01; order JAKEIC01; family DYIT01; genus DYIT01. Next base: position 5,758 of record DYIT01000176.1, read on the forward strand.
AACCGGTCAGGGAGATGTCGCGGAAGGAAATCCAGACCTGCGTGGACGAGCATGCCCAGGCCGCAAGGCGCGGCATCCAGGCCGGGTTCGACATCATGGAGATTTCCGGAATCGTCGGATACCTCGTGTCGAATTTCCTCTCGAACTACACGAACAGGCGGACCGACGAATACGGCGGGAACATCGACAAGCGCTGCAGGTTCATGACCGACATCATAAAGGCGGTGCGCAAGGAAATCGGGCCGGACGTCCCTCTGATAATCCGGCTGTGCGCGGAGGAGCTGCTCGACGACGTGGGCGGCAATACGCCCGAGGAATGCATGATTACCTACAAGGCCGCCGAAGCCGCCGGAATCGACTGCCTTTCCGTGACCCAGGGATGGCAGGAGTCCCGCAAGCCCGTCATCTCGCGCGACATTCCGCAGGGGACATGGCTGTACAATGCCAAGCGGGCCAAACAGGCGGTCAAGGTGCCGGTCTCCATGGCATACAGGCTGTTCGACCCGGCCATACCGGAAAAGGCCATCAAGGACGGGATACTCGACATCTGGGAGAACTGCAGGCCGCAAATCGCGGATCCGCTGATGCCGCTCAAGGTGCTCGAAGGCCGCGAGGAGGACGTAAGACCCTGCGTGGCGTGCAACCTCTGCCTCGCGAGGCTCTTCAGGAACGCGCCCATGACGTGCTACATCAATCCCGAATGCGCGCACGAGTGGGACGAGAAGTGGCGGATCGCTCCTGCAAAGACGAAGAAGATCGTCATGATTGCAGGGGCGGGCCCGGCCGGGCTCGAGACCGCCTGGACGGCGGCGAGGAGAGGGCACGAGGTCCACGTCTACGACTCGAGGAAGGAGGTCGGCGGACATCTCCAGGACGCTTCCAAGGCGCCCTACGGGGACGACGAGCTGATGGGGGTCGTGAGGTTCCAGAAGGCGCAGTGCGACAAGGCCGGCGTCAAGTTCCACCTCGGCCTCGAGGTGACCCGGAAGCTAATCGAGGACGAGATGCCGGATGCCCTGGTGCTCGCCACCGGAGCGAAGTACATCCGCGGCAAGGCCGAGGGATTCGACCGCAAGAACGTCTTCTCGGTCTCCGAGGTCCTTGCCGGCAAGGCGGACGCCGGCGAGAACGTGGTCGTATGGGGCGGCAGGAAGCCGGCGATGGCTGCGGCTTTCCATCTGGCCAAGGCGGGGAAGAAGATCACGATGGTGTGCAGGGACCGCAAGCCCGGCAAGGACGTGAACCCGTCCTTCGTGTGGAGATACATGAGCTACCTGAGGAAGAGCGGCGTGCGCATTTTCTCGGAATGCGACATCGCCTCGATCTCGGACCGCGAGGCCGTGGTCGTCACGCACTACGGCACCCGGATTCCAGTGCCGGCAGACTCCGTCGTCTATGCCGAGAGGGTTCCGAATCTCACCCTGAAGCAGGCGGCGGCCGAGAACAACATAGAAACACACGTCATCGGCGACGCCCTTGTGCCGCGCACGAGCTCGAACGCCGTCCATGACGGATACCGAACGGGGATTCGCATCTGAGCTGTGCAGATGAATAGGGCCGGCCATGCCGGTTTTATGGGAGGTGACGATGCCCGTAGACGTCCAGGAAGAAATCCGGAAACTGATGCAGAAGTTCGAGACGCTCCAGAAAATCAACCGCGCATCCTGGTACGAATGGCGCCAGGCGGCGCTCGAGTTCGCCAAGCCAGAGTGCAAGCCCCT
>DYIT01000177.1 GCA_020723505.1 Candidatus Kuenenia stuttgartensis
TCGAAGACTGAATGAGTTTCCAACCCCTTCAGCCTCCTCCTCACGCGGGAACAAGTTAGCATACCCAGGGGGTTTTTACGAGAGAATCAAGTTTGCCGCCGTCCTTGCCGGTTGTGCTTCCTTGAAGAAAATAATTGTTTACTCTTCTGGATACAGGCAGATCGTTAATCAAATCAGCGAGAATAGAAGGCCTCAAATCTACGGAACGCCAGTATTCTTGCGTGCACCCAATATGGAATGGGTCCCAAGCTGTTCGGAAGACGAGCAAGCCGGCCATCAGCATGAATAACACAAACAACAAGACCAGCGGCGCTCTTCCGTTCATGCTGAATACCTTCGATATTTCTAGTCCCCAGGTTGATTAAAAGAAGATGGAATCAATATTCGCAGAATCAGTCATTTCTCCGCAATCCTGAATTCTATTGCCGCGGATTGTGAAACCGTACGCTCCCCGCAGGAGACCAGATGCACGGCCACGACAGCTGCGAGGATGAGGCATAGGACGAGGGGGAGTTTCTTCTTCATTGAAACCTCCTTGAATAGTCAACAATCGAAACTGCGCTGAGTACACGCCGCTTGTTCCTCCATCACCTGTGTAGGATGCCAATCACCGGCGACAACAAGGGCTGCCGGCATCTTACGAAAATGATCATCAGGCGTCACTAACCATCGTGAGCCGCCAGCCCCCTTCGGGAAAGTTGTAACCCCTCGCCTTCAGTCGAAGCAAGGGGTTCTGATGTCCCGTAAGAAGACAAGATGACTGGATATTTGACCGTCATTCCGGCGAAAGCCGGAATCCAGGACAGGCGCCGTAGACCGTGGACCGCAGGGGCGATGCATGTCATGCGTCGCTCAATCGCCCACGGCATACGGTCTACGGATGCACTCTGGCTTTTCACGGCTTACGGTCTTCGACCTTGAACCCTGGCATCCCCGCCCGTTTGCGCTTCAGCCGCGTCGGGGACAGGAAGGGAATCGAAGAGCTACTCGCCCCAGACGACTGCGCAGGGATTGCTCCCGGTTTCGGCCAGTTTCGCCGCCAGGGTGGAGTCGCCCGAGAATGCCTTCAGGACCTTCACGCATTCCAGCTCGTCTCTGTCCCCGTCCTTCGAGGCTGCGGCCTCGCCGCGGAACGCACCGCGCGACAATCCGAGAACCAGGCCCTCGCATGCATCGGTCAGATCGTTGACTCGCATGACGATGACCATGGGGCGGACTCCGTCCACTTCGTACTTCGCCGCTTCATCGTCAGACATCCTTGTCGAGAAGAGCTTCTTCTTCCCTGCCGTGGCGTCGAACATCACCTGGATTGCGTCTATCGGACATGCGGGTGCAGTGGTCACGAACACATAGTGCTCTCCCTCCCGGAGCGGGAACTTGGAAAGGATGTATTTCCCGGCCAGATACCCGCCCGTCACACCGCCGCAACGGTGGTTGTGGAATTCCGCGCACTTGAGAAGATCCCACTCGACGCCCTGTTTCCAGGCGTCGGCAAACGACAGGATTTGGAAGAAGAATCTGGCGGCTGTCCCAGTCGCCGCCTGGCTCATGGCCTTCCGGTCGGCGAGCAGCTCGGACTTGGCTTTAATCTTCTGCACCTCGAACTTTCCGCCGGTCCACGAGCAGAACGCGAGATCACCGGTGTCGCGCCGGTACAGGGCGAACCAGAAGGGCGCTGAAATGGGAGTGTGCAGGAAGAAGAGGGACCGCTTCCCGATGGAGCAGCCTGAAACGGAGGGGACCGCGTCGGCGAAGGCCTCGGTGGTCTTCCCGTCGATTTTGCCGTATCCGGCGTTGGTAAGCACCAGAGCCCTGGGGTCCCCTTTTTCGAGCCCCAGGTCGGACATGGCCTTCGAGAGCTCGCCGGCGGCCGCGGCAATGTCCGGCCTGAGGGGGGCTGCCGCTGGATTGGCGGCGTTCCCCTCTTCTTTATCCCCCTGCGATTTGCATTGGATGCCGGATACGGCAACGGCTAGCAGGAGCAAAGCAAGCAACAGGGATTGAACCGCGGTTTTCATGGTTGTCTTCCCCCTTGTTCTTACGCCGGGTTATTTCATTCCCCATCCGGAGGATACATACGCCGTTCTCAGCGCCTCGGCAATCGGCGCCGAAAGGAGGGCCAGTGCGTCCCGCGCGGCGTTCGTTGCGGCCTCGCGGGGGTCGGCGTGGTACTCCGGTCTGGACACGGCGCGTTTCCGCAGGAGGGTGGCTCCGGAACCGGCATCCTTCAATTCCACGACGACTCGCGCCTGCATGACATGCTCGCCGGCTTTCACAAACCGGTTTTCACGAACACGGAATACTTCGATTGCTGCCTCGATGACGGGGCATGCGACGGAGGCGTCCGGGACCGGCTTGAAGCCCCGTGCAACGAGCATCGCTTCGAGGTTCTTCCTGATCTTCGAGATCGCTTCTTCCGGTCCGCCGTTCACCTGAATGGCGCCGATTCTCACCGGCGGGTTGCCGTCGATCCTCCACTCCGCCGGGACGTTCTCCAGCGCCCCGTGGCAGTCCTTGCACTTCGCGCCCAGCTTGAGGCTCGACGGGAAGTCGGGGTCGGTCTTCACGTGGCATGTGTCGCACATGCCGTGCGAGGCGTCTCACATCGTCAGGATGTCCCGGGCCTCGTAGTGGTCGTGCTGGAGGTGGCACTTGTTGCACGCGCGCGGGGTGAGGCCGGGCTTCGTCCGGATCTCGTGATGACACCGTCCGCAGGAGATCATGCCGCCGCGCACGTCGACCAGGTCCGCATGTGCCGCATGGGCGAAGTAGACCGGGCCCTCCTCGTCGCTGATTCTGCACATTTTAACGACGTCGTAGGCGTTGGGTCCGCTGTATTCCTGCCCGCCGCCGGCAGGCGGACTCCCTATCACGCTTGGAGACCTGTCCTGGCAACCCGGGGCGATGCCGGACAGGGCGGCCGCCCCGCCGAAAAGCAGGACGGCCGCCAGGCATGCATGGATTTTTCTCTTAGTCATAGCGTTGTCAGAATTTCGCCAGGGCCGCCTTCGCGAACTGGATGAAGCAGACAGCTTCCTTTATTTCGAAGACGATCCGCTCGAGCTTCTCCCTGGCAGCGGCTCTATTCTCGGTACGGAGATCCTCGATTGCCTCGAAGTACAGCCTGGCCGCCTTTATCTCGGCGAGCATAACCGGCAGGCGTTCGGCGTAGAAATTCCCCTTTCCGCCGAGTCTGGCCGCTTCCTGGAAAGTTTCGGCTGCCTTGTCCCACTGGGCGCGCTGGAAGAGCTGCTCGCCCCTTGCGTAAGTCTCCCGGACCTCGATTTCCGCCAGGACGGCCCTGGCCCGGACCACCTTGGGGTCCTCCTTTTCGGCTTTCTCGCCCTTGGGTTCTTCCTTCTTGTCCTTGGCCAGGTTGCGGATTTCCTTTTCCGCAGCGAGAAGGCAGTCCTGGAGATCAAGATCGATGACTCCGAAACCCACGGCCCCGGTGAACAGGGAAGTCATATGACCTTCGAGGTCGAGGACGATGCATGTTGGCGCCTCACGAACGCCGTAGGTCTCGAGCGCCTTGGCATCCGCCTTGGACACGTCGATGCGGATGCAGGTGAACTCGCGCAAAATATTGGACAGGGCACGGACCGTGAACTCCTCCTCCATGGCGGAGCAGGCCTTCAACGCCTCATAGTCCTTTTTCCCGTCCACCACCTTGGGTTCTGTCGTGCGGAAATAGAGGAACATCGGACGGAGCGCCTCGCGCCCCTTGACGACTTCGGCGAGGATTCCGCCGTCGCCGGCTTTTCCGCTCGACTCAATCCAGGAGACCGTTCCATCCTTGGTCAGTGTCGGGGTGTCGCCGCCGGGAGTGTACTTCCCACCGGGAAGCTGGGGCGCCGTCGCCGTGCCGGGACTGGCGCCGGCTCCGCCTCACCCGTACACGAAAGACGGGTCGGCGATGAGAAGCAGGGCCGCGGCCGACAGGATAATCAGAGCAGGTTTCATGTCGCTTTCCTCCATAGTAGACAAAGTCTGTTGTTTTCACGACACGGGGGCGGCAGGCATCATGCTGCGGTCGCCTCCGACTCGAAAGCGCGGCGATTCTGGTTCTTGTTCCGTTGCAACGACGGGGTCCGCCGTCCCCGTGGCGGTTTCCGGTTGCACGGGCCTTGCGCGAAGGAGCCGCGCGGAATTCAGGACCACGAGAACGGATCCCGCGTTGTGCGCCAGGGCCCCGAGCACCGGCGTGAGTACGCCCAGGGCGGAAAGGGCCAGCATGGCCGCGTTGAAAGCCAGTCCGAAGAAGAGCAGGTTCTGGCAGATGGTCCGCCTTGTCCTTCTACCAAGCGTGATGAGGAAAGGCAGCCTGCCCAGCCCGCCGCTCATGAGCACGACGTGGGCCGTCTCAAGGGCGACGTTGTTCCTGCGCGAGGCCAGGCTCACGCCGACCATGGCTTCGGCCAGGGCGGGTCCGTCGTTGGCTCCGTCGCCGACGTAGGCGACTCGCCGGCCGCCTTGCTGAATTTCCCGTATTGCCGCCTGTTTCTGCCCGGGAAGCATGGATGAAAGCACGGCCTCCACGCCCGCCGCCTTTGCCGCGGCCCGCGCAGGCGCTTCGTGGTCTCCGGTGAGCATCCGCGTGGTGAGGCCCAGTTCTCGAAGATTCCGCACCACGGCGGCGGCCTCGGGCCTGACCCGGTCCCTCAGGGATATCCCGCCGACCAGGACGCCGCCCGCTGCGACGAACAGGGCCGTCAGACCTCCGGCGAGGTCGGATTCGGCGGAATCGAGAATCTCACGATCAAGCGCGATGCCGTGCTTCTCCATGAATCCGCGGTTCCCCACGACCACGTCGCCGGCCCGCACGCCGCGGCCCCGTTCGGCTTCGAAGTCGCCGATTCCGCACTCCGCTGAAAGGCCCCGCGCCTTGAGGTGCCCCAGCACGGCCCGGGCGATGGGGTGCTCGGATCCCGTCTCGGCCAGGGCGGCAGTGCATAGGACGTCGTCCTCCTGCGCGCCTCGGAAGACCCAGACGCGCGCTACCTCGAAGTCAGCCTCGGTGATTGTGCCGGTCTTGTCGAAATCCACGTGGTCGACCAGGCCCGCCGCCTCGAGAAACCGCCCGCCCTTGATGAGCATGCCCCTCCTAGCCGCGGCGCCCATGGCTGCAACCACTGCAGTGGGCGTCGCCAGGACGAACGCGCAGGGGCAGCCTACGATGAGGACCGCGACGGCGCGCGTGATATCGCCCGTGACCAGCCATGTGACCCCGGCCATGACAAGGATGGCAGGCGTGAACCAGCGGGCGTAGCGCTCGGCGACGCGAAGGACAGGAGCCTGGTGCGTCTCCGCGTCCTCGATCAGCCGGGCTATTCCGGCCAGCGTGCCGTCGCAGGCCGGGCAGGAGACGCGGATGTCGACGCAACCTTCGCCGTTGATAGTGCCGGAGTATACCGGATCCCCCGAGGACTTCGCCGCAGGCAGGGGTTCGCCCGTGAGACTGGATTCGTCCACTGAGGTCCTGCCGCTCACCACCGACCCGTCGAGGGGGATCACGTCGCCTGGCTTGATTCGCACGATTCGGCCGGCAGCCACTTCGCCGACCGGCGTTTCCTTCTCCTCGTTCCCCTCCACGACCGTCGCCGTCTCCGGGCGCCCGCGAAGGACCGCCTCGACGGCCTTCCTCGCGCGATTCGAGGTGAATTCCTCGATGAGGCCCCCAAGAGCCATGATGAAAGACACAATAGCGGCGCTGTTGAACTCCCCGAGTATCAAGGTGGCCACGATGGCGATGGAGACAAGCTCGTCCACGTTGGACTTCATGCGGGCGAGCCCTTTGATCGCGCCCCAGACGATGGGCCAGCCGGTGAGGAGAAGAGACGCGATGGAAACGGCGAAAAGCCATGACGGCGGTGAAGTGAGCACATACCCCAGTATGAGGCTCCCGGCAAGGAGCATGCCCGCGGCGCCCACGCGAATCACGTCCATGCGCGTGAACAGGGCCGTGAAACCTCCGTCCTCTCGAAATCGTCCAATCATGGTGTCACAGGAAGGCGTGGAGGGACTTGATGAGCTCCTCTCCGGCCTTCTTCCGCTCCTTCTCGTCCGCAACGCCGGCCAGGTGCTCCCTGACGTGCCCCTCGAGGAACAGCCGAATCAGACCGTCCATGGCCCCCCGGGCGGACATCATGAGGTGGAGCACCGCGTAGCTGTCCTCGTCCCTGCCCTCGTCGACGGCTTTCCGAATCGCCTCGACCTGGCCCTGGAGGCGCTTAATCCTCGACAGCAGGGCTTTCCGATCCGCCTGGATATGCATTTGAAACCTCCAAGACCGAACCGAAGAAGAGCCAGCATACTATACCCCCCACCCTATATCAACCATAATCTCGACGAGCTGCCTGCGACCAGTTTTCTGCCGCGGAGTTCGGGCAGGGCTCCTCTCCGCTGATGCCAGATTCCAAGCGAAGGCGGGCAGGGCAGGCTTCGTCCGGTTATTTTGGTGTACCGCACATCGGCACCCACGCGATGCGGCCGCCGAAGCAGTAATCGATGTCAAATGTCGAGTCTCCGGTGCGGGTCGTTGCCCTCAAGCGTATGCCGGAAAACGCCCAGTCACCGCCGCGGCAGAGGCGCCAGGCGGCCTTTTCTTCCCCCGGCACGTTTATGCACAGGTCCCTGCAGTTGCCGCCAAGGCCCCTGACCCCGTAGGGCGACTCGTCCGTTGGGAACGAGTCCACGGGCATGGGCCTCATGCCGTTCTCGTGAGACTGGTTCATGTTGCAGAATGTGTCTTCTCTCTTGTTTCCCCAGACGTACAGCCTGCCGTCGGCGCCCCGAGCGGATTTTTCCCATAGCACCTCGTGCGGCAGCGTGAAAAGCCTCAGTTCCCGTCCAGTCCGCCATGCGGTATAGGACATAAAATCCTCCCAGGATACGGAGAACACCGGCCAGTCCTCGCGCCACCAAACGGGAGATCCCTTGAGCTTCGACGCGAGGTTGCGCAGGTGTTCCGGGGCTTCGGCAATCCACTGCCCGGTCGGGATGACGTAACGGCTTTTTCCCGAATCTGTCGCACTTGCGCCTGCCTCCGAACAGCGGGGCTGATCAGGGACGCATGGCCAGTATAACCCCGCATTATGCGCCGTTCGAGGAACGCGCCCGGCCGTTTCCCGGGCGGACTTCGCTGCGGAATCGTTCAGGAATTCGAGGTATTCGGCGCATGTCACCGGGAACTTCGCGATGAAGCCGTCCTCTACATGGAGAATCTCCCTTGATCCGGAGTACGGGTTCTCCCTGTCGCCCTGGTAGATGAACCTCCCTGCTGGAACCTGGACGAAGCCCGGCGGAATCTCCGCCTCGCGGTACAGCGTGACGTTCACGGTCTCTGCCGCGCAGCGTTCGATGAGAACGGGCATGCGGACGGGGGCGTACTCGCTCTCTGCGTCAGGGTGGAGGGTGGAGGGTGAAGGGTCTGGCTCGTTCTCTGCGTCAGGGTGGAGGG
>DYIT01000178.1 GCA_020723505.1 Candidatus Kuenenia stuttgartensis
GGAATTGAGTACGAAAGGCGCAGGGGCGATCAGCTCATGGCCGTGATTGTCGACGTCCCGACGAAGACGACCAAGAGGCAGGAGGAAATCCTGGCCGAGCTCGGGCAAATCGAGGAAACGAACGTCTCGGCAGGCAGGAAGAGCTTCTTCAAGAAGATTAAGGACTTGTTCAGCGACTAGGGGGGAGGGACATGAACACAGGCAGAACTGGCGGGGAATCCGGACGGACGGAAACCGGCGGATTCGACGGGGATAAGTCACGGAAGAGCGGCGATGCCAAGCCTGCGCGCCGGGAACCGCCTGACGCGGCGCCTGCGCCGGAAGGGAAACCGGCTCCGGCTGAAGACGCCGCGGGAGGGGACGGGTTCAGGATTAATCTGGCTTCCCTCACCGAGGCGGACGTCCGGGAGCTTCTCGAGAAGGCGAAATCCGCCGACGAGTACTTGGACAAGCTCAGATACAGCATGGCCGAGCTCCAGAACTTCAGGAAGAGGATCGAGAAGGAGAAGGAGGACTGGAGGAAGTACGGGGCTCTGAACGTCATGACCGGCCTCCTGCCTGTAATCGACAACATGGAAAAGGCCATTGAGGTCTCGCAATCCTCCGGCGAAGGCGGCTGCATAGTCGAAGGACTTTTGCTCATTCACAGCATGATGATGGCGGTCCTGTCGGGATTCGGGCTCAAGACCATCGAAGTCCTTGGCATGCCGTTCGATCCCTGCAGGCACGAGTCCGTGGGATTCGCGGAGGTCGAAGGAGCGCAGCCCAATACCGTCGCGAAGGTAGTCCTCAAAGGGTACATGATGCATGACAGGCTTATCAGGGCCGCGAAGGTGCTGATAGCAGGCGCTCCGACGGCGTCGCCGGGGACCGAGTGCAGGACCGGGGAGCCTGCCGAGGGGGAATCCGGCTCGCCGACCGGGAAGCAGAAGGGAAAACAATAAGGAACCCGCAAATGCCCACATACGAATACGAGTGCAGGAAGTGCGGTCATCGCATGGAGGTCTTCCAGTATTTCAGCGACAAGCTCCTGGTGAAATGCCCTGCATGCGGGAAGAACAGGCTGGAGAGGCAGATAGGCACCGGATCCGCGGTGATTTTCAAGGGGTCCGGCTTCTACGAGACCGACTACAAGCGGAAGAGCGAGACCGGGAAAAGCTGCGGCGGCAAGTCCGGGGAGTCGTCCGGAGAGGGCGGCAAGAAGGAGAAGAAGCCGTCCGGCAGCGAAAAGAGCCCGGAATAGCTTTGACTCAACCGCTCCGCCATGTTAAGGTTGCGCCCTGTTGGGGACTCTATTCACGTAGTGAAAAAATTATTGTAGAAATTGAAAAGAATTAGAGGAAGGTACGCGCGGAGCGCGTGATATAACCCGGACGAGCCGACAATTGCATCAATGATTGGTTCCGGCTCGTCCGGGTTATGCGGCCGCATGCGGGAAGGATTATCAAGGCGGAGCATTCCGTCCTTGCGTATGCGAGGGTGATACTGGAAAGGAGTCGAAATGAGGGAATTCAAGGGCGACTGGAGGGACCTGTTCTTCGGCTTCCGCATTGCGCTCGATCTCAGGAAGATGTTCCTCGGGCTGCTGGGCATGGTCTTCAGCTTCGCGGGAATCGCGTTGATTATGTTTTTCGGCGCCCTTCCTAGCGAGCAGCTGGTGCGGGTGGACGGGATTCTCATGGCGCCGGACCAGTTCGCGCAGCTCGAGAAAGCCAGGTCCACAAGCCGCATTAAGGGCGAGGAAGTCAACCTGCTCGAGCTCATAAAGGAAAAGGAATTCGACGCGGCTTTCTTTCTCGTGACCGGATGGGTGGAATCGAACTACCTGGCCCCGGCCTCCCGGTGCATGGCCAATCCGGGAAAGCTCGCCCTCTTCCCGAGCACCGAGGACGCCAAGACGCGCATCTGGCCGTGGCTCGTCATGGGCGGCGCAGTGCTGTGGCTCATCTTCATCTGGTCCAAGTTCGGTGGGGCCATTTCCAGGATCGCGGCCGTCGAGATTGCCAAGGACGAGAGGATAACAATCCACGAGTCCCTCGACTTCGCGAAGAAGAAGTTCACGTCGTACTTCTGGTCCACCGTGGCAGTGGCGGTCGCCTTCCTGTTCTTCTTCTTCGTCAACGTCCTCGGCGGGCTGGTCGGCGCCATCCCCTACGCCGGGCCCGTCCTGGTGGCAATCCTCTGCCCGTTCGCCTTCCTCGGCGGATTCGTCATGCTCCTCATCGCCATCGGCGGGTTTTTCGGCTGGCCGCTCATGTCCCCGGCAATAGCCGCCGAGGGCACCGACGCCTTCGACGCCGTCAGCAGGGCCTTCAGCTACATCTACACGAAGCCCTGGCAGTACTTCTTCTACTGGCTGGTCGCGGCGGTCTACGGCGCGTTCAGCATCGGGTTCGTCTGGCTCTTCACGCTCGTCATGGTCAGGCTCAGCATCGGGTCCGCCCATGTGGGCATGGGCAAGAGCCTGAACCCCGTAATAGACTCCCTGTTCAACATCGGAACCCACGGACCCGAGAGCGCCTTCTCGGGCCTCAGCATCCCCCAGGGGATTCTCTTCGTGATACTTGGGACCGTGATTATGGTAATTTACGGTCTCGCTTCCGCATACAGCGTCTCCTACTGCTACTCGGCGCGCAGCCTCATGTACTTCATCCTCAGGAAGAAGGTCGACAGCACGGAGATGAACGAGGTCTTCATGGAGGAGGAGGAAGAGGACGATTTCTTCTCCGAGGACACCGTGCTGCCAGGAGGGGACAAGCCGGGCAAGGAAGCAGGCGAGAAGCAGCCGGAATGCCAGGACGCAGGCGCGGACAAGCCCAAGGAACCGCCCAAACCCATGACCGATACCGATAGCCTCCCGACTTCGGGCGCCGAGGAACCGAAAGCAGCGAATGGAGGCTCGCCGGGCGCAGGGGGGACGGAATCCAGCCAGAAGGGGATTTGACCGTATCCCGCAGGGGAACGCATGAGACCGGCGCGCCAGACTGCAGCCGGCGATGCTTACCGGCCTTCCATTCCCTTTCGTCGCATACCCCCGCCGCTGCAGCCACCGGACCCCGGCGGCGAAGGGGACGCTCACTTTCGTGCAAGCATGCCAATCCGGGCGATTCCCGGCATTCGCCGGCTTTCATGCTTTCGGGATTGATTGCGTGAAGACTTATCTTAGATGCATCCCGTGCTTCATAAGGCAGGCGTTAGAGGCTGCGTCCTTCGTGGGGGCAGGGGAAGCCGAATCCGCACGGATAATGCGGCTCGTGCTCGAGAGGGCTGCCGGCCTCGATTTCAGCATGCCGCCGCCGGCAATGGGCGCCGAGATTCACAGAATCGTCCGCGCCGCTTCCGGCGCGGCGGATCCCTACGCCCGGGCCAAGGCGGAACTCACCCGCGCCGCGCTTGCGCTGCTGCCAGGGCTCATGAAACGCGCGGCTTCGGCCGCGGACCCTTTCGATGCGGCGGTGAGGATTGCCATCGCCGGAAATATAATCGACTTCAGCGTCGTTTCCTCCATCGATTCGCGCGGCATGGAAAGGACCGTGGAGGACGCGCTCGCGCGCCCGTTCGCCAAGGGCGACTCACGGGTCCTCCATGCGGCGATCCGGGACTCGAAACGCATCCTGTTCCTGGCGGACAACGCGGCCGAGGTCGTTTTCGACCGGGTCCTTCTGTCGATGCTGCCCCTGGACAGGGTCACGATCGCCGTGAGGGGCGCTCCCGTGATAAACGACGCGACAATCGGGGATGCGGAGGCTGCCGGACTCCCGGGGATGGCCAGGGTCGTCGGCAACGGGTCCGATGTGCCCGGAACCATGCTCGAGAAATGCTCGGCGGAATTCAGGGAACTATTCCGCAAATCAGACCTCGTCATCTCCAAGGGCCAGGGCAACTACGAGACCCTCTCTGATTCGACCGAGAGAATCTTCTTCCTCCTCAAGGCCAAATGCGAGACGATCTGCGAAGACCTCGGCTGCAGGATGGGGGATATCCTCATACACTCCTGCGCGGACGAGCATCCCATTTGAGTCCGGCTCGACAGGGTCAGGCGAGGCTCGATTACTGAGACTCCGAGATTGAGCAGAATCTCCACATGTGCGATTCGGGAACAATTCGTCCTTGCTCCTTGAATGCCAATGGGTTGTGGACGCAGCGGAGCGGCTTCTCGGAATTTCCCGGTTGCGGGCGAAATCCGGGCCACAAAGCGCCGCAGAGGGCGTGAACGCATAACCATAGCGATGGCCATCGGTTACGAAATGATGATATATCCGTTCCGATTCGCACGCCATTTGCTTTATGTTCATCGTAGTCAGCAAAACAACTAGGAGACTCATCATGCAGGACACGTTGCTCGAGAAGCATTCAGTCGAGGAGATTCTGGCGAGACACATGTACGAGGACTTCGAAATAATCGAAATCCTCCAGGAAATCCAGCGTATGGAAGGATACTTGTCCGAAAAGAACCTTGTCCTGACGTCTAAACGCCTGCGGATTCCCCTCAGCCGTGTGTACGGCATCGCGACCTTCTACAAGAACTTCACGCTCGTGCCGAGAGGCAAGTACACGCTCCAGGTCTGCACCGGGGCTGGATGCCTCGCCAAGGGGGGGATGAAGATTCTCGACAGGCTCAGGAACACGCTGCAAGTGAAAGTCGGCGGAACGACCTCCGACCGCATGTTCAATCTCGAGACGGTTCGATGCGTCGGCTGCTGCGGAAGGGCGCCGGTAGTAGTGGCGGCCGGGAAGATTGTCAGCGGTGTGGATTTCGGGGAAATCCTGGAAGCAATCGAAAACCTGAGGAAACGGGGACGCGATGAAATTGCTCAGCCTGCAAGATCTTGAAAGCCGCGCAGAAGCCTCCCGAGAGTGGATCCGGGGCCGCAAGGCCGTGATATCGGTCTGCATGGGCTCAGGGTGCATATCCGCGGGATCCGAGGCGCTCCTGGATCTGTTCAGGCGAGCAATCGCGGACGAAGGGCTTTCGGAACAGGTGCCGGTCATGGGATCGGGATGCTTAGGATTCTGCGGCAAGGGGCCGGTAATCCTCGTGCGGCCCGAGGGTGTCCTTTACTGCGGGGTGGACGAGGCGGGGGTCTCCAGAATCGTCAAAGAGCACATCGTCGGCGGAAAACCGGTCGCGAAGTACCTGTACGGCGGAGGGGCCAAGGACGCCGGCATCGCCCTGATGGATGAAATCCCGTTCTACAAGGGCCAGAAACTCCTTGTGCTCGCAGGCAGGGGGTGCATGGATCCGGAGAGCATCGACTCGTACATGGCTGCGGACGGATATTCGGCGCTGGGGAAGGCTCTTTCGGCCATGAGCCCGGACCTAATCATTGACGCAATCAAGGAATCGGGCCTGCGCGGCAGGGGAGGAAGGGGATTCCATGCGTGGATGAAGTGGGAGTCGTGCAGGATGGCTGCGGGGCCCGAGAAGTTCGTCGTATGCAACTGCGACGACGGCGCACCCGGCGCTTACGCGGGGCGGACCGTCCTGGAGAACTCGCCCCACGCCGTAATCGAAGCCATGGCCATCGGCGCCAGGGCGGTGGGCGCTTCAATGGGATTCATCTACGTAAGGACCGAATACGACCTCGCCGTCGGGCGCGTGGAGAAGGCGCTCGCCCAGGCCCGCGAATACGGCCTCCTGGGGCGGGGAATCCTCGGGACGGGGTTCGATTTCGACATCCGCGCGGTGCATGGCGAGTCGGCGTTCATCTGCGGCGAGTCCACGGCCCTGATTGCCTCCATCGAAGGCAGGCCTGCCGAACCCCGTCACGACCAGGTGCACAGCTCCGAGAAGGGGCTGTGGGGCAGACCCACGCTGCTCAGCAACGTCGAGACATGGGCGAACGTGCCGCCGATTATCCGCAACGGAGCAGCATGGTTCAGGTCCGTCGGCTCCCCGTCGTGCCCCGGGACGAAGGTGCTGACCCCAGGCGGCAGGATAAGGAACCTGGGGGTCGTCGAAGTCCCGACCGGCACGCCGCTCTCCGAAATCGTCTTCGGCCCCTGCGGCGGACCGGGACCGGGCCGCAGGATTAAGGCCGTGCAGGCCTGCGGACCCGCAGGCGGCCTCATTCCCGAACGCATGCTCGGAACCGGCCTCGCGTACGAGAGCCTCGAAGAGGCGGGCGCGATGATGTGCACGGGCGGGCTCATCGTATTCGACGACAGGACGTGCATCGTGGAGACCGTCCGCAGTTCCATCGAGTTCATGTCCGAGGAGTGCTGCGGGAAGTGTTCGCCATGCAGGGAAGGCCTTCCGAGGATGCTCGCGCTGCTCGAGTCAATCTGCCGGGGCCGCGCCAGGGCCGGAGACCTCGAATTCCTCGAGGAAATCGCCTGGACCCTCAAGGACGCGTCGTTCTGCGGGCTCGGAAAGTCGGCTGCGAACCCGGTCCTGTCGTCGCTCAAGTGTTTCAGGGACGAGTACGTCGCTCATGCGGACGAGAAGCGCTGCCCCGCCGGCGTGTGCCCGGAACTGACGCGGTTCGTGATTGACCCGGAAAAATGCTCAGGATGCGGTCTGTGCAGGAAGGCCTGCCCGGCCGGCGCCGTCGCGGGCGCTCCCAAGGAGGCCCATTCGATAAAGGAAGAGATTTGCGTGAAATGCGGCGCATGCCGCGACGCATGCCGCAAGGAAGCGGTCTTCGCGTCGGGCACGGCCGCATTTCCCGTCCAGAGGCAGCTGTTGAGGTGATGCCATGCCGAACGTAACAATCAACGGGAAACCGGTTTCCGCGCCCGAGGGGACGACCATCCTCGCCGCCGCAAGGTCCGCAGGAGTCGAGATACCCTCGCTCTGCGAGCGGGAGGGCGTCTCGCCCTGCGGTTCATGCCGCGTATGCCTGGTGGAAGTCAGACAGGCCTCCGAAACGAGATTCGCCGCCTCCTGCCAGCATGCCGTGAGGGAGGGAATGGAAATCCTAACGGATACGTCGAGAGTGCGGAGGGCGCGCAGGATAATAATCGAGCTCATGCTCGCCCGCAGCCCCGACTCGGCGGCGATCAAGGACCTCGCCGCGAAATACGGAGTCGGCGGCACGAGGTTCTCCATAAAGCACGAGGATTGCATCCTCTGCGGGCGCTGCGTCCAGGTCTGCTCCGAAGTGGTAGGCGCAGGCGCCCTGGGCTTCATCGGCAGGGGATCAGAGCGCAGGGTCGGCGTGCCCATGGGTACGCACTACGAGGCCTGCATAGGCTGCGGCGCATGCACCTACGTCTGTCCCACCGGAGCGATTCAGATGGAAGCCGAGGCCGCCAAGAGGTTCCGCAGCCGCTCGATGCCGGGAGGGCTCAGATGCAGGCACGCGCGCCTCGGATCAGTCTCGTTCAGGGCCTGCGCGCACAACTTCCAGTGCAGCCGGTGCGATTTCGACCAGACGTTCGAGGACTCCTTCAAGAACCACCCGTCCATCGTGGTGAAGCCGGCGGCCTCGAC
>DYIT01000179.1 GCA_020723505.1 Candidatus Kuenenia stuttgartensis
GGGCGAAGAGGAACGGGCGGCTGTCGAGGTGCGGGTGAAAATGATTCGAAGGGTAAAGACTGAAAAGATGCGCCGAATCATTAACGGGGCGGCGGACGCAAGAAACAACGGCGGGGGCGATGCATTCATCGCTCCCGCTCTATTGATCCCGTTCGAGAAGACAGTTAGACTAGTGTCAGACTAGTTTACATGAGGCGAGCATGAAGACAGTTGGAGCCTACGAAGCCAAAACGCATCTTCCGGAGCTTCTAGAGCGGGTCTCCATGGGCGAGAAGATAGTCATCACAAGACATGGCGTCCCAGTGGCAATACTTCAACCTGCGGATTCCTCCAGGAGAAGGACGGCGCGAGATGCAATCGACCGGTTGAAGCAGTTCCACAGGGGCAAAAAACTGGACGGGCTCTCAATCCGGGACTTGATTGAGGAAGGAAGGAGCCGTGCCGGTTCGATTCGTCATTGACAATTCAGTCGTAATTTCCTGGTGTTTCGAGGACGAATGGAACCGCTATTCCGGGGCCGTTCTGGAAAGCCTCTCAAAAAGGGAAGCACTTGTTCCCGCAATATGGCCTTTGGAGGCGGGCAATGCTCTCCTGGTGGCGGAACGGAAGAAGCGCCTGAGCCAGGCATCGGTAATGCATTTCCTGGATCTTCTGCATGACCTCCCGATATCAGTCGATCAGGAAACCCCCGACAGGATGCTCAGGGAGATTATTTCGCTCGCAAGGATGCACAACCTCTCGACTTATGACGCCTCCTACCTGGACCTGGCCATCAGGCAGGGGCTTCCTATTGCGACTTTGGACTCCAATCTGCTGAAAGCCGCGAAGAAATCCAAAATCCGTATTTATGAGCCTTCCAACTGATGATGATTGGATTTGCCCGTCGCATGCGGAACCAGGTTTACATGCTGCGTCCCGGTCAATCAGGATTGTGGTCTATTTGTATTTGATTGCACGCGTGGAACGGCGCATTTTCCATTTGAAAATCCGCCAACCCGCGAGGATCGAGCCCGGATTCAAATCGAAAGCCAGGGAAATCTCCGTGTGCGCCGCGAATCCGCATTTCGCGCAGTCCACGTTCCCGCGGTTCTTCACGTAGCAGCCGCGGTTGATTATCCCGTCCGGTTCGACGTTGGCGAGCAGGAAATCGTGGCATTTCCATGTATTTCGCTTGAGCGCCTCCAGGCAGGAATACGAGACCGCCACCGGATACCCGTCGGATTTGAGCGATATCAGGCTGTCCAGCACGCCGGTCCTCTGCGACCGCGAGACCGACAAATCCTCCTCCCCCTTGCCGTAAGGGTAGTGGAACTGGATTGTCACGCCGCGCACGCGTCCGGCGAGTTCCCTGACCAAATACGGGATTTCCGCGCAGTTCAGGCGGTTGATGGTCACGTTGGCGAGCACGTTCTTGCCCTCGGCCGCCGCGATGTTCGACATCACCCGGTCGAATACAGGCCCCCTGACCGCGTCGTTCGTCTCCTTCAGGCCGTCGATGCTCACCCAGACCGCATCGGCGTTCAGGTCCAGGAACGGAATCGTGCCGTTCGTGGTCACTCCCACGGAGAAGAACATTCCCGCCGCGGCGGCGAGCACGTCGCCGATTGCACGGTCCCCGTCGCGCCACAGCAGCGGCTCGCCCCCCTCGAATATGACCAGCCGCACGCCTGCCGCATGAATCTTCTCGAGCGTTTCGAGCACTGTCTCGAACGGCATGTCGCCCGTCCTTGAGCGCCAGAACGGGCAGTGCAGGCATCTCAGGTTGCAACGGTGGGTAAGCTTGAAGCCCGCGAGGAGGGGGGTTTCAATCCCCTGGAAACGCTTCCCGCACCAGACCTTCAGGAAATGAAGCGGCCATGGGAGGTCCATCAGCGGAGATTCCTGACAACCCTCAATACCGTCGCGCATATCCGGACTCCCTCCCTTGCCGAATCGCCCTTGGCGAACCTGCGGGGAGGCACGAGCGGATTCACGGGCGAAAGCTCTATGGAATCGCCCGTGTCCATGAATTTCGCGACCATCGATGCGCCCGAGACCAGGGCGAGCGCGATGTCGCCGGTCCTGGGCGATATCCCCTCGTCCGCGAGCAGGAGGTCGCCTTTCTCAATCCTGGGGAACATGGTATCGTCCTGGGCGGCGTAAAAATATCTTCCCTCCGTGAACCAGGTTCCCGGCACCTGCTCGGTGCGGAGAGCCGGGACCTCCGCCGAAGCCGCTGGCGGGACGGGGACCGAGGCGTAGACCGGGAGAGAAAACTGGCCGGCCGGGGGCGAATCGACCCGTCCGGGAGGGACGCCGGCGATTTTTTCAACCAGGCTTTCCTTCTCCTCGTCGCCGAGCTTCTCAATCAGTTCCCTGCTGTCTTCGCGGAATTCCTCGAAGGAGCCTTGTCCCCGGAGCTTCAGGAAGGCTTTTTTCAGCGCTGCCGACGATCTCCCGAGCCCCCTGAAAATGCCCTCGAAAGCGGTTTCGAAGCTCCCCTCGTGACCTGCCATGGTGAAAAGGGACATTGGGACGAGATGGTTCATCATCTTCGAGTTGAGCCTCTTCTGCTTTTTCAATCCTTCCTCGAGGCTCTCGACCTTCTTCTTCATGCTCTCCGGAGCTTTCCCGATGTTCGCAAGCTCAATCAGGGGTTCCGGATTCAGGCCGAGCGCGGCGGCGAGATTCCTTACGACCTTCTCGGAGGGAGGAGGCTTCTTGCCGCTCTCAAGCAGGGAGATGTATGAGGAAGTAAGACCGCATCGCCTGGCCAGTTCGGACTGCCTGAGCATTGCTCTTGTTCTCGCGTCCTTGAGTGCCTGCGGGAAATCCATTTCTATAACTATTTAGTTAATTTATTTACTTTTCCGCTTGACTTATCACTTGGTTCATTATATGATTTCTTTGTAGGAAACAGGAGAAATTTTTTTTATCTGCAGTTGTAACTAGAAAGTAAAAGCTGGAGGGGGGGGCTGCGGAAGGGGTGAAGAAAACCGAAGTTTGAAGGCCCTCGAACCCGGGTTTCTTCCCGCAGCCCTCTTTTCTTTCCGCTTTCGATTCTGGTTCAAATGATGGAGCTCCGCGCCGCTCCGATTGACATGATTGGGCTTGAGCCTCATATTTGATTGGCAGTTCTTCTTCATTCCTGCAAGAAATCATGTAAATCAGCACTAAAATCAGGTTAATCAGGCTCGAAAAAGCATCGGGAATTGAACGAATTGCACAGCAGGATCAATCCCAGTTGAGTTCATTGGCGGATTGATTCCACGGCTTTCAGCGCCCACTCGTTCGCCTTGCGTGCATTTTCAGGATTCGACCTGAAATCCCCGGGATTCTCGAGTTTCCGGAACTCTAGCATGTCAAAGAACTCGGCTCCGACCGCGTCGAAGAAGTACCGGAAAGTAAGCCTCATGCCTTCGAAAAGCCTCTTCCCGCGCGTGGCGCCGGCTCCGAGCGCGAATCCGAATCTCCCGGGCCTGGACAGCTTGGCGAATCGCTCGGGGAAGCGGTACTTGAGAGCCCACAGGGCCTGGCAGCGGTCGACTAGAATCTTCGCCGACCCCGGAAGCGAATAGAAATACGCCGGTGTCGCGAACAGGATCACATCAGCGGCAAGGAGCCTGGTTCCGACCTCGGCCATGCCGTCCTTCTGCACGCATTCTCCGGTCTTCTCGCACATGAGACACCCGAGGCATGCGTTGATGCCCGCCCTGCCGGGATGGATGAACTCGGGCACGTATCCAGCCGACTCGAACGCAGGGAGCACGGCTTCGAGCAGGTCGGAGGAGTTGCCGCCTTTCCTGGGGCTGCCGTAGATTGCGACAAGGGTTTTCGACATGGGGATTCCTCTGGCAAAGCCTGCATCCCCCACTTGGCAGCGTGGGATTCGGCTCTATATGCTTACTAACTATGGTCCACGGTCTTCGGTCTCCGGTCTTCGGCAGCGGCCCTGGATTCCGGCTTTCGCCGGAATGACGGCTTGGGATCACCCTCCCATCCTCTCCATCTTCTCCCTTCCCGCAGCCCTCAGCTTGTCGAGGCTCATCCTGGTCTGGGATTCCACCAGGCCGTAGTACTGCTCGTAGACGTGGAGCCCCTTTGAGGCGACGATCATGCTGCCGTTTCCGACTCCGATTTCGTCCGCCATCATCTGCTTGAGCAGTTCCATGCCTCCGAGATTGACCGGGAAGCCCGCGTACAGGTCCCATGACCTGAAATAGATCACGAAGTGCAGCCTGCCGTATCTAATCCTGGTATCAATCAGCCTGCAGCATGGAGGATCGTGGAGCAGGATGTCGTTGGGCATGGCGATTTCCATGGTGCACTGGTTCGTGCCGTGCCCCGCCTCCCTGTAGATTCTCACTGCTTCCTTCACCTGGTTCACGCCCATGTCCACCTGCTTGCCCTCGACCGAATGTTTTTTCTTCAGGTCCGGCCGCCTGACCTTGCGGAACTTGGGCGCGACAAGCCGTTCGCCGTACCGGTAGTCCTCGTTCGGCGAAAGCGCGTCGGAGAACAGGTAGTCTGCCATGTACTTTTCAATCTGCTCTCTGGAAGCCGGAGGCGGGATTGAAAGCCCTTCGGGGAGAATCGGCACAATCTGCTCCCACGGCCTCTTTATGAGAATCGAGGCGAAGTCGAACTCGAACCTTTTCTGGCCCTCGTACGACCCATGCTCGACCTTGTATTCGTGCCCGAACTCGAAGCACTGCCTGAGCGCCTGGTGCCAGGCGTCGTCGAGGTGCTGCGCGGTTATCTGTATGGGAAGAAGGAAGTCCCTGTCCATGCGGGCCGCTTTCAAACATGGCTTCCGATTTGCTGATAAGCGCGGGATAACGTTTGCCAGCCCATGGCGTTAGACACTGACAACGCTGAAGAAAAGCTGACCACGCTGAATGATTTCCAAGGTTGTCCGCATTCTTTCAGTCCCGTCTGCCTCACCTCGTTCGGCGCGGCAGGTTTTCCATAAATCATGTCAATCAGGATCTGGAAGTCCTCGTAACTAACGTGGCAGGTTGAAGGACTAGTCCCCTGATTCCTCGTCGCTTTCCTTGTCTGTGATTGCGTACGAGCTGGCGTAGACTTCCTCGCCGGGCTTGATGCCGCTCCATCCCATCACGAGCCCGATTCCGCGGCAGTGGTAGCACCTGACTCGCTGCGGGCCGAGGCTGTAGAAGCCGTTGCCTGCGCACGCGGGGCAGTTCATGGCCGCGTTCTTGTACAGCACCGCTCCCGTCGCCTCGTCACGGTAGGAAGTCTCGCAGCCTGCCATGGGCGCGAGCAGCACCGCCGCGAGCACGGCCGCCATTGCGTACTTTCTCATGATTGTCAGGCCTTTAAGGCATTCCGTCTGCTTTTCATACAGGCAAATTTTATCCTGTTCATGACCGTCCAGCCACCATAATTCGATTTCAATTCCGCAGTCTCGTCGTTGAAAATCTGGTCAGAGAACGGTCACGGAAATCCCGTTTTTCATGAACAGCAGCCGGGTAGTCATTGTCGTACTCGATTCTAACTTGAAGATACCGACCCGTATTGGACTCGGGTTGCGACGCGAAATCAAGTCATTCATCCCCGGGCGGGCCTCCGAATAGATCGAAGGCTTTCTCGAATCCCTTTATGAACCATGCCGCCTCCCTCTCCTGCTCGGGCGGCACGATAATCCTCACGGTCCGGTCGATCTCGTTGTCGAAGGGCTCATCCAAAGGCGCCAGCATGGCTCTGAGCCCCTCCCCGCGCATCAGGGAGACTAGCTGTTCCGCGTCCGGCGCGGACCCCAGCCATACGGTCTTGTAGGTCTCGATTTCCTCGCGCGTCGGACCCGCCATCTGCAGCGGTTCTTCCGCGATCGCCTCGGGTTCTTCGGCCTTCTCCGGCGCGGGCCCGTCCGCGAGGGGCACGTCGCATTCCGAGCAGACCTCGACCCAGTCCTCGAACTCCTCCCCGCACTTGATGCAATGTCTGGCCATGTTTCACTTCAAATAGTTGAAATAGATTCCCTGCCCTCCCGACCTGCCGTCGTCCCACGTGGCATAGAGGTCATTCCCCCAAATCAGGGCTCTTGCCCGCGGGGAGACGCTGGACGAACCAGCGTTCGTGTCGAGCCGCGTCTGGGACGCAGCCCAAGTCTGGCCCGCGTCGTCCGACCATGTCCCGAAGACCTGGGACGACGTGTTCCGCGTGTCCGCCCATGCCGAGAAAACCATGGGTCCGGAGGCGGCCAGGCACGGCATCTCGGACGTGAAAGCGCCTGATGAGTCGCCGTCAAGCCGGACGTCGGAGGGAACCAGGACGCTCCCCCAGACCGTTCCGAGCCGCGCGAAAACGTCGTTGCCGACGCCGGTCTGCAGGTTCTCCCAGGCGGCATGAACCCTTGACCCCGATACCGCGATGCAGGGCTTCTGCGATGCATTGGCGGACGTCGTGTTCAACGGCATGTCGAACGACTGCCAGGAACCCGAAGTTCCGGCGGAAAGCGAGAAGTTCATGAAGACTTCCCAGGATCCCGACCTGTTGTCCTGCCACACCGCGTGCACGAAGGACCCGGAGCATGCAATCTGGGGACTGCTTGAATCCGCAGAACCCGGAATGTCCGTGTCGAGGCGATCGGAGGAGGGGTCCCAGCTCCCCCCCACATTCATCAATAAATTAAAAAAAATATCCCTGAGCAACCCCGGCGATCTGCGCTCCCAGACGGCGTACACGTAACTGCCGCTGCAGGCAAGCTTGGGATTATTATGTAATTCTCCGGCCACGAACACGTCCACGGGGATATCCGCCATCCATGTCCCGACCGATCCTTCGTTCTGGGACCTCGTACCGCGAATCGTCGGGACGCCCGAAGTGTTGTCCTCCCATATCACATAGACGTTCCTTCCCCAGCATGCAATCTGAGGAGAGTTGCAGTCGTTCACCGGATTGCCGTCAATCCGTATGTCGGCGCCCATCCAGTTGGACCCCGCGTCCGTGGACTTGTTGAAGAAGACCTTCTTGCTCCCGGAAGTTCGGTTGTCGACCCAGACGACGTATACGTTTTCGCCCCAGCATGCGATTCTCGGTGCGAAAGCGTTCAAGCCCGGGCCGGACAAGTGGTCCACGCGCAGGTCCGTGCCCTGCCACGTGGCTCCCCCGTCGGTGGACTTGTTGAAAAAGATTACGGACTGGCTGCTCACCTTGCCTTCCCAGACCACGTAGATGTTGCTGCCCCAGCAGGCCGAGTCGTGCTTGGAAGCGCTGTTCGAGGAATCATGGTCGATTCGCACTTCCTGGATTCCGGCCGCTGGCGTCGCAAGGTGCTTCCCGTGCTGGTACCAGATTTCCGTGGTCGAATTGCGGCTGTCTATCCAGGCTATGTGCAGGTCGTTCCCCGACGCGGCCATGGCAGGGGAGCTGGTGGAGTTCGTTCCTTCCCACGTGAGGGGGATGG
>DYIT01000180.1 GCA_020723505.1 Candidatus Kuenenia stuttgartensis
GTGACCTCTGCAGACCAGTCCGACCACGATCCGAATACCGGATGGCCGAAGAACATCACGTACGCCCTGACCCGGAACCTGTACCAGCTGTCGTCGCAATCCACCGGGGAGATGAAACACGAGTTGTTCGATCCGTCATAGATCATGGAAACTATCGATGAATACGGGAAGCCCGGACTTGGATAGCCAATCGGATACCGGGCCATGTATTCCTGCTTGAGCTGGTAGCAGACGTTTCCCGCGTGGCGGTTCCAGGCGACCGTGAATGCAGGACCGGACGTCGAGGGAACGGTCAGGCCAGAAGGGGCGGCTGGTTCGGAAGGCGGTGCCGGAAGCGAAGCATCGACGTACAGCGCATGATCCCCGACGCATTCGAATGAAGGGTAGAGGTCCTTTGAACTCGCCCGGACCTTGAAATAGTAGGTCCCGTTCGCGAATTCAGCGCAGTTGTAAGACAGATTACCGCCCTCGTATATCATCTGCGCGGAACTGAAATCCTGCTTCGTGTCCATCCAGAGGGAATATCCCGAATCCGGCGTCGTGCTCGCGTCCCAGGAGACTGTGAAATCCGGCGAATTCGAGACCGATGGGAACGAGATCCAGTCGGGCGCATCGGTCGTGGGGAGAGGAGGCATTTGCATGGGAGACTGCGCAGCGGCAGCGATTGCCAGGAACGACAGGAAAGCGGCGGCGAACAGGATTGAACATGTTCTCATGGCCTTCTCCGTTACAGAATTGTTACCGCGTTACTGACCGGATACGGTTTTCCCCGCAAAACCCTGCGTTTTGCGAACATTGTGCGCAGATACAAATTCCGTGCCGGATTCAGCATTCGATTTGATGGGCTAGCAGGAACCACCGAAGACACCGGAATGAGGGCGTCAGGCTGCGGCGTCATTCCGGCGAAAGCCGGAATCCACAGATGCATCTTCCTGCGGACCCCTGGCGTACAAGGAGCAAGATACCGGTCAATACAGCTCCCAGACCTCGGAGTTGCCGACTCCGCTCGAGTTATCATACCCGCCGAAAACAATCATCCGGTGGGTATTCGAATCCCATACTGCTGTGTGCCAGCATCTGACGCTGGGCGCACCCGACATCCATGCCTGTGTCCAGGACCAGACGGACGAACCCGATGAAAGTTCGTAGATTTCGATGTCGTTCAGCGAAGTCCAGTTCAGGTCGTTTCCGCCGAAGTATATGACCTGGTTGACTACGGGGTCCATGACTGCGGAGTGCCGTTCCCTTTCCTGCGATGGAGTCAACAGCGTGCCCCATTGCGGCGAGGTTCCCAGGGAAAGGTCGTACGCATCCTGTAGCGAGCTGGTCGTAAGGCTCTGCCCTCCCATGATAATCATCCTCGCGGTCGAAGGCGCGGAATCGAATACAGATCCCGCGTAGGCTCGCGTCCCTGGAGCCCCGGTCAGCGTTCCAGCGGAAGTCCATTGCATGTTCGTCCCGAGAGAAAGGAAATAGACGTCGTTGTACATCGTCTGCGTCCCATTCACCGTGTCATAGCAATAGCCGCTGAATGTGACCAGACGCAGGTTGGATCCCGCGTTGTCGACAATCCCGGACATCCCGATGCGTCCTCCAGTCCCCGTGATGAAAGGTGGGGGGGAATTCGTTACTGTCGGCATGGACCATGCGTTGTTGTTGCTGGTCAGGTCGAAGAGGAAGACCGTGCTGTTGTAGGTCGTGGGAGTGTTGATGTATCCGCTGTAGAACACGATGTACTGGTTCGCGCCCGAATTCGTCGTGAAATACTGGAAAATGCCGCCAACAGTCGACGGCGGATCATTCAGACCCGCTCCGTTGTTGATTTGCGCCCATGATTCCGTCCCTGCAGGCGCGTTCCTGTTGCCCGCAAGCGTCATCTCGAATGTTGTATTCGGATGGAGGTTGGTCAGATTCTGGTCGATGCCCCCGAACACAATCATGCTGTCCGCGTTGGCGTCATAGGCGGCATGGTGGATGACGTGTCCGCCGAGAGGCAGGATGCCCGAGTTGTTCACGGTCATCTGGTGCCATATGCCCTCGATCGCCCTGTATGCCCCATGGATGCCGCTGGCGCCCACGCCGGTGACGGTGGCGGCCGATCCGGTGGAAGAGTCCTGGGCGGACAGGTCGGAGTTCTGGGCGATGCCCGCCCTGAAGGTGCATCCGACCCAGACATTTGCCGTATTGAAGCTGTACACGACCACCCAGTTCTCGGAGCCGCCGTTGGGAATCTGCGGGTAGGGGGACGAGAAGGTGAAGGTCGTGGTGCCGTTGTCGCTCGAATAAGGAGTGTTGTTCGTCCCGAGAAGCGTGTCGCCCACGCCGTCGTTGTTCGTGTCCTCGTATACCGCTGCTGAAGAGACGTGCAGGTTGTCGTCGCCCATGCCCGAAGCCGTGACGGTGATTGACGTCACGTCTACCGTGCCGTTGGAAGCCGCGAGGTTCAGCCCGAGCATAAGGACGTTTGCCGTGCTCCTGCTCACGGCGGCGTTGGTCGCCGGGTTCCTGGTCGACGCGCTCAAGGTCAGCGTCACGTTCGTGTATGTGATTATTCCGCCCTGCACGGGATATGTGCCGAGCGGTGTCAGCGACTGGCTCGAGCCGGTACCGGACGCGGATACGTGGGAAGCTTGGCTCACCTCCGTCCTGAACGTGTCGCCGGGGTTTCCGCCGGAAAGCGTGTACACGACAATCCAGAACAGCGGGGTTCCGGGCGTCACGGTCTGCGCGCTGAAACTGTATGTCCTCGACGTGTCGTCGGCCGAGTACACGCCCGAGGTAATCAGCGTTTCCGTCCCGTCGTAGATCCCGTTGCCGTCGTCCGTGTAGATTTGAAGCGACGAAAGCGCGGTCGAATCGTTGCCAGTGCCCGACGGCGTCAGGGTGAGCGAGGTGACCGACACGGGTCCGCACGTCGCGTCGAGCCTGATTTGCAGTGCCACGCGGACCGCCGTGGGCATGTACCCCTGGTTGCCCGGGTCGTTCGCTCCCCTGGAGACCGTAAGAGTCTCGATGAGCGTCGCGGTCGGAGCGGGCCCCGCAATCGGGAAAGAAGGGCTGCCCACCGGAGTAATCGTCGCGCCGAGCGGCCCGGAAAAAGCCCCTGCGGCCGCTATGGACGAGTTCGACGAGATAGACGCGCTGAACGTGTGTCCTCCCGAATTCGTAAGACCTGTGGCGAAGGTGTAGAGCAGAAGCCAATCCTCAGAGGTCGAGACGCCTATCATGCGCGAGAAATTGAACGTTATCGTCGTCGCGGTCACGGTCGGGGCGCTGTTGATGAGCTGGTCGCCCGGCGTCAGTGTGCCCGATCCGTCGGCGTCGCGGTACAGCATGAACGACGCCACGTCGGGGGTGCCGCCGGAAATAACCCCGGTGCCCGAGTGGCTGAAGATGACCTGTGTTACGGTTATGGCCTCGTAGCTGTCCACCGCGAGGTTCGCCTGGAGTATCGGTTGGGTCGCAGTCCCCTCGGGCACATATACGTTCGAAACCGGGCAGTTCGCGCCCTTGGATACCGTCAGGATGCCCGTCTGTATGGTGGTAACCGTGTTCCCCTGGGCAGGGAGGCCGGTCACGAAGGGGGAGTCCATGGACAGCGCACCCTGAGCGGTGAATCCCGCTGCCTCCAGCCTGGCGTCGTACGTGAATCCTCCGGTTGCGCTGTTGAAAGTGTACACGACCATGATGTTGGTCGTTCCGCCCGCGGGCGTAGTGTGAGTGAATCCGGAGAAGACGACCGTGCCGTTGTCTGTTGCATAGGTCTGGGTGGTTCCGAGTTTCAGGTCCACACCCGGATCCAGTGATCCGTTCGAGTTCGCGTCGGAGTACAGCTCCACCGCCTGCACGTCTGCGGCGTCATTCCCGGTTCCCGCGGACTGTATGGTGACGGAGCTGAGCACGATGTTTTCGGCCCCGTCAGCGGCGAGCGATGCCTGGAGCATGACGACTCCGGCGGCATAGGAGCTCAGACTCCTTGCTGCCGGGTTCTGCAGTCCCTCGTCCACGGTGAGGCTGCCGACGATTTCTGCGATTGCGCCGGAGATCGTCCCGCCGTTCACAATGGGTGCGATGCCGGACACCGCCCCGGTCGCCACAACCGCGGTAGCCGCATCGATTACCGGTTGGAATGTGTCGCCGCCGGCGGCGGAAGCGCCTGCGCTGAAATCATAGGCGACGATGTAGTTCTCGAACCCGCCGGCGGGAATCGGCCTGCCGATGGCCATGACCGCTGTGCCGTTGTCGGCCGAGAAGGACCGGGAGTCGAGGAGCACGTCGCCCGGCGCGTCTATGGCTCCGTTGCCGTTTGCGTCGAAGTAGATCGCAACGGGCGACGCCAGTGCGAGGTCGTCGACGTCGTGTCCCGAACCGGTCGCGTCCAGGATGATGGAGCCCAGGTTGATGCCTTCCACCGAATCGACCGAAGCCCGTATCTGGAGGAGAACGACATCAGACGTGGATCCGAGCGGGATTCTGCGGTTCGCGATCGTCGGCGGGGCGCCGAAATGCGCCTGCCCGAGGGACAAGGTCAGCGTCCCGAGATTGGCTTTCTTCCCGAAGCTCTTTTCCGCTCCCCCGGGTCCGGAGCATCCGATGGCCGCGAGAAGCGCGACAGCGAAGCAGATGATTGCCGGCGTGAAGTTTTTTCTCATGTCGACCTCCGTGCAAATCGTTCGTTTCCATGCGACTTTTCACGCGGAACCCCGGGATGCCCGTCTCGGTCCCCGTAACTGGGGCAATACGATCGGCCCCGGCCGTGGCGTCAAGGCCGGCAGATGCGCGAATCCGGGATTGCCCGGCTCAATAGAGCTCCCACACGTCCGTGTAGTAGTTGCTCCCGTCGTCTCCCGCGAAAACAATCATGCGGTGCGTGTTGAGATCCCAGACCGCCGTATGGAGTTGGCGGGTGGGAAATGATCCCGTTGAGAACTGTTGCGTCCATTGCCAGACGGATGATCCGGATGTCAGCACATATACCTCTATGTCGCTCAGGATGTTTGATGAGGCGTCGATGCCGCCGAACACGATTATCTGCCCGACTGTCGGGTCCACGACCGCGGTATGGCAATACCTGCCTGTGTTCAGCGACGAAATCGTACCCCAGGAGGGGGTGTTGCCGAGCGACAGCGAGTCCGCCGACGAAAGGACGTTGCCTTTCGCATCAAACCCGCCCAGAACAAGGAACCTCGGCGTTGTCGTGGATGCGTCGTACACCCCGGGGGCCTCATCCCTGGCGGTCGGCGGAGTGGTGCTGAATATCGGCTGCGTCCATCCCATGCTCGTTCCGAGCGAGAGGAAATGCGTGCCCTGGTAATAGTTGCCCGATCCGTCGGATCCTCCGAACACGACGACCCTCGGAGTCTTCTGCGAGGTATCGACGGCGCTCGACATGAACCAAAGGCCTGCCCCGCTCGTATCCTGCGGGGGATTTCCCGTCACCGAAGGCAGCGACCACTTGTTGTTGGTGAGGTCGTATATCCACGTGGTGGTCAGCCATGTAGAGTTCAAATCGAGCCCGCCTGACAGGACAATCTCCGGAGTGCTGCCCGTGTTGTAGTAATGATAAATCGATCCCATCATTCCCGGCGGATCACTGAGGGACGTGCCGCCTGGATGTATCTGCTTCCACGACTCGGCGTTTGCCGTTCCCCTGGTCCCGGACAGCGTCATCATGAGAGTCTGGGCATTGCCGTTGAATGTAGACAGGTCCAGCCCGCCGAAGACTATCATTGCATCGTTGGCCGCATCGTACGTCGCCATGTGCCATAAAAGCCCAGACGAGGGGACGATGCCCGAGTTCTGGACGGTCATCTGGTTCCAGATGCCTTCGATGGCCATGTACGCGCCGAAGATTCCGGTGCCTACCCCCGTGACGGTCGCGGACGATCCGCTCGAAGCGTCCTGGGCGGAGAGGTCGGAATTCTGGGCGATTCCGGCCCTGAACGTGCAGCCGACCCAGACGTTGTTCGCGTTGAAGTTATACACAACAACCCAGTTCTCGGAAGTCCCGCTGGTTATCTGCGGATAGGGGGAGGAGAAGGAGAAGGTCGTGGTCCCGTCGTCGCTCGAATACGGCGTGGAGTTGGTCGCAAGGAGCGTGTCGCCCACGCCGTCGTTGTTCGTGTCCTCGTAGACCTCGGCGGACGAAATGTGCAGGTTGTCGTCCCCCTTGCCCGATGCGGTTATCGTGAGGGACGTGACGTCCGCCGAACCGTTGGCCGCGGCGATGTTGAGGCCGAGCATCAGGACGTTCGACGTGTTCCTGCTCACCGCCGCGTTGGAGGAAGGATTCGTGGAGGCGGCGCTGACAGTCAGGCTCACGCTCGAATAGGAGATGATTCCGCCCTGGACCGGATACGTGCCCTGTGGGGTCAGCGACTGGCTCGAACCCGTTCCGGAGGCGGATACGTGGGAAGCCTGGTTCGCTTCCGTCCTGAACGTGTCGCCGGGATTCCCTCCTGAGAGCGTGTACACGACAATCCAGAAAAGCGGGGTGCCCGGCGTGACGGTCTGGGCGCTGAAGTTGTAGGTCCGCGACGTATCGTCGGCGGAGTACACGCCCGAGACAATCAGGGTCTCGGTTCCGTCGTACACACCGTTCCCGTCGTCGGCGTAGATCCCCAGAGCCGAAAGGGCGCTCGAGTCGTTCCCGGTGCCGGAAGGCGTAAGCGTGAGGGAAGTGACCGACACGGGACCGCAGGTCGCATCGAACCGGATTTGCAGGGCCACGCGGACCGCCGTGGGCATGTAGCTCTGGTTGCCCGGGTCGTTCGCGCCCTTCGACACGGTCAGTGTTTCGATGAGCGTCACGGTCGGAGCAGGCCCGGCAATCGGGAACGACGGGTTGCCGACGGGCGTAATGGTTGCGCCAAGGGGGCCCGATATTGCTCCGGAGGCTGAAATGGACGAGTTCGACGCGATTGACGCGCTGAACGTGTGTCCCCCCGAATTCGCAAGTCCTGCGGCGAACGTGTACATAAGGAGCCAGTTCTCCGAGGATGATGCGCCGATTGTGCGCGAGAAGTTGAAGGTGATGGTCGCTGCGGCGACGGTCGGCGCATTGCCGATGAGCTGGTCGCCCGGAGTCAGCGTGCCCGACCCGTCGGCGTCAAAGTACAACAAGAACGACGCCGCGTCCGGAGTGCCGCCGGCAATCGATCCGGTGCCCGAGTGGTTGAAGACGACCTGGGTCATGGTCACGGCCTCGTAGCTGTCCACGACAAGGTTCGCCTGGAGAACCGGCTGGTTCGCGGTCCCCTCGGGAACGAATACGTTCGAAACCGGGCAGTTCGCGCCCTTGGATACGGTAAGGATGCCGGTGCGAATTGTGGTCACGGTCGAGCC
>DYIT01000026.1:0-16752 GCA_020723505.1 Candidatus Kuenenia stuttgartensis
GCCCCCGGGTAACCCTGGCCGGGGGCAGGCCCATGACTCCGGATTATCGCCCGGAAGCGTTGCGGTCTCCTTATCCCGGGTTCCTTCTTCTCTCTTCCCTTTTCTCTTTCTCTTCCACCCGCGTCTTCACCACGTGTATCGCCAGATGGAGAGTACGGCTTGAAGGGAAAAAAAGGATTGTCACTATTTTTCCATAGCGCAGCCTGGCCGCAGCCAAAGCCAAGGCGGGCGGATCGTTGGACGCGTGGACCGTCTTCAAGGCGGCGGTTATTTGCCGAGGTCCCTGCTTGTCCGGGCGAGGAAATCCCCCCTGTATCTCGGCGCGCCCGAAGTGAACCACGTATTCACGGCTTCTTCGGGGCAGATGTTCACGCAGCCATAGCAACCGGTGCATTCGCCTTTCGGCCTCGGGAACTCCGCAATTTTCATCCTGCCGGTAGGGCATCCGCGGACGCACTTGCCGCAGCGGGTGCACTTCCTCATGTCCACGCTGATTGGGAACCAGAGCCTTCCGAGCGCGGACCTGTGATAGAAGGGCGACAGCAGCGAGAAAGGACTCGGCATGCGAAACCAGCTCTTCCTCGCCTGGCCGGCTGCGATTCTGCCCGGAATGCCCTTCCAGAACGCCCTGAACCGAGCCAGGGAGTCCTTGTCCGGGTTCCCGACCCCGGCGCCTGCGAGGAAGAACCTCCTCAAGACCGGCCAGGAGTCCTCGCACATCAGCTCAACCCAGTCGAAAGGTCTCGCCCCCGCTTTCCTGAATGCCCCGGCCATGTAGACCGGGGCCATGTCCACGGTGCCGCCGTGCGTGAAGAGCGCCACGGAGGGCATCCCCGGCCGCACGGAAGCGGAGGCCGCGAATTCGAGGGCGGGAAGGGAAGGCTTGAAGTTGAAGACGGGCGTGGCAACGACCCAGAGGTCGCATTCCCCGTCCCATCGGCCGGAGTCGCGAATGGCCGAGACGTCCGCGGCGCAGCCAGCCTCCCTCAGCACCGAGGCGGCTATGAGGGCCGCGGCCTTTGTATTGCCGGTCGCGCTGAAATAGTGGATGGAGCATTTCATGATTCGCCCGCATAAGCCTCTATGACGGGCGAATCATATCAGATGGATGATGCTCAGTCCGAAAAAGAAAATCTCTTACAGAAGCGCGGAGACCCGGAAATGGACGGAAATCCAAGAGCGACCTCGCAGCCGCCACGGCACTCAGCTGCCGAAAATCCCAACAACCAACAGCCAAATCCCAATGAAATCCCAACCTCCAATTTCCAATGAACTCCAACCCCAACTTCCATTGAAATCTCGAAGATCCGCCCCGCCTTCGGCGGTCTTCGACACGGGCGGCGGCCGGCCCATTCCTGTTTACAAAAGGCGCGGCTCTGCTACACTTCCCGGTTCCCCGAGCCCTGGCATGGAGGCGGCTTCGAGAACCGGACGAAGCCGGGTCCGGGGACGTGGCCGAACGCTGTTCTGAGGAAGCGGACATGCTGTATGTCTCCGTGGACGTCGAGGCTTCCGGGCACATCCCGGGCATCCACAACCTGGTGTCAATCGGCGCCACGCCGGTCCGCGAGACCGGCGGCAGGTTCGAGATGCTCGAAGACTTCTACGTCGAGCTCAAGCCGGTATTCCCCGGCTTTTCCCCTGAGGCCATGGCGGTCCACGGCATTCCGCGCGAGCACCTCGAGAAGAACGGGCTGGAACCGGCGGCGGCCATGTCCGCCTTCCGCGAGTTCGTCATCGGGGTCCACGGCGGCGGAATACCCAAGCCGGTTTTCGTCGGCCACAACGCGGCCTTCGACTGGGCGTACATCAACTTCTACTTCGCCCACATGGGCGTCAGGAACCCGTTCAACATCTTCCCCATGGACATCAAGGCCCTTTCCATGGCGAGGCTGGCAATCCCCTGGGCGAGGGCGCGGAAGACCTATCTCAAGCAGGCCTTGAAGCTCGAGGACATCGACGAGAAGCTGCGGCACAGGGCGGACTACGACGCGAGATACCAGGCGCGCATGTTCACCGGCATAATGAAGCTCATCTTCAACGGATCCTCGTCGGACCCCAGGCCCGAGGAAATCACTCCCGAGGATTGACGTGAGGATTAAGCAGAAGCCCGGCGATTTCCGCGTAGAGGAGATGATAGACGTCGAACCGCGCGGCAAGGGGCCGTTCTCGCTGTACAGGCTCCGCAAGGAACGGCGCAACACGCTCGAGGCCGTGGCCGCGGTCGCGGAGAGGTTCGGGGTGGGAAGGGGGGACGTCGCGTATCTCGGCCTCAAGGACTACGACTCTTGCGCGACGCAGTACTTCACCGTGCCTGCCGGGCCCAGGCGCGGGTTCAAGCTGAGGGGCATGATCGTCGAGTTCATGGGCTTCTGCGACGAGGCGCTCTCCAAGAGGAACTTCACGGGCAACCGCTTCGATCTCACGGCGAGGGACCTTTCGGCGCGCGAGGCCGAGGGGCTCGCCGTCGGGATGCGACTGGTCGCCGGGGGCGGCATGCCGAACTATTTCGACGATCAGCGTTTCGGGTCAGCGAGGCACGGCAGGGATTTCCCTTTCAGGAAGATGCTGGACGGGCAGCACGAGGAAGCGCTCAAGCTGATGTTCGCGACGCCGGCGCTCCAGGACACGTGGGCCAGGCGCGCCCGGGGCGGGAAGATACGCAAGGCGTGGGGCCGCTGGGGCGCATGCCTGCGTGCGGCCGAGAGTCCGGACGAGACGGCGGTCTTCAAGTATCTTGCGTCCAGGTCCGGGGATTTCAGGGGCGCCCTCGAACGCGTGGACCGCGCATATCTTCTGCTGGTCGCATACAGCTACCAGTCGTTCCTGTTCAACGAAATCCTGAGCAGGATAGTGGCAGGTGTTTCGGGCAAGGACGTGCGCAAGACGTCGTACCTTTGCGGATACATGGCTTTTCCGACAGCCGCCGGCATTGGGGGCCTGGAAAGCCTTTCCGGGGTGGAACTGCCCCTGCCGGGCGCAGGAGTCCGGGCGATCCGGCCCGACGTGGGAAAAGTCCTCGAGTCCGTGCTCCACAACGAGAAGATAACGACGGAGGCGCTCGGGAGGCCCGGGGTGAAATCCGTCCAACTCCGGCTCGAGGGCCGCGAGGCGGTCGTAGTCCCCGGGGACGTGAGGGTGCGCGGCCCCGAGGCGGACAGGCTCAACCGGGGCAGGTCGTGCCTCGTGATTTCCATGTTCCTTCCTCGCAACTCATACGCGACGATAGCAATCAAATCGGCCGAAGCCGCGGCGCCGGGCTAGACAAGCTGTTCAGTGCAGAAGAGATTGCGACATGGGGAAATCACGAATCTCAAGCCTGGAATCCAAATATAGGTTTCTTTCAGAAATTGGATGGTTATCGCAAGGCACGCGCGAAGCGCGTGATATAACCCGGACGAGCCTCATTTTCACCCCTGTTTGGTTCCGGCTCGTCCGGGTTATGATTAAACCGGAGGTTTATTGACCGTTGGACGGGATGCTGCTATGTTTTCCACTGGTGTCCGGGACGTGCCTGGGGTTTCCTGCGGGACGGGAAGCGGCGTATTTTTACATCAGGAGGCGATCTTGGAAGTCAGGAAAACGCGTATGTTCCCCATGGGCTCGTTCAAGACGGTGCACAAGTACAACGTGAAGCCGAGGCTCCCCAAGGAGCTGGACTTTCTTCTCACTCTCGCGAACAACATCTGGTACGTATGGGACCGGGACGCGCTCGACGTGTTCCGGAGGATGGACCGCGACATGTGGGACGAGATTTACCACAACCCGGTCGCCCTGCTTGGGCGCATCAACCAGCAGAAGCTCGAGGCCCTTGTCGAGGACGAGAGCTTCATGGCCAATCTCCACAAGGTGAAGGAGACCTTCGAGAACTACCTCAAGGCCAAGACCTGGTACAAGCGCAAGCACGGATCCGAAGCGGGCTTCAACATCGCCTATTTTTCGCTCGAGTTCGGGCTGAACGAGTGCATCAGGATATATTCGGGCGGCTTGGGCATGCTGGCGGGCGATCATCTCAAATCCTCGTCCGACCTTGGGCTGCCGCTGTGCGGCGTGGGGCTCCTGTACCGCGAGGGCTACTTCTACCAGTACCTGAACGTGGACGGGTGGCAGCAGGAGACGTATCCGGACAATGATTTCGCCAACATGCCGGTGCAGAAGGTGCTCGACCGCGACGGGAAGCCGATAATCGTGTCCGTGGACCTGCCGGGCAGGAAGCTGTTCGCCGAGCTATGGCACGTCAACGTCGGCAGGACGAAGCTCTTCCTTTTAAACGCCAACATCGAGATCAACAGCGCGCAGGACCGCGAGATAACGGCGCAACTCTACGGCGGGGACACGGAGATGAGGATAAAGCAGGAGCTTCTGCTCGGGATAGGCGGGATGCGGGCGCTGGTGGCCATGGACATGAATCCGTCGGTGGCGCACATGAACGAGGGGCATGCCGCGTTCCTTTCGCTCGAGCGCGCGAGGATGCTCATGAGGGAGAAGTCGCTCGATTTCCAGCAGGCGAAGCGCGCGGTAATGGCATCGAGCGTGTTCACGACGCACACGCCGGTGAAGGCCGGGATAGACGAGTTCAGCCCGGACATGATGAAGAGCTACCTCGGCGAATTCGCCCACAGGGAGTTGGGCCTGAGCCAGGACGAGTTCCTCGGGCTGGGGCGCAAGAACCCGTTCGACCCGACAGAGCCGTTCTCCATGGCGGTGCTCGCCTTGCGCATGTCGCACTTCACGAACGGCGTGTCGAAGCTGCACGGCGAGGTCTCGAGGAAGATGTGGAAGGAAATCTGGCCGGACGTGCCTGAGGACGAAATCCCAATCGGGTCGATTACGAACGGCGTGCATCATTCGTCGTGGATTTCCTACGACATGTCCACTCTGCTGGACCGCTATCTCGGCCCGAAGTGGATTGAGGAGCCGGACAGCCCCGAGGTATGGAAGCGCGTCGCCGAGATTCCGTACACGGAAATCTGGCGCACGCACGAGCGCAGGCGCGAGCGGCTGGTGGCGGTGTCGAGGCTTGGGCTGCACAGGCAGCTCAAGGCCCGGGGCGCGACGTCTTCGGAGCTCAAGGCTGCGTGGGAGGTGCTCGATCCGCAGGCACTGACAATCGGATTCGCGCGGAGGTTCGCGACGTACAAGCGCGCGACGCTGATATTCCGCGACATCTCGAGGCTGGAGGCGCTCTGCAACAACCCGGACAGGCCGGTCCAGTTCATCTTCGCCGGCAAGGCCCATCCCAGGGACGTTGAGGGCAAGGAGCTAATCAAGACGATAATCACGCTCGCCAACCGGCCGACCCTCCGGAGGCGGATTGTGTTCCTCGAGAACTACGACATGAACATCGCCCGGTACCTGGTCCAGGGCGTCGACGTGTGGCTAAACAATCCCCGCAGGCCGCTCGAGGCGTCCGGCACATCCGGCATGAAGGTGACGTTCAACGGCGGGCTGAACCTCTCGGTCCTCGACGGCTGGTGGTGCGAGGGCTACCAGTTCAACAACGGCTGGGCCATAGGCGCGGGAGAGACGTACGCGGACACGAACTACCAGGACGAGGTGGAGAGCAGGGGGCTCTACAGGATTCTCGAGGACGAGGTCGTGCCGATTTTCTACAACCGCGGCACTGACGGCCTGCCCCGCAAGTGGATTGACATGATGCGCGAGTCGTTCCGCACGCTCTGCCCGGCGTACAACACCCACAGGATGGTCAAGGAATACGCAGAGAGCTTCTATCTGCCGGCCTTCCGCATATCCAAGGACCTCGAGCCCGAAGGGTACCGCAAGGCCAAGGACCTCGCGGCCTGGATAAAGAGGCTCTACTCGGTGTGGAACCGATTGCGCGTGGGCCAGGCGGTCTTGGAGAAGCCCGGGGAGCTGAAGATAGGGGACTCGATGCAGGTCACTGTGCCTGTCTACCTGAGCGACCTCACGCCGGACGACGTGACGGTGCAGATACTCCACGCCCCTCTCGACGCCGAGGGCAGGCTTACCGGCGGGACGGTGCTCGAGCTCGCGGTTTCAGGCAAGGGGCCGGAGGGATCGTACCTCTACAAGGGCGTCCTGGCCTGCCAGACGAGCGGGAGCCACGGTTTCGCGGCGAGGGTGGTACCGAACGTCAAGAGGCTCAACCACAGGTTCGAACCCGGCCTGATATCCTGGGGTTAGCGTGCATCCGCCCGGCGGGGGCGGCGCGCGTCGAAGCCGTTTCGTCTGCCCGGGCGGGGGTGTCGATTCGGGAACCTGATGATTTTCCAGCGAATCCAGCCTCGTTTCCTCGTCAGCGGGCCCGAAGGCTCGTGGCGGGGCGGCGCAGTCATGCGCCTGCTGGCGGCCTGTCTTCTGGTTTCGGCCTGCGCAATGCTTGCATGCGCGCTCGCGTCATGCAGCAGCGAGCCGGAAAAGAAGGAGGAACCTCCGCCTCCTCCCCCGCCTCCGCCTCCTCCGCCGCCTCCCCCCCCGATTGAGGACCCGCTGGGGAAGGCCGACCAGGACGTCGCTTCCGGGGAAGCCACGATGACGTTCAACCGAATCTACTGTTTCCAGGAAGCCGTGCTCCTCTACGAGAGGGCGGCGAGGTCATATCCCGACGATTCCAGGGCTGCGGAAGCCAGGGCGAAGATGCGCGACCTGAACGGGAGGATATCGAAGCTCAAGGAGCTCAAGTCCGAGCTCGACGGATACGACGGGGAATTGGACGCGCACAGGAAAGTGCTGAACAGGATTCAGAAGATTTTCCATCTGCTCGGCCAGATGAGGACCCGCCTGCCCGAGGGCTTCGGCGGCGACTACGTGGACAGGGTGGAGACCAAGGCGAGGAAGGTGTACGCAGCAGAGCTTGGGGCGCTTTTCGACAAGGTGAAGGCGGAGGCGGAAATGCTCGAGAAGCACGGCAAGTTCGGCGCGGCGCTCGCTGCCTACAAGGCGCTTCCCTCGGGCATGTTCGACGACATCGAGGAGCTGAAAGGCGGTCTGGCCTCGGAAATCGGCGGCCTCGAGAAGAAGGCGCACGACATCGCAAGGGAGGAGATGCGCAAGGCGGATCGGGACGAGTCGCGCGGGAACCTCCGGGTGGCCATGTCCGTTCTGAAGGCGGCATGGGAGAGGTTCAGGGGTTTCGGCGTGGCCGGGGATCTGCTCAAGGCGGAATACGAGGCGTTCAAGAAGCACGCCCGCAAGGAAATCCCGTTCGCGTCCGGGCCTCTTGGGGACGTGGACAAGGCCCTGCTCGCCCTTATCGAGAGGAACGGCATGCTCAATCCGGCGGACGCGGGCTACGAGGAATCCCTGAAGGACATGCTCGCGGAATACGAGAGGATGAACGAGTCCTACGCCAGGGAAGCGCAGGGCAAGGACCAGGAGGAGAGGGCGAACATACACAAGCGCACGGCGGTGATATCCAGGGCGGTGCTGCGCGTGAAGGAATGCCTTCAGAAATAACCGTGACGAGCCGGAACCGGCAAGTGACGAATCCGGCCAGCCAGGCAATTGGACTGCGAAACATGAATCAGGGAACGGTCGGTGCGCGGGGGGTGGTGGCAATCGTGGGGATGCCAGGATCGGGCAAGTCGGAAGCCGCGGCGGTATTCTCCGCGAACGGGTACACGACGGTCCGGTTCGGGGACATAACCGAGGAGGAGCTCAAGGCGAGGGGGCTTAAGCAGACGCCGTCCACCGAGCGGCTTGTGAGGCAGGACATCAGGGCGAAATCCGGGATGGCGGCCTATGCAATCCGGTCGATTCCGAGGATTGACGAGGCGAGACGGGCCGGGCCGGTGGTGGCCGACGGCATGTACTCGTGGGAGGAGTACCTGGAACTGAAGAAGCGTTACGGCGGATCGCTCGTCGTCATAGCCGTGTTCGCCCCTCCATCCTTGAGGTACGAGAGGCTGAGAAGCCGCAAGGTGCGCCCGCTCACAATCGAGGAGGCGATGCTCAGGGACAGGGCGGAAATTGAAGAGCTCAACAAGGGCGGGCCCATCGCCATGGCGGACGCCACAATTCTCAACGACGGGGGGGTAGACGCCTTCAGGGACGCGGTCGCGAAGCTTGCGGCGAGGCTCAGGGAGGCGCCGGCGGGGAGTCCATAGCAGCACGGTGCGCATGGACGTAAGCGGTAAACGGTGAGCTGTTAACGGTAATCGATTCACCACCGAAGACGCCGAAGACACCGAAAATCATGCCAACTGGTTTCCCCGTGCGCGTGTCAATATCCTGTGGGAGCCGCGACTCTTACTCTGCGCCCTGATTCTCCTGATCGAACGGCGCTGAAGAACCCCAGGCGTCGTTCGAGACTGATTCTCCTGATTCCGTGGGAGCCGCCGGAACATTCCTGACACCGCAAGGCGGCGATGTATATTCTGAAGCCCGTAGGGGCGATTCTTCGTGAACTATCCGGGATGCAATCTCGTTCATCTCCGTGTCTCCGTGCCTCCGTGAGAGTTCTTTTTTTGAATTGAACATCATCCATCTGGGGCGAACGGGTGGTCTAAACCGTTTTCAGGGTTTCCGGGTGCCGCGATGATTTTCGGCGGAGTCCCAGCGAGATGATGGGGGATGCTGGAACATCCGCCTCACACAATCCTGTCGAGCCGGTCTGGATTTTTCAAAGCCAGCTCAGATCAACGCGAAAATTCAGGATTGCTCAAGGCCTGCTCTTCGAAGCTTACTAATGAGTGCGAAATAGTATTGACACGATGGAACATTCGACACTGAAAACACTGAAGAGAAGCTGAGGACGCTGAGGCATGCCCGTGGCTTTGAAACGTATTCTTTCAGCGTCTTCAGAAATCCATCAGCGGTCTCAGCGTCGAAAACCTGTCAATATTATTATGCACTTCTTAGTAAGCCCAGGCATTCAAGCGAAGAAGAGCGGAACGCTTGCGGCGCCCTCGACGGCAACTGGCGGAAGGTCTCCGATGGAGGCCGATCGCTAAAAACAGCGGTACGTACGCCGGAGAAGAGACGCTTGCTCAAGCGGAACGCTTGCGGAGAGGGTGGGATTTGAACCCACGGTACCATTGCTGATACACACGCTTTCCAAGCGTGCCCGATCGGCCGCTCCGGCACCTCTCCTGATTTTCCGCTTCGCGGAAAATCGATATTCATATTGGGAAACGAGCATCTGCCGAGCCTCAGGCCAAAGCAACCGGGTATCCCGCGAGGGCAACCCGGATGCTCCCTGAATTGCACGGCGCCGGGGGGCGATTATATCAGCATGATGCTGCTTCGACAATCCGGTCAAAAGGAGAACTTGACGGCGGCTTTCACGAGGAAGTCCAGATCGTTCGGGGAGTCCTTTATCGTCTTCCACAGCGGGACGAGAAGCCCGGCGGAGAAGGCGAACCCTCCTCCCAGGTTCAGGGACAGGTCCAGGCTGAGGAAGAACAGCCAGCAGGCCGGGATTGGCGTATTCGCCGCCGGGTATGGGGGCGGCGTGATGGCTTTCCGAGGGGCAGCCTGCGAGCGCAAGGGCCAGGACGGCGCTTGCGCATGCAAGGTAAATAATTACAGAAATCCATTGCCAGCAAGACGGTCGGCGGCGCTGTTCAGGTTCCGGGTTCCGGGTCGAGCATCGGGAGCCTCAGCAAGGCCGGGGCATAACCGGGATTTGCGGGGCCTTGGGCAGGAGAAACTTGTTTTGCCGGAACATTTACGACCGTGAGAACGTTTGAATATTGAGGATGACAGCCGTCGAAAGATATCGGGTTCGTGGAGGATGCGAATCCTTTCCCGGCAGCGGCTGGAACCGCATGGGCCGTTGACGAACGGCTCCCCTGTCGAGGCGAATCGAAAAGCCACCGGCTGCAAACCGGTGTTTGCTTAATCTCTAAAGAACGCTTGGCTGCAGTTTTACGGTTCCATGAAATCAAAAGCGAAAGGCATTGGCATTTCCGTTGTGCTGTCCGCAGGCACATCCGGGGCGGCGGCCATGATTCTGGAGATCGCCGGCATCCATGCGCTTGCCCCGGGATTCGGGACAAGCATCTATACATGGACAGCGATGATTTCCGTCGCCCTGGGAAGCCTTGCCATCGGTTATATGCTTGGAGGTTATTTCGCGAGCGGGCGGGAAGAAAGCCTGGCTACTCATGTGCTTCCCTCGACTCTGGCCATTGCAAGCCTCGGACTCGCATTCGACGCTTTTCTCTGGCACGGCATTGTCCTGAGTTTCGCGACCCATGGCCCGAGGTTCGGGGCGGTAGTATCAAGCATCGCGCTGTTCGCGCTTCCTTTCACGGCTCTCGGGGCGGTTTACCCGGTATGCATGAGGATATGGACCCAGGAGGTTAGGGAGGTAGGCTCGAGGGCAGGGATCCTCTCGGCTGCAAGCGCCGCGGGATCCCTGGGCGGAACTGCATGGGCAGGATTCGTACTCGTCCCAAAACTCCTGATGGAGCAG
Organism: Candidatus Kuenenia stuttgartensis; assembly: GCA_020723505.1. Taxonomy (GTDB): domain Bacteria; phylum Planctomycetota; class JAKEIC01; order JAKEIC01; family DYIT01; genus DYIT01. The sequence goes on from DYIT01000026.1 coordinate 10,400, forward strand.
ATTTTCTCGGGATGCTCCGCCGCGCTTCTGCTTGCTTCCGCGACGGTACTGGTCATCGCTCGCGGATCGAAGGCCGCGGCAGCCGTTGCGATTTCCATGGCATGCCTGGTCACGCTTATTCCATCCAGCCTTCGGGAATCGGATGTCCCGTACAGCAGGCTGTCGAGGTTCGGCCCGGTCGATGTAGTCGACAGGGGCGATGCGTTGTTCCTTGTAGTGTCCGGCGCAATCCAGGGGGGAATGTGGAAAAAACCACGGACTTCCGTCTTCGAGTACGTGCAGGAAATCGGCGGGGCGTTGAGGGCGAATCTCTCCTTTCCGGACGCAAAAGTGCTCCTAATCGGGCTTGGCGCGGGCCTCATTCCGCGCGAACTGGAACCCGGGTCCGTGACGACCGTGGAGGTCGATTCGGTCATCCTGGAAACCGCCCGTGACTGCTTCACCTTCGATTCGGATTTGTACCCGGTAATCATCGGTGACGGGAGATCCTGCCTTCATGAATCCGAAACGGAATATGATGCAATCGTGCTCGACGCCTACGGAGGCGGGAACCATCCATTCCACCTTCTTACCCGCGAGTTCTTCGAGCTTGCGAGGAATCGGCTTAGAAGCGATGGTTTTCTTCTGGTCAACTTCCAGGGCTTTCTGAGAGGGGACGGGGCCCTGTTCGCGCGCTGCCTGGAAAAGACCTTGAGGGTGGTGTTCGAAGAGGTCCTGGTGAAAGTACCTGAGGGCGGAGGAGAATTCGCGAACGTTGTGTTCGTTGCCTGCGGAGTCAGAAGGCATTTCTCGTGGCCGTCGGGGGGAGGCAAGGAATCCAAGTCCTTCCTGGATGGGGATGAACCTGCATTCGAGCTGATAGATTCCCGTAATGCAATCGATTTGTGGAATGCAGCCATAGAGGGTCGCTGGAGGATCGAGTCGGCGAGAACTCTTGGGAGGCGCAGGTGAGGGAACGCGCGGCAAGGTATGTTTTACTTCTTCTTGTCCTGCTTTCTGCCGTCTTCGTCTGCGTCCGGCTATCCAATCGCGGCAGGGAGGTGAACCGGATCAGCAGGGAGCCGAGGAGGAAAACCTACGCATTCCCGGGAAGCCCGGGAAAAGAGTTCAGAGTACTCCCGCAAGAGACGCGGCAAAACAGAAACCCGCGACCGCCGGTCAATATTCCGCTGTCGGTTCCTGATATCACCGGGATGATTCGCGCGGAAAAGCCCGTGCAGGTCGATAGTTCAAAGGCCGACCGTTCTCCAACCGTCGATTCCTTTCTCGATGGGATCCGCTGGAGGAAACAGCACGGGGATTACAAGGAGGCCGTGCGTTTGTGCCAGGAGTTCGCAGATCGAAACCGAGGGACTCCCGCAGCCGCCCTTGCGCTTGATGAAATCATGAATACGTACAATTCGAACCTGGACGGCAGAAAGCTTGATGCGACGTACATCGCACTCTACGGAAGAACGGCCTTGAGAATGGCGGAAGAACATCCTGGATATTCCCGAACGGCTGAAGCGCTGGGAGCCTATATCTCTAGATCGCTCGACGGATTGGAGTACCACATGATTGAACCTTCACAAGAGGAATGGAGGTGCATTTTCAAGGCTGGCGCTATTTTCGCGGGAAGGTATCCATCGACTTCCAATGCGCCGACTTGCATTTTCAGGATTGCGAAGGCGCTTTATCCGGTGTCGGAGTCCAGAACAATCGCGCTCGATCTATTGAAGCTTGTCTCGAAATGGGGGCTGGCATTCGACGCGCGCGTGCAAGCGTACAAGGCCCTGCACGACCATGCATGCCAGGCGGGCGATTTGTCGGAAGCCGGGAGACTCGCGGAAGAAGCCGCGAAGGAATGCGCGGGGAGGACCTCATGCCGGTATTGGGATGCGCCTAACGAATGGGGCGGAGAAGAACGCCGGCATGATTCGCCCTGGGGAAAGGTAGCTGAGCAGGGAATTGAGCAGAACGGGAGAGTCCTGATCGAGAGGCCGGAATGGAGCCGGGACCTCGTCTACATTTTCAGCACGAGAGAGGAATTCAGGCAAGAGACGGGAGACCGATGGATGCAGGCTGAGTTCGCGGGGGAACGATGGGAGAATAAACTTATAATTGCGACAACGCCGGGCTCGAACGGGTTCCCATGCATCGGATATGCGAACCGAATCGTCGCAGGATGGGGTAGGCAGTCAACCGGATCGCATTTCTCTGGAATCCTGTCGCCGCTCGGTAATCCAGGAATCGCCTGTCCATATAGAAAATCTGCGCTTTTCCTGCCCAAGTTCCCGGTAAGGGAGGGCGTTGAGGTCTTCCCTTGCGATCGAATCGGACTTGTCAGGCAGGAGGCGCGAGAAGAGGGCGGCAGAATCGTGGTTCGCATCGAAATCGACCGCAGCTCGGCTTGGACTCAGGTCTGGATGCCGGGCGAAGCCTTATGGACAGAGGGTAGACTGGACTATGAGGTGCAAAGAGAGGGATGCTCGGGTGAAGACTACGATGAGGAGTTCTCAGCGTTCAGGGGCAGCATGAATCGCAGGTTCATCGCCGCAAGACCGGGCGGTACTGGACGTGAAAACTCTCATGTAACGACTGAGTTGCAGAAATCCGTGCTAGCGATGCTGGATTCCTGGTACGTGGACAGCAGGATTCATGATTACGTCGAGGAGAAGGCGAGGAGCCTGTTCTCAGCCATCGAACTTGCCGGATTCTTCGAGACATGGAAGCACGAATCCTCAAGCGATATACGAAACGAAGAACAAGTTGACAAGGCACTAGTCAAAGAAGCGGATGCACGCATGGCAAGGGGGGACTTCCGCAGCGTACTTGCCAAATTGAGCGTGGACAGGCATTGGGTAAGCCGTCTATACGAGATGCGCAACCTGAAAGCGAAGGCGTATTTCTCGCTTGGGGAGAGGCTCAAGGCGCTGGAACTTCTTGCCTTGCTTCCTGCAAAAGGAGGTCTTGCCGATCCCAAGGCGCGGCTCATCGAGGTCAAGGCGCTGCTTGCCGAAGGAGAGACGGGGGATGCGCTGGTCGCCGCCATCGAAGTGGGATTGGACTTCAAGGGAACCAGTGAAGCGGAAGAGGCGGATGGGATAGCAAAGGATCTCTCGTGGCGCAAGGAGACGATGAGGTGCGAACTTGCTTCAAATCCGTACAAGGACTTCCGGCTGAGAAACCTCTGGCAGCCCAAGAGATGCAGGCACTTCTCCGATGCCAGGATTGAGGAGATGGAAGGGCGCAAGGCGCTGTCGGTCAGGAGTTGTGATAAGAGAATCATCCTCACTAATTACGGCTGTGAAATCGAGGTGCCTTCAACTGATTCAAATGATATGAACCGATTTAGCGAATATTGTTCTACTGCCAGAGAAGAATTCTGGACGGGCGAAGGGATCGTCTACTTCCGGGAGGCGGACCGGATAGTCGCCGAGACAACAGGCGGCGAAGAGATCTGGAGGCATGAGGTCCGCCCTGAGAGCCTTCCCGAATTCATCGGGCATTCACAGCCCGGATTGACACGGCTCGCTAATCCTGTTCTGCGGAACGTCGGTGGAAAGGACCTGATTTTCTGCGGGATTGGGCACAGGGCGACCAGCGTTGGAATGGGAATCCACTTCATGCCATTCGGAGGGGGAATCCTAGTACTCGACAAGAGCGGCCGGAAGGTCTGGCAGACTGACCAGGGATACTGCAAGGCGATGAATTTCACAAATGACGGAAATGGCACAAATCTCCTTATAGGTCTGTTCAATGGCTGTGTGAAAGATAAGGCTTCGAATTGGAGCAGCCCATGGTTTCTGGAGGCGATTAATCCCCTGAACGGGGAACGAATCTGGCGTTCCTTCCTGAAAAGAGAGAAAGAACCAGGTTGGGACCATGAATGGAATGAAGGAAAACCCATCCTGGTTTTGGGTCGGATGCTCGACGGGAAGAAGCACTCGGTGATTGTCGTATCCCTTGGGAAGGCGGTGTGGTTTTTCCTAGGAAACGGCAGGCAAATCGCCTTGATGGATGATTTCTCGGCCGCGTTCAAAACGGATTTCGATTCCGACGGATCAGACGAGCTGGTATTGCACGCGAAAAAGGAAACCTACGAAAGAGGCGGTCAGCTGACCATAACCGGAGCTACAAGCAACGTCCTGTGGGTTTCTTCTCCCGAGCGCTGGAACCCCGTTTGCGCGGAGGACATGGACGGCGACGGATGGAAAGAACTGGTTGCGACCAGGGACGATAGCCCCGACGCCGTGGGAGTGTTCGGGAGGTTCGCCGGAGGGCATTTCGGGAAATGACGAGCGGAGAAGAGTCGCTCGGTCAAGCCGAAGGCTTGTTATCTGAGTTCCCGGAGCTTGTCCTCGGCTTTTTTCCCGAGGTCGGTGTCGGGGACCAGGTCGGCTATCATCTTGTAATACTTGAGCGCATCCTCGCGCTTGCCGTTCTTTCGCAGGTTTTCCGCGAGCTGGAACCAGCTGTTGGCTTTTTTCAGGTTCTTCTCGAGGTCGAGAGAGGCCATGAGGGTCTTGTCGGCCCGCATCGCGTCGGCCCTGGATTTCGCCTCCAATCCCGCCTTGGTCGACGGGAACTTCTTCGCCGCGTCGTCGAAGGCCTTCAGGGCTTCAGCGTGTTTTCCAGCCTCCTGAAGGGCCGCTGCTTTCGCCAGCGATTCAGCGGCCGCGGCCTCCGCGGCGGCCTGCTTTTCCCCGGCTTCCAGTTCGGAGACCCGTTTCCTGACGTCCGGATTCGACATCAGAGCCTTCTCCTCCTCCGCGGCTTTCTTCGCGCAATCGAGTCCCGCGAAATCCCTGGAGGTTGAACGGAAAGCCGCGAGCGCTTCTAGGTATCTGCCCGCCTTGGCATGCTCCACAGCCTGTGAGAGCCGGGCGGTCCCTGTTTCCGAAATCAGCTTGAGGAGCCCCTCTGCCTCGTCCGTGACCGGGGCTTTGAGGCCGAAACCCGTGATTTTCAGCAGCGGTTCGACGGCCTCTGCGTATTTGCCCTCCTCGTACGCCTTTTTCGCCTTCGCAAGCAGGTCGGTGAGCCCTTTCGCCTTGAGCTTTTCGGCGTAGAGCTCGTCGAACCATTGAAGGACTTTCGGGTTCTCGTCATGCGGATACTGGTGGGCGAGTTCGGGGAAAGTGCGGAGAATCACTGTCTTGAACCCCGCCTTCTTGAGTCTCTCCACGCTCTGCTTCACGGGCTCGAAATTGGGGTCCTTCTCGCCGACAAGGGCGCGGACGGGAAGATTTGAAGCCTTTTCGAGCGCCGAGTCGGTTATTTCTTCCATGACGCATCCCGAGCACGGCACGAGCGCTGCGAAAACGCCTGGATTGAGAAGGCCTGCATAGAAAGTCATGTGGCCGCCTGCGGAGAAGCCGGCGAGGTAGATGCGTTCCTCGTTGATCCTGTAGGCTTTCTTCACCTGGTCGATCACCCAGAGGATGAATTTGGGCGAGGATCCGGACCACGTCCTCTGGTTGTCGCTCCAATCAGGCGCTTTGGAATCGCCGCACGGGACCGCGAGCAGGTATCCTTCCTTCATGGCGAGCTGGGACCATAAGCCGATGAAGTTCTTCGCGTTGTCCCCTGCGCCGTGGAGAGCGACCAGAAGCGGCCACGACCTGTCCGCCGAGTATTTCTCCGGAACGTCGAGGAGGTAATAAGATCCGTACTCCTCCGCCTTGGCTTCGACGCGGCCGGTCTTCGCATCCTCGGAAAGGGCCGGAGACTGAATCAGCGCCGACAGGGCCGCCGCGGCCGCAAGGCAGGAAATCCAGCGCGCGGATTCGCCGCAACGGCGAGCGATCGGGCATGATTGGATTTTCATGATGTCTTCTCCTCTCAAGAACGACGCCTGATAATCATAGTCGCTTCCGGGCGGGATTTGTTGCCTGCAAGATTGTAACAATCAGGTAAAAGCCGCGGCAGCTCCACTGCTGACGGACTCGCCCGTTGTCCAGGCATGGAGGTTCGGGTAGATTCACGCATCAGGGGATTCTTTTTTCGAGGGGACTGGAGTGGAGACACCCGGATACAGGGACGTCCTGGCGGCGGCTGCGAGGATAGCTCCTCATGCTCACCGCACGCCCGTGCTTACCTCCGCCTTTTTCGACAATCTGCTCAAGTGCAGGCTGTTCTTCAAGTGCGAGAATTTCCAGAAGGCGGGCGCCTTCAAGTTCAGGGGCGCGTGCAACGCAGTGTTTTCCCTCGACGACGAATCGGCGTCGAAGGGCGTCGTGACCCACTCATCCGGAAACCATGCGCAGGCGCTGGCGCTGGCTGCGCGGATTCGCGGGATAGCCGCGCACGTAGTGATGCCCTCGAACTCGCTCGCATCGAAAGCCGAGGCCGTGAAGGGATACGGCGGGAGG
>DYIT01000026.1:16762-28091 GCA_020723505.1 Candidatus Kuenenia stuttgartensis
GTTCTGCGAGCCGACGCTCGAATCCCGCGAGAAGACGGCGGAAAAAGTTCTCGAGGAGACCGGGGGCGAGTTCATCCACCCGTACAACGATTTCCGGATAATCTCCGGCCAGGGGACTGCCGCGAAGGAGTTCATCGAGGAAGTGCCTGGCCTCGACGTGCTGCTAGTGCCGGTCGGAGGGGGAGGGCTTTGCTCGGGCACGCTGATTTCCGCGTCCGCGCTGTCCCCTTCGACGGCGGTCTATGGCGCCGAGCCATCGACGGCCGACGACGCCGCCAGGTCGGTTGCCGCAGGCAGGATTATCCCGCAGACCGGCACCAAGACAATCGCGGACGGGCTGAGGACGTCCCTGGGGCCGCTGACATTCGAAATCATCAGGAAACGCATCGCCGGGATCCTGACGGCGGGCGAGGACGAAATCATCTCCGCAACCAGGCTAGTATGGGAGAGGATGAAGATCATAATCGAGCCGTCCTCGGCCGTGCCGCTCGCCGCGCTCCTCTGCGGCAGGTTTTCTGTGGAGGGGAAGAAGGCGGGAATCATCGTATCGGGCGGCAATGCGGACCTCGATCGTCCGCCCTGGACGGGGCCGCGGGCCGCGGACGGCGGGCCGTGTCGGATGCAGTAGGGAAGCCGGGTGGTTGAGTGGTTGGCAGGGGCGCCCCGGCGGACCGCCGGGGACCAGGGGCCTTGTATCTTGACCGTTCCGCATTCCTGTCCCGTGAAACCTCTGCGGGGCATGCGCTGTAGTATCATGTGTTGAATGCAGGCTTCAATTCCCGGGCGCGAGTTCTTTCCAGGAGGCAGACATGAACAAGGCGATGGCGATTGTAGTTGCGGTGCTGGCGGCTTTCCCGGCCATGAGTCTTTTCGCCGGGGATGGGCCGGACCCGAACCTCGAGAGCGATTTCGGGCTTTTCTGCGAAGCCAGGGATGTGAAGCGGGAGATTAACCTCCACAACCTATACAACGGCCTGCACCTTTCGGTCGAACAGATGGAGAAAATCGTTGAACTTGCCCGGAAGGCATGTGATCTCAGGGAGAAGTGCTTCGGCGGGGACAACTACCGCTGCCGGCAGATAGTACAGATATACCGGGAGATACTGGAGACGGTGAGGGAAGGCGACAGGATTCCCGCAAGCCTGGAAGGCATGGGCGGGGTGATGGAGATTGCCGAGAAACGGATTCGCAAGCGCTATTTCGAAGGGATGTCGGAGTTGGAGGCATCTGTATGGAACGCGCTGACTCCCGCCCAGCGGGAGGTGTTCAAGACATATGATCCGTGCCTGATACCGCCGAAGACGCTCCGCGACCCGGTGCGCGTGGGCCAGGCGTCGACGTACGACGAAGAGAAGCGCGTGCTGGATCTGGCGCGCGGGCTCACTGATGCGGCGTTCGAGAAGGAGTGCCGCAAGGTCCTTTCGGCCATGATTGGGGGGCTCGAGCAGTTCCTCGGCGCCATGGAAGCGGCCGAGAGGGAGGCGGAGATCAAAAGGATGGTCGAGGTGTGCAGGAAGGCGAGGAAACTGAGCGAGATGGACTTCGCGCTCAAGTGCGACGAAATCGCCGAGGAACTTGCCATCCACAGGCAGAAGGACGTGTTGAAGCACAAGGCAGAGGAATTCATGGATCTGGTCAGGAAGTTCCAGGGCGGGCTCATCGGGAAGATCGCGAATCATTTCCTGGATCCCATGGTCATACCATTGATGACCGCGAGGATTGAGAGGGCGAAGAACGCCCCGGCGCACGCGGCCAGGGACCTCAAGTCGGAGGAATCGCCCGAGGACGGCCGTTGCGGCAGGAATCCCGGCGAAGAGAAGCCCGCGATGAAGAGGAAATACGGATTCGACGAAATCTGCAGGGAAATCGGCCTGGACGGCGAGCCGAAGGGCGCGATGAAGGCGGTCCTCTCAAAGGCCAAGGCCGCGCATATCAAAGTCATGCAGACGCCCATGGCAGACGGAACAACCCCGCTGTCGCGGTTCATGGCAATCCAGGCGATGCCGCCCGAGAAGAGGGAAGCCGCCGCAGCCGACATGTTCCAGAAGCTTGGAGAGCCCGTCCCCGGGCGCGACTCCTCCTTCATGGAATACATCCTCTGGATAAAGATCGGCCTCGACAGGCAGTTCAAGAAGATGCTGACCAGGGAGCAGTACGACAAGCTGTACGGCCTCGTGGAGGACCCGCTCGACAACATCGACCTCGATGGCGGGAGCAAGCCGACAATCGAGGAGATTTCCCGCAAGCTCATGCTGAACCAGGCGTTAGCGAAGATGGCCGGGGAAGAGGTGCGCAAGGCGCAGGGCGAAGCGTGGGCAGTGCTTTCAATCCCGGACGACACGGGGAAGAAGCCGCTCGACTGCATACTCGCAATCTCGGGCGCGGCGGACGACGCGCAGAAGCAGAAAAACTGGGCGGAGTTCATGCAGTCGCTTTCCAGGAAAATCCCCCAGCGGCAGACGACCTACGGTGAGGAGCTCGATAAGATAAAGGCGCGGGTGGATGCGGCCTTCAAGAAGGCTTTCTCGCCGGAGCAGTACGAGAAATTCCGGCAGATGGCGGTCGACGTGCTCGACATCCAGGCGGAGGAGTAGGGGCAACAATGCGGATAGCCCGCAAACCGGGGGCGGCGAATCAGCGCGCCCGTTCGCGGATTCTCTCCGCTGCTTCGAAGGCGCGCCAGCGGACCTCGGGATCAGGGTGTTCGATTGCCTTGTCCAGTTCCGGCAAGGCGATGGCGCCCATGGCCACGAGTTTCCTCTCCGCTTCCGCCCTGGTCTTATATACTTCGTCGCCAAGAAGGCCGACGAGTCTCCGGATTTCCGCGTCCTGGTCCGGGTCCGGGACCGGAGGGGCGCGGCGGGAAACCGTTTCGTCCGCATGGGGGATTTTGCCAATCCCGGGCTTCCCGCCATCATCCGCCGGCGCCGCATCCGAGAAGCTGGTCGACAGCTCGAATTCCTCGTCGCCTGCGGGCTTCGAGTCCGGTTCCGTGGCGTAAACGGCGAAATAGACCGCGGCGAAAATCGCGGCTGCGGTCGCGATTGCCGCGGCCGAGAACAGTGCGGTCAGGAGCGGAACGTTCGATTTCATGCGCGGCACAGCAATGCCGCTCGAATTATATCATAACTCTGCCGGGCCAGGCTGCAGCCACGGCCCACGGCCACGGTTTGCCGTAAATCCCAACAGCCAAATTATAGCGCAGCCGAGCCGTAACCCGACGCTGCGCAAAACCCCAACAACCAATAGCCAAATCCCAATGAAATCCCAACTTCCAACAACAAATGATGGGAGCGTTGCGCCGAAGGAGTCCAATCGAGCCCCTGGTTTCAGGGGATACCTCGTTTGGCCCCTATCTTCGAAAATCTCGTCTTCTTGTGAACATTCATAGCGTTGAGCCCGTAACTTCATTGGAAATTGGAGGTTGGTCCTCCTTTGCCTGACGTCGGCTAATCGGCTTTGTCCGGATGCTCCTGTTCAGACTTCGGATTTCTTTTTTTACAAATTCCGCGAATTCTGATACACTTGCGCTTTCCGCGGTTTTTCGTGGTTTTCCGATGCGTAAAATCAGGCTGGGCTTGACGATGGGCGACCCCGGGGGGGTGGGCCCAGAGATAATCCTGAAGACCCTCTGCGAGCCCGAAATCACGCGCAAGGCGGACATCTGCGTCGTAGGCTCGGCGGCAGCCTTCGATAAAATCTCCAAAATCATAGGGATATGCCCCCTCTTTCACGAGGACGCGCCGCCGGAAAGCTGGGGCTGGCGCAAGGCTCCGTTCCTTTATCCAATCGAATGCGGCAGGCTCGAGCAGGGCAAGCCGGCTGCGGAGAACGGCCGGGCATCGTTGAAGGCGCTCGAAACCGCCGTCAACCTGGTGATGGCAGGATACATCGACGGCATTGTGACCGCTCCGGTGTCGAAAACGTCATGGCAGCTTGCGGGATGCAGATTCCCCGGACATACGGATTTCCTGGCCAGCAAGACCGGGCAGGAAGCGGTTCTGATGATGATCTCCGGGGGGCTGAGGGTTTCGCTCGTAACCTGCCACATGCCCCTGAGGGACGCGATAGAATCGATGGATTCGGAGAAAATCGCGTCGGTCATAAAGATTACGAATTCCGCGCTGATTTCGAGGATGGGAATCGGCATGCCGAGAATCGCGGTCGCGGGGCTCAACCCGCATGCGGGCGAGGGCGGCATTCTGGGCCACGAGGACCTCGAAATCGTGAAGCCTGCAATCGACGCGGCTGTCCGGGAGAACATCAGGGCTTCGGGGCCTTTCCCGGCGGACTCGATTTTCAGGGAGGTCCTGACCGGCAAGTTCGATGCCGTCGTCGCCCTCTACCACGACCAGGGGCTCATACCAGTGAAGCTCCACGATTTCTTCGGCGCGGTCAATGTCACGCTCGGCTTGCCGTTCATCAGGACTTCGCCGGGCCATGGGACCGCCTTCGACATAGCCGCGAAGGGGGTTGCCGAGCACCGCGGCATGCTGGAAGCAGTATCTGCGGCCGCCGACATGGCGCGCCGCATTCTTTTCCCGTGACCGATTCGTTCCCGGCTACGGGCGGATCATGTTGAGCGGGGTAAATCATGGATTTGGACGCCGCAATCACAGGCAGGAGAAGCATCAGGAAGTTCACAGCAGCACCCGTTGCGGACAAGGACCTAGAAACGCTGGTGGACGCGGCCAGGAACGCTCCGTCGTGGGCGAACACGCAGTGCGTCCGCTACGTGGTGGTCCGCGATCCTGCCGTGCGCAAGGCGCTTGTCGCGTGCATGTCCGAGCGGAACCCGGCGAAGCAGGCCGTCGAGCAGGCGCCGGTGACGGTGGCGTTCGTGGCAAAGCTGGGACTGGCAGGGCACAAGGCGGGGAAACCCGTGGACGACAAGGACTGGTACATGTTCGACGCGGGTCTGGCTGTCCAGAACTTCTGCCTCAAGGCGCATGCCATGGGGCTTGGAACGGTGATTGTCGGCTTTTTCGACTACAGGAAAGCCGGGGAGTTGCTCGGCGTCCCCCAGGGCTGGGAACTGGTCGCGTTCACGCCGGTGGGCGTCCCGGAAGGAGGCGCGTCCGCTCCTGCGAGGCTCGGCCTGAATGAGCTCGTGCACGCGGGGAGGTTCAGGGCCTAGCCCTGGGTCCGACGCCGTCGGCGGATGGAATCTGATGACTCAAGGAAAATGCGTCGTAACCGGGGGGGCCGGCTTCATCGGCTCCTGCGCGGCAAGGGCGATGCTCGAGAGGGGATGGCGGGTCGAAGTCATCGACGACCTCTCGACCGGCTCGGAAGAGAATCTGCGCGGCCTTGACGGAGTCGTTTTCCGTCGCGGGGACGTCAGGGACCTTGCCGCCATGCGGGAGGCATGCCGCGGCGCCTCGTGCATGCTCCATCTCGCGGCCAGGACTTCGGTGCCGGATTCGGTCGGCAATCCCCTTGCATACCACGACGTCGACGCGACCGGGACGATCACCGCGCTAGAGGCGTGCAGGCGCGAGGGGGTCCGCAGGTTCGTTTTCTCGAGCTCCTGCGCGATCTACGGATCCGCGGCGGGCGGGCCGGTTTCCGAGGCCGCCCCGGTCGCGCCCGAATCGCCGTACGCGGCGGCCAAGCTCGCGGCCGAGGAGTACTGCAGGTCCTACGGCAGGGCGTTCGGCCTCGAGGCGGTCGTTTTGAGATACTTCAACGTCTACGGCCCGGGGCAGAGGCCGGACCTCCAGTACGCGGCCGTGGTGCCGGCATTCATAAGCGCCTTGAAATCCGGGGCGAAGCCGGTCATCTACGGATCGGGCCTTCAGACCAGGGACTTCGTCTTCGTCGGCGACGTCGCGGCGGCCAACGTTCTCGCGGCGGAGCGGCCCGCGTCCGTGTCGGGGACGTACAACATCGCGCAGGGCCGGGAGACGACGGTGATTGAGCTTCTCGAGGCGGTTGCAGCGGCGTTCGGGAGGAAGGCGGAGTACGCGAAGGCCATGCATAGGCCGGGCGACGTCATGAGGTCCGCGGCCGACATCTCGCTCGCGAGGAGGGAGCTGGGCTTCAATCCGGCGACGGGCCTTGTCGAAGGCATACGCCGGACGGTCGAATGGTTCATCCCGCGGGCCGGATTCGAATCCGCCCCGCCGGATGTGAAAAGGCTCTGACATGGACGAGAAAAGCGGCAACCCGGGCTCGAGTCCGGATGAATCGACGGGATCAGACGAATTCCGGAAGATTGACGATCCGTTCGGGAGCGTGATTGAGGAGGGCGAATTCAAGACCGCCGGCGAAGACGACCACTCGCCTCCCCCTCCCCCGTCCGTCCGTCCGGGAAGGCTCAGCGACGGGGCCTTCGCGGCGTCCATCATCTCGGTGACTGCGATTCTGACCGCGGGAATTGTCGCCGTCTACGCGCTTTCAGGCGGATTTGATCCTCCGGGCGGGTCCGGGGCGGGCCCGGCGCACGACAGGCCGGAAGCCGAATCCGGTTCTTCCGATCCGGGAGCAGCTTCTCCGTCCTCCGGGAACGGCGGCGATTCCGATTCTCTGATTCGTGATCTCAAGGAGCGCCTGGAAGCCCTCGAGAAGCAGAAGATCGATTTGCAGCTGGAAGCAAGGAGATGGAAGGCCCGCGCCGTGGGCATGAGCAGGGCGGATCTCGACGCGGCGGTGAAGAAGTTCCTGTCCGAGGATCCGGAGAGGCGCGAAGCAGGCAGGAAGGCGCTTGCGGAAAGCGGAGGGGACGCGGCCAATGCGCTGATGGAGATGGTGCAGAGGGGGATCGTGGAGCAGGAGAAGCTCCGCAGGGAGATAGCGGATTTGTCCGAGAAGGCCGAAGCCGCGCTCAAGTCCCTCAGGGCCCTCACCCAGAAGCTTTCCGAGACCGAGACCAGGAAGGCTATCGAGGAGGCACAGGAGTTCTACCGCCAGGGGTACAGGCAGTCAGAAGCAGGCGACGCGGGCAAGGCGGATGCGTCGTTCACGAGGGCGGTCGAGCTCGACCCGAGTTTCGACGCGGCGTTCAACGCGCGCGGCCTTGTGCGAATGCAGGTTTCCGGACCCGGGGCGGCGCTTCCGGATTTCGAGAGGGCATGCGTTCTGAACCCGGCGTCTCACCTGTTCGAATTCAACAGGGGCTCGGCGCTGGCGGGACTCGGCAGGAAAGCCGAGGCGGCGAAAGCGTTCGAGAGGGCTGTGCGTCTGAAGCCTGGATTCGCCGAGGCCCTGAAGATGCTGCGCATGCTGGAAGAAGGCAGATGACGCAGGGCGGAGGAGATGAAGGCCGCGCGAAACTCGCGCATTCTGCGTTCGGGGTCGAGCCGAGCGACGCGAAGTACAGGCTGAGGCTCGCGCGCTACGTGGACCTCGCGGAGAGGATAAAGCGCGTCTGCGAATCCCGGCACGGGGTCCGAATCCTGGATCTCGGCTGCGGCAAGGGAAGGCTCAGGGCGTTCTGCGGCGGGATGGCGGACGGGATCGAGTGGCATGGGTTCGACCTCCAGGAATGGCGGTTGGCCGAGGCGGCCGGGACCGGAGGGTATCACCTGGCCAGGGGGGATTTGCTGCAGGGCCTTCCATACGCCGCGGGGTCATTCGACATAGTCGCATGCGTCCAGGTCCTCGAACACCTGGAAAATCCGGCCCTGGTCCTGCCGGAAATCCGCCGCGTCATGAAGCCAGGAGGCGTCTTCCTTCTGAGCGTGCCGTCTTTCCCGCCCTTGGCCGCCGCAGCCGCCTCGGCGGCCATGTCGCTTGCGAGGCTGTCGAAGCGCATGAGGGAGCGGCTCGAGGGGGGGCACGTGAGGTTCTTCTCCGTGCTTTCGCTGCGCCGGCTGCTCCGGGACTTCGAAATCAGGGAGATTTCGGGGCAGCGCGTGCTTTCCGTGAAGGCGCTGGAGAATTACCGGTTCTTCTACAGGCTGAACCGATTCCTGGGCAGCCGCCTTCCCTGGCTTGCGGTCGAGGTCACCGCCGAGGCGGTCCCGCGCCGGGACGGAGACGGATCTTTCACGAATCCGACCGTTTCCTGAACTGGTACGCGGCGAAGACCAGCGCAAAAGCGGAGCAGACGAGAAGAATAGGAGCCAGGGGAACGGTCCTCTCCTCCGGGGCCGGGGGTGCGAGAAGGAGCTGCCCGGGATTCGGATTGAACATGCCTCCGGAGGCAGAGGCGATTCGCCTGAGGAGCACGAGGTTCGGACTTCTGCGCGATTCGGCGGATCCAAGCACAGGGTTGAGCCTGTATTCGAACATGGAATCCGCCGGATTGCCTGCGGACAGCCTGGCCAGCAGCGGGCCGCGGAACGGCCCGGGAAGCCTTCCTGAATGCCATCCGCCCGAGCCGGCGACGTCCATGGAAACGGCTTTTCCCGAGGCATCGGCGATTTCGAATGCCACGCGTCCCCCGCCCTCGAGGCCCTCGTCCAGGAGGAAACCCACGGACGCTTCCCCTCCTTCGACATAGCTGTAGGCCAGCCTCGGCCTTGGATCCGCCGGACCGGGGAATGCAAGCCAGCCGGCCGTCTGCGCAAGGAACTTCCCGAGCAGGTTCCATGCTCCGAATCCGCGGTCGGGACTGGCAAGGTCGGCGGCGAACGCCGCGACCATCCCCTTGCCGGAGTTCCTCACCGCGAAGACGGGGTCGCCCCGCGACGACAACAGGAGCACGTCCGCCAGCTTGTGGGGAACGGACTTCCGGATGCCCCTGAGCTGAGGAATGGCGTCCGGTTCGATTCCAGCCAGAGCAGGGGATGGATGGACTGGGATTGCATGCGCGGCATCGTCTCCCGGCGGCTCCTCCTTGCCGCCGTTGTCGCCTGGCCCGGGGTCCGGCCCGGGTTCGGGAGGAACAGCGGGGTTCCCGGGGCCGGGATCAGGATTAGGTTCGGGATCCCGGGAGGGTTCCGGCTTCATTTCGGGCGGGGGGACGGATTCCTTCCACGGGCCGGAATCGCCGGGGCCTTCCCGAATCCCCCTTGCCCACCTCGCATGGACCAGCACCAGTTTCGGGATGCGGTCGAAGTCCTTGGCGAAATCGAAACGGCCCGTCTCGCCCTTCGACCACCAGGCGATTGAGGACAGCAGCACGGGATCAAAGGAAAGGCCCACTCCGATGGTCGAGATGGAAATGCCGTCCGCGGCCATGCGCGTGACCTGCCCCTTGAAATCCTCCACCGTCTCGTTGAAACCGTCGGAAATCAGGACCACGTGCCTGATGTTCGCCTTGGCGTCCCTCAAGTCCTTGTGTGCGAGCATGAGCGCAGGCAGGATGTTGGTTCCGTCGCCGGCCTCGAGCCCGGCGACCAGCTTCGCGACGCGATCCTTGCCGTCGGCCTGGGAGAGGGGAACCGCCCACCAGGCCCTGGAGTCGAAGGCGACCACCCCGATGAGGTCCCCCGGGAGGAGCTCGTCGACCGCGCCGGCCGCTGCCTGCTTGGCCAGTTCCAGCTTTTCCCCGGTCATGCTTCCGGACTTGTCGAGGGCGATGACGAGCGCGACGTTGCCGGTCTCGACCGGCTTCTTGTCCCCCCCGCCCTGCGGGCCGGGCTGCGGGGTTTCGGACGGGACTGGCCGCGGTTCGACGGGAGGCGGGTCCACGGGCGGGATTGGAGGCGGGTCCTCCTTGGGCTTGTCCGGAGTGGCCGCTGGACCGGCCATGCCGCCGTCGGGGATTTCCGCAAGCGGGCACAGGTCCGCGAGGGTCGAATCCGCGCCCGGCGGGTTCATGCCGTCCATGCCGGAAACGACCAGTAGTCCGCCTCCGTCTTCCTGCACGAATTTCGCGAGTGCGGACAGGAAGGCGGCGGAGGGCCCCGGCTGCGAGCCCGGGGAGTCCAGCACGACCACGTCCGCGTCCCGGAGATGCGCGGGCCGGGCGTCGTAAGGCCGTACCGGGACCGCGTCGATTTCCTGCGCGGCGAGAGCGGATGCGAATGTCGCCGCGCGCTCGCCGGAGGCGACCACGAGCACGGCGAGCCTGCGGCGCGACTCCGCGCCTGCGGCGATTGAGTCGTTCATGCCGAAGTCGTCGCCGGTCTCGAACCTGGCCTCGAGTTCGTGCTTTCCCGCAGGCAGGATGAGGTCCTGGAATTCAACGGCGCCCACGTCTCCCTCGGCGAAGGAGAACCCGTGCGAAGCGAGCTTCGCGCCGTCCGCGAAGATGGCCATTGTTCCGGACGAGGAGAAGTTGGAGGCGAATCTCACGCCGGCCGAGAACGGCCGGCCCTCGCGGATCATGCCCGAGACCAGTATTTCGAGGACTGCGACGTCCCTCCTCGAGACGGGATTGAGAGGGAAGACGTGGATTGCCGGGAGGGAGGGGCCGGGTCCGGCTGGGACGTCCTCGAGGAATCCGGGGGAGAAGAGGAGGAAGGCGGAAGGCATGCGGGAAGCGCGGGCGCGGGCAAGGGAGAGCATGGCGTCGAGGGACTTGAGGGGCGCGCCGTCCCTGCCGGCAATGGAGATTGCGGCCTGGATTTTTCCGGCGGATTGATCCCGCGGAAGGCCCGTCAGGTCCGCGAAGGAGATTCCGCCTCCCGCGGCCATGATGTGGAGCTCGGCGCGGTCGAAGCCGGGCGATTGCGAGATTTCGGAGATTTTCCGGGAAGCTTCCCTGAGCGAATCCGGACCCGAGGACGACGAGTCGATGATGAACACGGCCGAAGGGGCTACGGGCCGGGTCTTCAAGACGGCCGGCCCGGACGCGGCGACGGCGGCCAGCGCAAGGGCCGCGAATATGCCCGCGCTGGAGCGCAACCTCCCCGGTCCGCCTGACGCGAGGGCGACCGCGGTTATAATCGCGGCCGCGGCCGGCACTGCGGCCAGGAATTCCGGGGACTCGAATATCACATGAGGATTCATGCGGAACTGCGCAGGGGGCGCCTGCGCGTCATGCGCCCATTTATGGCGAAAAAGGGGGAAAACGGGCATAATCCCAGCCATCGTAGTCCAATATTAGGAGAAAAAAATGCCGAACCCAACAGGAATAATAGAAACGAAGCACGGGGAGATTCGCTTCGAGCTCTTCATGGACAAGACGCCCAAGACGGTCGAGAACTTCATCAAGCTCGTCCAGAAGGGGTTCTACGACGGTCTCACGTTCCACAGGGTCGTGCCCGACTTCGTGATCCAGGCGGGCTGCCCCGAAGGCACGGGGAGGGGCGGACCGGGTTACAAGTTCGATTGCGAGATTGTGGCGGGGCTCAAGCACAGCCGCGGGGCGCTCTCCATGGCGCATGCAGGGCAGTGCAAGCACGACGGGAAGACCGGGAAGAAAACCGCCGGGAACTGCACGAACGGCTCGCAGTTCTTCATCACCGAAGTCCCGCTCGAACCGCTCAACATGAAG
>DYIT01000026.1:28101-40678 GCA_020723505.1 Candidatus Kuenenia stuttgartensis
GGGCCACGCCGTATCTCGACGGAGTCCATACTTTCTTCGGCCAGGAGACCCAGGGCCAGGATGTGGTGGACAAGGTCAAGCAGGGCGACAAGATGACGAAGGTCAGGGTCGAAGGGCTTGCGAAACAGGGGTAATGCCGGTTTCAGCCGGACCGGAAGGCCATGAGCGAATCCGAACCCATCGCGATTTCGTCGGGGGACCGTTTTGCGCGCCAGAGGCTCATCCGCTGGTGGGACCAGAAAAGGATGGAGGGATCGGTCTTCCTGGTGGCCGGCTGCGGGGCGCTCGGGAACGAAGTGCTCAAGAACCTCGCGCTGCTCGGGGCCGGAAGGCTGATTGCGGCCGATTTCGACCGGATTGAAGAGCCGAACCTCTCGAGGTCGGTCCTGTTCAGGCCCGGGGACGAGGGGAGGCTCAAGGTCGAGGCGGCCGCCGGTAGGATACGCGAGCTGAGCCCGCGAACCGAGGTCGTTCCCGTTGCCGGGGACGTGACGGCGGACGTGGGGCTGGGCATTTTCCTGGATGCCGACGTGGTCCTGTCCTGCGTGGACAACCGCGAGGCGCGGCTGTTCGTGAACTCGGCATGCTCGAAGACCGGGACGCCGTGGATTGACGGGGCGATCGAGGAGATATCAGGGACTGTCAGGGTTTTCGCCCCGCCGGAGGGCGCGTGCTATGAGTGCGGATTCACGGAAGAGGACTACAGGAGCCTGAACGCAAGGTACTCCTGCGCTGGCCTTCCGTCCGGAAGCGTAGCCGCGGGGATGGTTCCGACGACGCCGACGGTTTCGTCGATAATCGGCGGCCTCATGGCCCAGGAGGCGGTGAAGATTGTTCACGGCCTCGACGTCAGGCCATCTTCCGCCGTCATGT
The DNA here is from genome assembly GCA_020723505.1 of Candidatus Kuenenia stuttgartensis. Taxonomy (GTDB): domain Bacteria; phylum Planctomycetota; class JAKEIC01; order JAKEIC01; family DYIT01; genus DYIT01. The sequence goes on from DYIT01000026.1 coordinate 28,975, forward strand.
TCAGCGGCCTGACAAACGCGTTCTACACGACGGTCCTCCAGGCCAGGGACGGCTGCCTGGGCCACGAATCCATCGGGGATTTGAGAGAGTCGAATCTGACCGCCGGGGCGAGCGTCAAGGATCTGCTGGACTTTGCAGGGGCGGGCGCCGCGGAATCGACGCTCCTGCTCGACAGGGACGTCGTGGAGTCGCTTTCATGCGGTCCCTGCGAATCGTCCAGGCGAATCATGCGCCTGAGAAAGAAGGTCCCGGACGAGGAATCCGCGTGCGAACGCTGCGGCGGAAGGATGGTTCCAGAAATCCTGACCCGCGTGGATTCGAATTCCCCGCATTTCCATGAATCCCTCGAGTCGCTGGGCATCCCGGACCGGGACATCGTTCACGTGCTCGCCGGTGGCGCATCCGTGCATGTGCTTCTGCGCGCGGGGAACTGACGCCGGATCCCCAACCCGCTCATTGGTGCCAACTCAAGGAATGCCTTTCAGCTGCAGCCGCCCCGCGTGTTGAAAACCCGTCGAAGCCCGCGCGTGGGCATTCAGGCGAAGCAGGGCGGGCCGTGGACAACCGGTGGTTGACCGTAGCATGCAGGCCGATCACGGCGTCTGAGCGCCGTGGCTGCAGCACAACTGCGTCATTCCGGCGAAAGCCGGAATCCAGAGCCGGTCATGGCATTGCGCGCCTCCGCTCCTGGATTGCACGGTCAAATCCGCATGCCGATTGCAGTTGAACCCGCGTAGACTGCGGCAAGCCAGAGGAAATACGCCGGGAGCGGCAGGTTTCCGACAACCCGTGCCGCCGGGAAGAGCATCGGCACGCCCGATTTGTCGGTGGCGTCGAACAGCACGTGGGACGCGACCGCGGTTCCCGCAGCCCATGCCATGGGCAGTCCCGCGGCAGAGGCAAGGAGCGCGGCTGCGGCGGCCGCGGCGAGGCTGTGCATCGGCGGCCGCGTGGGCATCGAGGAGCATTTCTCGACCGAGATGCTCCTGAAGAAGAGCGGATGGTCGAGGTCGAGGGCGAAGCCTGCGGCGAACGCGATTGCCGGGAAGGCGAGCTCTGAATCGGCGGCGGACAGGCAAAGCGGCGCTGCGGCGGCCGCGGCTGCAAGGCCGTGGAGGAACGTGTCGATGGGCGCCCTGATCCGGACGGGCCTCCCCTGATTCCTCGCGTTCAGCGACTGCATGAGGGCGACGCCCGCGAGAAGTCCCAGGGCCGCAGCGTGTTCGAACATTGTCATGCGGCAATCATAGCGAAATCCGGGGTCTTCCGCTGAACTCCAACTCCAATTACGCGGCATGAGGACTGCGGGAAATAACTCCGCGTTTTCACAGGTCCGGGAACGGGCAGGCGGAGCATAAAGGCCGGTCCGGTCGTCTATAGGATTGAAAGCGGGGCGTTGCGGGCCTTATAATCATGCACGGCCGCCGCAAAGCGGCCGGAACGAATCTTTCGGAGGGAACATGAGAGCGAAACTTATGACCGCCATGCTGGCGGCGTTGATGGTACAGGGGTTCGCTTTTGCGGAATCCGGCCAGGAGGATTCGCAGAAGGATTCGACTGAGCTTCGGGTTCGCAAGCTCATAGCGGACCTCGGCAATCCGGATTTCAAGGCCCGGGAAAAGGCCACGGAGGAGCTCATCCAAATCGGGGAGCCCGGTCTCGCGCAGGTGCGCAAGGCGCTGGAAAGCCCTGAAGAGGAGGTGAAAGCCAGGGCGAAGAGGATTATCGAGGCAATCGAGAAGGCGTCGGCGTCGAAGCAGGAAGGCAAGGCCGGCGGATCAGCCCCGGGAGCCGGGGAAGCCGGAAGACGCCTGGAATTGAAGGAGCAGAACGTAAGAAAGCTCCTGGACGAGATGATGAAAAGGATGCTCAAGGACCGGGAAGGCTCGGACCGGGAGGATTCCGGCGAGCCCGAAGGCCCGGGCAGGGCGATGGACGACCTTTTGAAGGAGCTGGACGATTTCTTCGGCAAGGACGATTTCTGGGGCTTGAAGCCCGGTGACAGGGAGGGCTGGAAGGAATTCTGGAAGAAGTGGAGCGAGCGGCAGGCCAGGGCGTTCCCGGAATTGGATGAGCTCAAGAAGTGGAGCAGGAAGCTGGAGGAGGAGATTGAAAGGATACGCAAGGCGCAGGTGCCCGGCAGGAATCTCAGGCAGAGCATAACCATAGGCAACGGCAGCTTCCGGATGACCAGCGTGGCGGACGGGGAGACCGTGACGTATTCGAGGGAGCAGGACGGCTCCGTCAGGCTCGAGGTGGAGGGCAAGGAAGGGAAGAAGACATATGCCGCGGCGAGCGAGAAGGAGTTCAGGGAGAAGTATCCGGAGGAGATAAAGAAATACGTCGACGGCAGGTTCACGAGCCGGTTCAGCGTCAGATTCGGCGGTCCCGGTCTGCGCGGGCATTTCGGAAGGCCGGTCCCTGTGCAGGACAGGCTTGGCATCACTGCCGCGCCGGTGGGTGAGATACTTCAGAGCCATCTCAAGCTCGATCCCGGGAGCGGATTCCTTGTCATGGAGGTGGCGGAGGGATCGGAAGCGGCGGGGTGGGGGATAGCGCAGTACGACATAGTGCTGTCGCTCGGCGGGGCGCCCGTGGATTCCCTCGAAGGGTTCAAGGCCGCGCTCGCGGCCGTGGAGCCCGGTTCAGAATTGAGCATCGGGATTATAAGGCGCGCGGAAAGAACGGTCGTCAAGGCGAAGCGCTGAGAAGCGCTGTCCGGGGACTTGGAAGAGGCGGTAATGAAATTCTACGCATGCGCGGTCACTGTGGCCCTTGTCGCGGTCGCGGCCGCCCTGCTTTCGACGCACATGTCATGCGCTGCGAAGCAGGACGAAGACAGGACGGAGCTTAAGGACAAGCTCAGGAAGCTGAGCGACACGGAGGACGCTTTCGCGGCGGTCGCGCAACTCGGGCGGGACTTCGTCGTTTCCCTGACGGTCAAGGAGGACACGCCGAGGAACTTCTTCGATCTTTTCTTCGAATCGCCGGAGAAGGTCAAAGGCGGATCGGGGATAGTGGTGCATGAGGAAGGCTGGGTTCTGACGAACCGGCACGTTGTCGAGGGGGCCGACAAAATCATGGTCAAGTTCGCGGACGGACGGACCGTGCAGGCCACGGAAGTCCTTGGCGGCCGCAAGACGGACCTCGCCTTCGTGAAAATCCCGTCAGGCGGGCTCAAGGCGGCGATGCTGGGGGACTCGGACAAAATCAGGGTGGGCGACTGGGCCATAGCAATCGGTTCGCCGTTCGGGTTCGACCAGACGGTCACGGTGGGAATAATCTCCGCGAAGGGCCGGCAGCTCCGCGAGGGCATGCGGGGCACGTACGAGACGTTCATCCAGACCGATTCCGCAATCAATTCAGGCAACAGCGGCGGACCCCTCCTGAACCTGAGGGGCGAGGTTGTGGGGGTCAACACGGCCATCTACAGCCACACGAACTCCTACCTGGGCATAGGGTTCGCCATCCCGATAAACCGCGCCAAGGAGCTCCTGGCCGAGCTCCTTGCCAAGAAGGGCAAGCCGGAGGAATTGGGCGCGCCCGAGGACGATAGCGGGTACGTGGGCGTGAACCTCGCCGAGATGGACCCTGCGATAAAGGCGCAGCTCGGGGTGGAGAGCGGCGTCATCGTCGAGGGAATCGTTCAGGACGGGCCCGCGCACAAGGCCGGCCTGCAGAGGTACGACATCATCACGTCCGTGGCCGGAATCGTGGTGGACTCAATCATGACTTTCGCCGAAGCCGTCCAGAGCAGGAAACCGGGAACGGAAATCGAAATCGGATTCATCCGGGGAAACAGGCGGTTCAAAGCTCCGGTCGTGGTCGGCAAGAAACCCTGATTTTCACCCGAAGCGCGTGAAAATCATTATCGCCGGAACTCCGGATTTCCTACGCTCTTTCAAGTCCCGCGCACCGCTCCGGACAGGAGTCTCCGGAGCATCAGGATCCCCCGGACGAATCCCGGCCCGGGCCTGTTCGCGGTCTCGCCGTCTGCAAGCAGCACGACAGGTCTTCCGCGAAATCTGAGCCCCATGGCGCGCCATGCGTCGACGTCGGATTGTCCGAAGGCGAAAGGTTCTGTAGTCAGCACCACGGCGTCAATCGGGGTTTCTTCCAGGAAGCGCCTGTCCGCAACGGGCCATGATCCGGGCAGGTCCTCCGTTACGGCCCTGCCGCCTGCCATTCGAAGCATATCGGCCGTGAAAGTTCCGGATCCGGGACCCGTGACGGGGTCGGGCCAGACGACCAGGAGCACGTCCAGGGTGCGCTCCGGCGGGGGAATTCCCCTGATTCGGGATTCGAGGTCTCCGATGAATTCCCATGCCCGGCGCGGCGCATTCGCAATACGGGCAAGGTTCTTCATCGTCCGCAGTGCGCCTGCCACCGAGGACGGCGCGGTCACGAAAACCGGGATTGAGGACCCGGAGATTGCATCTACGTCCTCCTTGCGGTTCTCATGGACCGACGCGACGACGAGGTCCGGCCTGAGTGCCGTGACAGCGCTGAAATCGATGTCGAGCACTCCCCCGATCTTCGGGAGCCTGGCTGCGCGAGGGGGACGGTTGCAGTAGCGGGTCACGCCTGCAATCCTTGGGCCTGCTCCGAGGCGGAACAGCGTCTCGGTCGCGCTCGGGACCAGTGAGACGATTCTCGACGGCCTGTCGGGGACAGTCACGCTTCTGCCGATTTCATCTATGATTTCCATGCCACGCATCCTGCGACACGTGCCGGCCACACGCGCGCCAATCAAGGGAATGCTTCCCGGACGCCGGAACGCCTAATCATAACCCGGACGAGCCGGAACTGAAAAAGGAAGAATCCGGCTCGTCCGGGTCATATCACGCGCTCCACGCGTGGAAAGTCGGGCTTTTTGAAAAGAAAGGCGCTGTGTCGTGGATGCTGCACAGCGCCGTCATTCGGGCGGAAGCCGGAATCCGGTCCTTTTGGCTGTTCAATGCCCGCGCGATTGTAGTAGAATCGATTGCACAGGCAATCAGGCAATCGTGGGATTTTCTGCGGGAAAACGATGATAAGAAAGATGCTGAAATGCAAGAAGAGCAGGGGGTGGCTGCCCAACGAGTACCTCACTGAAATCGTGGGGTTCTGCGACAGGGGATTCTTCAAAATCACGAAAGAATTCACTTTCCCGTGCATATACACGCCCAAGGCCAATCTGCTCATCGACGCCATCGAGAACATGGAAATCGAGCCCGGGAACTTCAGCTTGGGCCAGATTCGCTGCGGCAACTGCGGAGGCGAGGTGGAATTCGTCGAGGTCGACGACGAGGAGATTCTGAAGCGCATACGCTCGAAAGAGGTGGACATGAACGTTGCGCTGAGAAAGAAGGAGTGCGAGAAGGCAGGGGACAAGTGCGACGAGGACTGGGCGGAGTAGTCCTTCCGGCACGGGACCGGATGCGGTCGCCTACACGACCTTCAAATCGAACGTCTTCCTGGTCATGGATCCCGCAAGCTTCTCCTGCTCGGCTGTGAGCTCCAGCCTCACCTTCGCCTTCCCGCCGGTCTTGGCATGCAGGTCGCGCAACTTCTTTATGCAATCCCTCGTCGCGCCCTTGAAGCCGGATATCTTAATCATGCACGGTTTCGACGCCGCGAAGAGCTTTTCGATTACTTCGGGCGCCTTGGCAAGGAATGAGGCCTCATCCCCTCCCGTGAAGGAGAGAATCGATCCGTCAAGGGAATAGACCAGGTCCGCCCCTGCCTGGGGAGGCTCGGGCTTCGGGGACTGGGCCTTCTTATCCGCCTTTATTTTCGCCGCTATGTCCTTGGCCGATTTGCCCGGGCCATGCCCCTGCGCGGCAGGTCCGGCCTTCTGCGCCTTCTCCTTCGCCGCTGGTTCCGCCTCCTCCTTACCGCACTCCTCCAGCTCCCCGGCGTCCTCGAGCTCTATCACCCCGCCGTCCAGGGTCTCGGCAGCGGCAGTGACGTCCTTGGCCGGCCTGGCCGCCCCAGCGGAATCCGCAGGGAGGTCTTCGATGTCGAACCCGTCGGCGGGCGGGCGGTCCCCGGCGGCCTTTTCCACGTCCGTTTTCTTGATGACCACTGTCGCCTTGTCGCCTCTTTCGACTTCCGCCTCGATTGAAGGCATGCTCGGGCCGGCGGAAACGGCTTCTTCCTCCTTGATGAAATTGTCGATTGAACCGGCATAGTTCTTCAGCCAGTCCGAGTAGGAACTGAAATTCGGCACTTCAATCCTGGTATTGCATTTGTTGCAGAGGAACCTCTCGCCGCCGTTGAACTGGGCTATGTTGAACTTGCTCGAGCATTTCGTGCAGAAAATGACTCTCCTGCGCATCTTGTCCTGTATCGCCTTGAGCCTGGCGACGTCCATCCCCGCGCCCTGCAGTAGAAACGGCTCGAGCACGGCTGTTTTGGATTTCTTCTTCTCGAACCTGTACTGGAGCTTGAGCGCGGCTTCCACCTGGTCTCGCGTGGCGAAAGAGTTGGCAACCGCGATTTTCCCGAACTGGATGTCGCTCTTGCTCGGCATGTCCGTCCTTTCAAGCTGTCGGATGCAAGCGTGGATTATAGCCGCGCGGCAAGGCAAGTCAAATTCAAGGTCGGGGGTAAGACGACCGGAGGCCGTGGGCTGTACAACGCAGGGGCGGCTACAGGGGTGTGTAGCCAGGGCGCTTTGTCGCCGTGATTATCCGGTGCTCGGCCGCAGTGATCCCGCCTCGCGGATTGGGGTTGACACGGGAGATGAAATCGGAGAAAGAATGGTGAAATAAATTGGGCGGGCTGGCGCCCGCCCGTGTAAGGGAAAGGAGTACCCGATCAGGAGGATCGAGTAGAGGTTTAAGTTGTCTCTAATAGACTTTATAACAGAAAAGCGAACCCATGTCAAGGACATTGGAAATATCTTTGCAAATCTTACAATCCTTTCAATCGTTATGCATGCCAAATCATTCAGAGGGCTTTCCTCCACCATGGCGGCATAGATGCGGCCCGGATTTTGCATAAAACCCAGTCAGTTCTTTTTACATAAAGACGAATACATAACATTAGCAGTTACAAAGGATTAGAAGAGCAGACATGAAAAAAAACATCCTCGTGCTGATCCCGATTGCCTTGATAGTCTTCATCGGGGTGCTTTTGACGTATGTTTTAGATTCTCCGCCGAAGCGTCAGGAGGGATTGGAACCTGATCCGAACAAGGATTTCGCCTGGTCGGACAAAACTGATTTCCTGCTGAAATTCAAAGGGGAAAGGGTGGTCTATGAATTCGAGCGCAGGAATCCGAAAGACAACCCGTCAATGAGAGTGGTCTACGACCCAAGCAACTGGCTATTGACGCTTGCTCCTCAAAGTGATGAGACAGCAAGATTTGCGATTAACGAAGGCCCGATAGAGACCCTGACCGGGACCATCGGGCATGACGGATTGTTCAGGGTGGATTCATACAAAGGCATCCAGGGCGAGCCAAGGGAATTCTGGCAGACGCTTTTCAACATCCTCTTCTTCCTTCCCAGGAACAAGAAAGAAATTGCAGAGCCTGGATTAAGGGAGTTCGAGTTCCCTGCCGCGGCAGACCATTTGATTACCGGCAAGGTCCGCTTCTGCAGCGCTGGGCAGGTTGTCTTGAACAATGAAACTACTGAGGCCATAGAGGTTTATATCGATTTGGAAGTTCTTACAAAAGCCAAGCGCGACAAGCTTACCGAATTCATGGCCGAGGGTATACTTTATTACCTCCCCAGACAAAAGCTGCTTGTTGCAGGCGAGTGGGAGTGGGCGACCGGATTCATAGATCAGATCTATATTCTTGGCGGCAATTGGAACTATGTGCTTTTCTACACGAACGGGTTCAAGCCCAAGGATAAAGTAAAGGATTATGCGACTCTCTCATCGAACATGAGATGGGGTTGGATCCGTGATACGAATTCAGCTGAGTGGCAGATAAACGCGTTCGAGATGGGCGCCCGGAACAAGCTCTTCAACATGGAGGAATCGGAGGAGATATTCAGGTCGAGCATCCTGGTCGACCAGGACGGCGACGGCGCGGGAGAGTACGGATTCCTGAGGGAACTCGCGAAGACGGCTTCGAAACTCAGGTCCGCCGGCGGATACAGGGAATGGCCGGTGAAAGTCCCCGATCTTAAGCTTCTGACCAGTTATGGCGACGTCAACGAGCGGGGGTATTCTACGGTGGACGGGTACAGGTTCAAGCTGTTCTTGAATTCGTCCAAGGGCCTTGTCTCGGACGATTCGCAGGTGCAAGGCAACGCCGCGGATGCCGACTTCCAGGAGAAGCCGGAGAGCTTCTGCATCTATGCATGGCCGGAGGAATTCGGGAAGACCGGGAGGAAGGGGTTCTTCACCAACGGGGGCGGCAAGGTCTGGTCCACTGCCAAGCCTCCCTTCAATCCTTCGATGGAGATTCCGGCTCCGAAGTCGACCGCGCTGCCGGGAGAGAGCGAATGGCAGCCGGAGGTCAAGGGGAAGATGTTCGAGACGAAATACCAGTTCGTGACCTACGCCGGAACCCCGGTCGAATCGAAAGCGCAGGAGCACCTGGCGAAGATTGCAGGATACATGAACCAGCTGAACTTCAAGCACCAGGACAAGATGCTCGGGGACGACGAATATCGCCGGGCCGTCAAGCTCATAAGGGCCTTCATGAAAGCAAAGTCCGATTCGGTGATGACCGGGGAGGAGGCCCGGTCGCTGGCGATGGATTTAGGAAGCGTGTATTCGTCGGTTCTTCTGCGAAACGTGGGGACGGGTCTTCTGGCTCTTGCCGACACGCAGGCTCTCCAGAATCCGATGCCCAAGGAGAAGGCGGAGGAGTTCGCCGTGTTGAGGAACGAGCTGACGGCGATGAAGGCCGACCCGGACGCGAGCCCCGAAAAATCAGAGGATCTCGTCGACCGCATCACTGATTTCCTGAACCGGGGCTGGTAGCCAGTTTGCCCTTGACCGCATGGCGCGGGTAGGCTAATGTCGGTTTCAGGGTCTTCTTTCGAGAGCCTCATGGAATTTTCCCTTGAAGAAATCGCCCGGCGGGTCGGCGGCGAGGTGAGGGGCGACAATCGGGTCCGGATACGGGGCGTCGCGCCCATCAATTCGGCTGCGAAAGGGGATATCACCTTCATTTCGAATCCCAAGTACGTGAAGGCCCTCAAGACGACGGAAGCCTCGGCGGTGATTGTGCCTCCTGGAATTTCCGACGACTCGAAGAACCTCATAGTCTCCGAGAATTCCTACCTGGCGTTCGCCCGGACAATCGAGATGGTCTACGGTCCCAAGGCCCGGCCGTCGTGCGGTGTCAGCGGAGAGGCGAGGATTCATGCGTCTGCGAAAATCGGCAGGGGCGTGAACGTCTTCCCCGGGGTGTTCATCGAGCAGGGGGTTTCGATTGGGGACGGATGCGACCTCTATCCGGGCGTCTACGTGGGCAAGGGTTCTGCAATCGGCAGCGACTGCAGGCTGTTCCCCAACGTGGCAATCATGGACGGGTGCATGATAGGCTCGAGGGTGTTGATTCACGCCGGGGCGGTCATCGGTTCCGACGGGTTCGGGTTCGCGCGGGAAGGCCAGGTCCAGCACAAAATCCAGCAGATAGGCAACGTGGTCGTGGAGGATGACGTGGAAATCGGGTCGAACTGCTGCATCGACAGGGCCGTTCTCGGCTCCACGGTGATAGGCAGGGGGACCAAGATGGACAACCTCATCCAGATAGGCCACAACGTGGTCATCGGTCCGAACTGCACCATAGTCGCCCAGGTAGGGGTGTCGGGCAGCACGAAAATCGGCTCCAACACCGTAATCGCCGGACAGGTAGGCATAACCGGCCACATAGAGATAGGCGACAACGTCGAGATTGGGGCGAAGTCCGGCGTGATCAACAGCATACCTTCCAACGAGAAGTACCTCGGAATCCCCGCTGCGCCAATCAGCACCGCCAGGAAGACGTACGCCCTGTTCTACGACCTTCCGGAAATGCGCAGGGAGTTGAGCCGCCTGAGGAGGGAACTCGACGCCCTTCGGAAGGAGCTGGAGGAGAAATGACGGGCGCGGCCTGCGACCGCATAGGGCTCATTGCGGGATATGGCAGGTTCCCCATACTTTTCGCGCGCAACGCGCGCGCGAACGGCGTCCGGGTCGTCGCGGTCGGAATCAGGCACGAGGCTTCCCCCGAGCTGGACCAGTACGTGGAAAAGCTCCACTGGTGCGGGGTTGCGCGGCTCGGCAGGCTCATAAGGATCCTGAAGAGCGAGGGCATCACGCGCGCGGTCATGGCTGGGAAGGTGCGCAAGACCTGGATGTACACGCCGCTTCGAATCCTCAGGCTCTGGCCCGATTTCCGCACGGTGAAGCTCTGGTATCGGCGGCTGCGCGACCGGAAGGACGACACGCTCCTGAGCGCGGTGGCGGACGAGCTGGCGTCCGAGGGAATCACGCTCGAGAGCTCGCTGACTTTCTGCAAGGACCTTCTCGCCAGGGAAGGGGTTCTCACGAGACGGGGGCCTTCCGAGGCGGAGAGGAAGGACATAGCCTTCGGCTGGAAGCTCGCGAAAGCAATGGGTGGGCTGGACGTGGGCCAGTCGGTATCCGTGCGCGAGCAGGCCGTTCTCGCGGTGGAGGCGATTGAAGGCACGGACGAGGCAATCCGCAGGGCGGGAAGGCTGTGCAACGGAGGGTTCATCACGGTCAAGGTCTCCAAGCCCCTGCAGGACGAGCGGTTCGACGTCCCCGCGATCGGTCCGGACACAATCAGGGCGCTGGCCGAGGCGCACGGCCGGGTGCTGGCGGTGGAAGCAGGCAGGACGCTGTTCCTGGACCCGGAGAAGGCGCTCGAGATTGCCGACGGCCTTGACATCTGCATCGTCGCGCTCACCGACCGGGACGGGCAGGTTGCGGAGGGCGGGCCGTAGGCAGCATTGATTGCGGATTCCCTGCCCATCACGACACTGCTTCCTCCAATCACCTGAACAAAGAAATCTCGCAGGAATTTAAAATGTTTTCGGCAAGGCACGCGTGAAGCGCGTGATGGAACCCGGAGGAGCCGCACTTGAATCATTGCTTGACCGCGGCTCGTCCGGGTTCTGTATCGGGGATGTAAAATACGGCTAATTCCTTGCCCGGGAAACGGGTGTGTAGTATATTTGTAATTGGAGCCGGCAGTCCGAAGCAGCCTCAAACCCGAGCTTGATTCGCCGGACGAAATCGGTCTTTTTGCGTGCTGGAGGCTTCTATGTCGAAGAAGGCGCTTCTCACGGCCCTGTTATCCTCGTTCCTGCTGCTCTTCGCATCGGCAGTCCTTGCCGAGGAAAAGGGTGACGGCAAAGGCGAGGGCAAGGATGAGGGTGAGGGATTCAATCCCAAGGAAGGGGACGAGGCGAAGCTCAAATCCGGCGACAGGGACCGCGAACTGCTCAACAAGATAAACGCGGCCGTGGAGAAGGGATGCAACTATCTCAAGTCCAGGCAGGAGCCGGACGGATCCTGGCAGTGCGTCTGGTTCGCGTATGCCGAACCGCACAAGTACATGTGGGGCGAGACGGCGCTGAGCCTCCTTGCGCTCCTCAAGTCCGGCGAGAACAGGAACAGCGACTGCATCGAGAAGGGATTCAAGTTCCTCAGGCAGCAGCCGCTCAACAAGGTCTACCAGGTTTCGGTCCTGATTCTCGCCCTCGAGGCGCGATGGGCCAAGCAGGACGTGAAGGCGAGGCAGGAG
>DYIT01000026.1:40688-41157 GCA_020723505.1 Candidatus Kuenenia stuttgartensis
CACGCCCCTCCCGGCGAACGACAAGACGTGGATGGAGGAGTGCGTAAGGTACCTGCTCGAGAACCGCGAGATGTCCTGGCGAATCTACGGCATGGACAAGGAGAACGCCGGCCAGACCCCCGATACATGGCACTATCCCGGGCCGCAAGGGACGTCCACGGAACACTCGAACACGCAGCTTGCGCTTCTGGCCCTGAAAGCCGCCAGGCGCTGCCAGATTCCGATTCCCATGGACGTTTGGGAGAACTGCCTCAAGCATTTCGTGGAAACGCAGGAGCTCTCGGGTCCCGAGGTCCAGAGGGTGCAGGTAATCGAGGACAAGAAGCACGGATATCGCGTTTACAAGCCGCTCACCTCCATTCCGGACCGCGCACGCGGCTGGTGCTACAGCGCGGCTGCCAATGCCCAGACCGGATCCGCCGACTCGATGACGGCCTCCACCGGGAGCATGACCACGGTCGGCATTTCC
>DYIT01000026.1:41167-47512 GCA_020723505.1 Candidatus Kuenenia stuttgartensis
ACTGCCCAGGGACTTTTCGCTGGCACTCAGGAAAAAAGCCGAGACCGCAATGCTCGACGGGCTGGCATGGCTTGATTTGAATTGGAAAATCGACTGCAATCCGAACCACCCCGAGAAGCGCTGGCATTATTATTACCTTTATGGCGTCGAACGTGCGGCGGTGCTGACCAATTCCCGCGCGCTCGGCAAGCACGACTGGTACAGGGAAGGGGCGGAATTCCTTCTCAAGGCGCAGGGCGGCGACGGCAAATGGGACGATACCTGCTGCCCCGGACCCATCAACAACACCTGTTTCGCCCTGCTGTTCCTGACGAAGGCGACAGTGCCGGTCGGAGCCGTAATCACCGGAAGGCATTGAAATCCGCGCGCAGCTTTTCGTGCCGGACATGCGGGCCTGACTTGGCGGTATCGGTACCGATGATCTGGCGAGTCAGCCGTCGGCCCGCCTGGCGGCAGGAATTCCCCGGGGATTTTCACGCACGCCCGCGGCTAGAAAAGGCTTAACATCCAAGGATTCGATCCGCCGGTGCGGATGCCTTCCATTTGATTCTCAACATCTTTTACCGCTTGATGTTAGGCGCGCGGCGAGGCTTCCGCGCGCCGCAATTCCCCGCCGGGGATTCGTGCTGCCGACCGCAGCAAGGCATTTCTTTTTTCACGCATGTGGAGGGAAAAGAGGGTTGATTTCCACTGCGGATCCAATTATCTTTTTCCCCGTTTCCCGCGGGGCGGCGAATGAGGCGGATTAGGACAGTCTCTTCTAGGAGTGGAAAGCATGCATATCATCGACAGGATTAACAAGGACTACGAGAAGATACTGAACAAGACGGACGCGGGCGCCCAGATGAAGTATGTGATCGAGCAGATGGGCGTATACAAGATGAACATGATTGACCCGAAGACGCAGATTGTGAAGCCGTTCCCGACGTTCCTGAAGCCGTATTTCGTGGACAATGCGCATCGGAAGAACATCGCTGCTGCGACCAAGACGATAGTGAAATGCGTGGAGAAGGTCGGCAAGGCGTACATCGAGGACGGCAACAAGTTCGAGGGTCTCATCCACCTCGACGGAAGGCTGCTCGAGCTCTCCATGGTCAATCCTATGTATCCCAGCTACCAGGTGATGGTGCGGCTCGACGTGTTCATGAATCCGTACAGCGGAGCCATCAAGTTCCTGGAATTCAACTGCGGCGACCCGAGCGGCATGGGCTGGAACGACGCCATGCTGAAGATTTTCCTCGCCCTTCCGGCGGTCAAGGAGCTCAGCAAGAAGTACAAGCTTCACGCGGATCCGCTGCTCAAGACGCACTTGAACGCGCTGCTCAAGAAGTACGAGGAGTATTGCGCCGCGAAGAAGACGAAGCCGAAGGACAAGCCGTTCTTCGCAATCACGATGTGGAAGGGGTCGACCGTCCTTTCGGACGACGAGCTGATTGTGGATTACATCAAGAGCCGGGGATACGACTCGGTCCTCGCGGATCCGAACGAGTTCAACTACGACGGGAAGCAGCTGACCCTGAAGGGCAGCGGCCAGGTCGTGGACGTCATCTACCGCGACGCCATCACGGACTTCATCAAGGACCAGTTCTGGCCGAACTGCAAGGACACGGTCATCCAGGCGTACAGGGACGGGAACGTGTGCTTCGTGAACCCCGTCCGCGCGGCGACGGGCGACTTCAAGACGCTGCCGGCCATCGTGACGGATCCCAGGTTCGCGAAGCTCTTCACGGCCGCGGAGCGCAAGGCCACGGCCGAGTACGTGCCCTGGACAAGGATGTTCCGCGAGGAGAAGACCGACTTCCACGGCAAGGAGGTCGACCTGATATCCTACGTCCGCGGGAACAAGGACAGCTTCGTGCTGAAGCCCAACGTCGGGTACGGCGGCTTCGGCATCTACCTCGGCCGCGACAAGACGCAAGCTGAGTGGGAGGAGGGCGTCCAGAAGGCGATTACCCCGCCCGCCGAGTACGCAGTCCAGGAGTTCGTAGAAATCCCGACTGATCCGTTCCCGATTATGGAGGACGGGGTGCTCAAGGGATTCGAGAAGAAGAACGTCAACATCAACTTCTGGTGCCACGGCGGCACGTTCGCCGGCGCGTTCAACCGCGGGTCGTCGAGCAACATAATCAACGTCCACCAGGGCGGCGGACTCGTGCCCGTGCTGTTCGCATCCGATAAATAGAACCCGGGCGCTTCGCTGAAATGAACCGGCGGGATGCCAGCATCCCGCCGGTTTTCTTTCGGCGGGAAAGTTGTAGAATACGCGCATGGACGTGTTCACGACCGATTTCTGGATTCCAGTCGGTTCGTCGGTGCTGTGCGGGGCAATCATCGGACTGGAAAGGCAGCTCAAGGGCAAGCCCTCTGGCATAAGGACGAGCATCTTCATCTGCCTCGGGACCTGCCTTTTCATCATGATGGGGACGGCGCACTCGGGCGCGGGCACCGACACGACGCGCGTGCTCGGGCAGATTGTGTCCGGCATCGGTTTCCTGGGCGCAGGAGTCATCCTGACGCGCGAGGGGCTGGTGCACGGCGTCACTTCGGCGGCCGTAATCTGGCTTCTTGCCGCAATCGGAGCCATGATCGGCTTCAGACATATCGCGGAATCGTTCACCATCGCCCTGATTACCGTCTCCCTGCTCATCGGCATAGGATTCCTCGAAGGAAGGCTCTCCTTCCTCAGGAGGGGGGTCCATGCCGATGTCAAGGATACGCACTAGGCTGATTTTTCGGTGATTCAGATGGCTGAATTCCATCTTTCCTTCCAGGAATTCGGGAAGAGATACTCCGGCATGACGAGGGACGAATTCCTCGCGAGCTTCAACGTCCCGATACTGCTCATCGACTTCGAGGGGGTGGTCACGCCTCCGACGGGGGCGGGAGCCGCCCCGTCTCCCCAGGTGGACGCGAGGACCCAGTTCTCTCCGGGCCATGACGAGAAGCTGGACAAGGTCGTAGTCGCTCCCCTGCTCAAGTCGGACCGGAACGCCCAGGCGAACGTAGTCACGCTCGGCAGGGCCGAGAAGAACGACATCGTGCTTCCCCACAACGTCATCTCGAAGCTGCACGCCGTGTTCAGGAAGGACCCGTCCACCGGTCAATTCTCAGTGACCGACGCGAAGTCGAAGTACGGGACCATGGTTGACGGCCAGCCGCTCATACCGATGGAACCCTGCATGCTTTCGAAGAAAGCGACCCTCCTGTTCGCGCGCTTCGTTCAGGCGACGCTCTTCTTCCCGCGCGATTTCCACCAGCAGATGCACCTCATGCTCCACATGGGGCAGGGGGTTCCGCCCGGGTAGTCCGCGGGGGAACGCGAATTCCCCAGGACCGGCCCCATTCCCCGTCCCCGCCCATGCGCTCCTGCAGGGCGCCAGGATCACGGAACCTGCCTTGGCCGCCCCGCGAAATGACCTTTCACTTCCCCGCGGTCACCGTGAAGATCGAGGACGCCGCGGAGGCTCGCACCTCGGGCGAGTAGTATTCGAACGCGATCGATTCGCCGCTCCGCAATTCGCCGGGGATGCCGGGCATCGAGCGGAACGATAATTCCACCTGAGCCGCCGGCGGTATCGCCTTCAGGTACAAGGTGACGCCCGAGTCGCCGATTTCGTATTTGTCCGCCTTCCCGGAGGCGACAAGCGCATCCAGGTCCTCGCGAACCGCCCGGAACCCCGGGGGCAGGGCGACGATGGCCACGGGCATGAATACGGACTTCGACGGATTGGCGTTGCCTATCGCGACGCAGTGCCTTGCCGCCTCGCCGGCCTTGAGCGAGAGCCTGTCGTGCGAGACGCGGAGTTCGAGCATGTTCTGCGGGACCCTGGCGCCGCTCCACGGCACGTGGCTCGCTCCCCCCACGTGGTACTCCACCCTTCCCGATCCCCTGTGCGCGAACGTCAAGGAGTTCGCTCCGGCCCTGAACAGGGGGCCTGCGTCGAACATGTGCAGCACGTCCAGGTTTTCGCGCGTGATGCGGACCGACCCGGCCCTGCAGCCGTTGACGTCCACGTCCAGCGCAAGGTCAATTTCCGAGCTCCCGCCAATCGCCATGAGCGCCTTGAGGCTAAGGACGGTTGCGTGCGTGGTCCCGTAGTTGCCGAAGCTGTCCTTCCGCCCGGCGATGTAGTCCGCCACGCCCGCGAGGACGCAGCGGTAACTCCTTGCACGGGCCAGCGCGAACGCGGCGTATGCCGTGGTCTCCAGCGAGGCGATGTCCGTGCCGGAGCCGAACGCCCCTGACCCCTGCGTGCTCCACCACGCCTTCGAGCCCTCTTCCCTCCGCATGTCGTACAGGCGGGCGAGGAGGGCTAGGCCGTCAGCGTCGGACGGCGCGTGAACGAGGATTGCATTCGCGCAAAGGGCAAGCGTGTACGGATCCGAGCATCCGGATAGGTTTGCCATCATGAACGCAAGCGCCTTCGCCGCGGCGTCGCCCCTGTATCCAGCCTCGCCCAGGGCGAATGCCACGTAGGCCGTGGCGCGCAGGGAGGAGCCGTTGTCGAACGCCGAGCTCCCGTGCGTTGCGGAAGCGGGCCAGCTGCCGTCCGCGTTCTGCATGCGGAGCAGCCAGTCGATTGTCCTCGAAATGACCGCGGGGTCCACGTACCTCACGCGGGACATGTCCGAGAACTCCATCACGCCGTATGCCGTCACCTGGACGTTGCCTGGGGATTCCCCGAACCATGAGAACCCGCCGGTTGCGGCTTCGAACGTGAGCAGCTTCTGGTATCCGGCCTCGATGAACCTGAGCGCCTTCGCCTCGATTTCCGGGACGACCCGCCGGGTCTCCCTCATGTATTCCGTCACAATGATGTTCGGATACGTGACGGAAGACGTCTGCTCGAATCAGCCGTACGGAAGGCGAATCAGGCTGTCCAGGCCTTCAATCGCCTGTGCGGCCGGATGCGCGCAGATCCTGACCTGGGCGTCAGTTCCTCCCGGCATGGCGAGGTCCGGCAGGCGCACTTCGCACGACGACGGCCCTTCGATGACGCCGCTCGCGGTGAAGGGCACGCAAAGCCCGTTCGGCCTCGCGCGGGTCGAGACGCGGACGGCGTCCGCGACCCCGGACCCGCGGGCGTCCACCCTGATGCTGCGCGGGCCGGCGGACAGGACCCTGATGTCGAAACCCGATCCGGCCGACGTCTGGGCCGGGACCTGGACTCTTTTCGATGACTCGCCAAGGACTTCGAACCAGTCTCCCCTTTCAATCTCGATTGCGACCTCCTGTGTCTCGGAGAGATAGTTGAAGACCGCGACCGGCAGCGTGAACCTGTCGCCCTGGGTGAGGACCGGGGGCAGGTCCACCCTGATGAAGAAGGGCTGGAATACGCGGATGCCGCCCCTGACGGCGCCTGCGCATCCCCCCATGGAGGACGCGAGCCCTTCGATCCTCCAGGTTGTAATCGAATCGGCGAGGGGTATTTCCGCCTCGGCGGTCCCGTCGGGGCCCGTGACGAGGAACGGTTCGAAGTACAGGGTCTCGGGGAAATGCTCCCTCACGCGGACTTCAGCTCCTCCGTCCGGGCCGGGCGCGGAGGGGGAAGGGACCGGCATCGGCCCCGGGCCGGGCGGCGGCACCGGGATTGGCCACCCGTTCTTTGAAACGAAGTAGGTGAAATAGTAGCTGCAGTCGTCCGCAGTAGCCACGAGTTCGTCCATGCCCGGGGATTTGATTATGCAATCCCCGAAATCATAGTAGTAGCCCGGGTAATACCCAATCGCGATGCCGTACGCCTGTCCCCACGGGTCGCAGCGGGGCGGCTTGTCCGCGGAAGGCGACGATGCCAGGACCGCGTCGAACTCGGCGGCGCTCTTTATGGAATGGAGCTCGATGAAGCGCTGCATCGAGCCTGCGTCCCTCGTGAAGAAGGCATTGTTCGTTTCAAGGGCCTTCCGCGCTCCGGCCTCGATTGAATCGTATTCGAGCGACCACGCATCGCGCGATTTGAATGCCGCGAGCGCGGCCTCGGCGGCCCTCTGCATCAGGACACCGTCAGCGATTCCGATGGCGTCCGCCACGGAGAACCCGGGCAGCGAGGAGGCCGGATCCGCCTTGCCGGACCCCGCGCAGAAGAATTCGGAGATTGGGTTCCGCGCGGGTTCCGCGAGACGCAGGACGCTTTCATCCACGGCGGAGAAGCCGATTGAGGAGACGACGGGCGCTCCGGCCTCGTCGGTCACCGAGAACTTAAGTCGCGCGACACCGCCGGGCGCGTATTCCTCCCTGTCCGGGACCACGGAAACGCGCAGGTCGGTCTCCTTGCGGATGAACACGGCCCTGCCTGCGGAAATCAGGCCGCTTCCGGCTTCGCAGGACGCCACTATCCTGACGAGGCC
>DYIT01000181.1 GCA_020723505.1 Candidatus Kuenenia stuttgartensis
CCATTTCTCATCCTCTGAACCGGGAGGAATATTATAGTCGCTTGGTTCAAAAGAAATTGAAGAAATTGAATGGACAAGATGAAGGCACGCGCGGAGCGCGTGATATTGCCCGGTCGAGCCTTGACTTCCATCAATGCTGGTTCCAGCCCGCCCGGGTAGTGCTCTGATGCGGAACCGCCAGGAAAAGCGGTGAAGGCGCCCGGCGGCTCCGGCACCAAACCGGCATTCGGATTCGCGCTTATGACTTCTGCGCTTCTCGGATTCCCGCGCGGTGTATAATGTCTCCGTTCGCCCCTCGGCTGGAATCGGAGGACTCATATCATCAGCGCTCCTTTCGCGCGGCGTACTCCACGATGACCAGGCTCCCCCCGCCGATGGAGTCGTATGCGGATTTCACGCTGCCCCACTTGAACATGTGCGGCGGCGGGCCGAGGTCGCGCGCAAGGATCCCCTCGTGGAACGCCTTCCTGAGCATCTCCTTGTCCAGCGACCAGTCGTCCCAGGATTCGCCGAACTCCCTGGCCCCCGCCGCGGCGTCGACCCTGACAAGCTTCTGGCCGTGGAAGAAGATCGTCGCGCGCCAGGTCTTGCCCTCCCATGGCGCGGCCGGGAGCCTCCAGGAGCACCACGGTTCGTTGCAGACGTTGATCTCCGATGCCCTTCCGAGGGCTGAATCCATGAATTCCGACCTCGTCGTTTCCGGACCGACTCGCACCTGCCACCCCGGCATGCCAATCAATCCCGTCGTAATGTCAATCATCGCTGACGCCAAATCCCGAAGGTTTTCGGCTGGTCGACTTGAATCCTACTTCGAATACGACTGCGCGCCGACCTTCAATATCCTCGGATCTCTTGATCGAGCTTTCATGTCCGGACCCCCGGCGTTTTCGAGCATCGGATTAACCTGGTACAAACCATCGGACTCATCGACGGGGAGCGACGGCCGCCTGTCCGCGTCGGAACAGAACCAGGCGTTGCCCCTGAAGACGAAGGACTCCGGCCTGGTGTCGGGTCCCACGTTCACGAAGACCTGCACGCGCCGGTCGTATACGATCAGATTGCCCTCGAACACGCCCTTCTGGCAGGGCTGGAACTTGTCCAGAGGCTGCTCCTGCAGTATGCGCATGACCCATTTCCCGGGATTGACGAACGTGTTCCGCCGGACAATGCATCCGACCGACGTCGCGAAAGCCACCGGCGCCATGCTCCCCACAAAGCGGTTCCCGGCAATCTCCACGGATCTCGCCTCGAAATCGACGAGCTTCGGTCTGAAGAATTCGAGCCCCGTGCTCCCTCCGAGGTTCACCGCCCGCTGGCCTGCGTTTTTGAAGAAGCTCAGCCTTACGAGTATCCGCTCGGATCCGCCCTTTGCCTGTATACCTGAATCCTGCGAGAACCCTTCCTTGCCGGTGAAACTGCACTTATCAATCACGCCGTCCCGGCAGCCGACCATGTCGATTGCTGAACCGCCCCAGCCCGAGAAGGAACATCCGGAAATCGTGAAATCCGCGAGCCCTGAGAGCTTGAGCCCGTCCCTGTTCCCCTGCGGCCCCACGTCCTCAACGATGATTTTTTCGAATGCCATGCCTCCCGACGGGGTGTCGAAGGTGCCCCCGTCGTCCGCGTTGATTCCGTTCGCGGAGCAGCTGGAGACCTTCACGTTCCTCAGCGTCACGTAATTGCAGTCGGAGAAGTGGAAGGCCTCGGTTCCGCACGTGAAGAGCGGCGGATTCTTCTCGTCGAGCCCGGTTATCACGATGCGGTTCTCCCTGGTCCCGCTTAGCTTCTCCACGAAATACCCGTTACCGTAGTTCCCATTCGCAAGCTTAATAACGGTCCCGGGACAGGCCCTGAGCAGGGCCGCCCTCAGACCGCCGGCGTCCTCGACCTGGATTTCCAGGGCCCATGCCGCCCGGACCGGCATCAGAAGCCCAGCCGCCGAGAGCATGAAAAATGCAATCCTGATCGCAAGGACTATGGTTGGGATTTCCCTGCTCATCCTCGGTCCTCCTTGAGGTCGATGATAGGATTTGCGGGTTGCAATATCCAGCGGAGACGGCCTTGTCGCAACCGGGCACAAAGGAGTGCAGGATAATCCGGACATTTCTTCGACACTGGAACCGCTTGGTATCTGCCAGACTTCTCCCGGCATTGAGCCGCCCCCGTGAATCGCCTCCGACGCGATTATCTGGAAACGCCGGCTTCCGCGTGATAGAGAACCCGAACGACCCTCCGTCCGGCTCGCGGGTATACAGCAATCCCTGGATTGTCGAGAACCGGTTCAAAGGCAAGGTCGAGCTGTTCAGGAAAACCGAGTCCGGAATCGAGCCTGTCCCGTACCCGGTCACGAACATGGTGCTGGTCGGACAGAAGCCGCTTGAAAGGAGTGCGTGATCCAGGACCGGATCCGACGGGTTCACCCGGTTCAATCCAGCATATCCCGCCCTGCCGAATCACCGCTATCCCTCCGCGATTCCCCGGGGATGCTTCCGCGCCCCCCTGATCCACGAGAGCGAGAACAGGAGCGCTATTCTGGATGCGAATACCGGGGTATCTTCCGGGAATCGCGCGGCAGTCTCAATTCCCTTTTGCCGCCGCCCGGACCGCCTTGACGCCTGCGCGGCGCGCCCTGGAGAGCAATTCCCTGTCCTTCTTCGCGTCGCCCTTGTCGCCCATTCCGAGCCCCAGGACGACATCCGTGATTTCTGCGCCGACGTATTTCAGCGCGCATTCGAACATGCCAAGCGTGTTTTTTGCAGTGCCGGGATTCGTATCCCCGAGCGGCACTGCCAGCACGACCTTCTTCCCCTTGAACGGGAACTTCCTGATTGCCCCGAACCATCGGTCCATGAATGCCTTGAACTGCGCGGTCGGCCCCCACCAGTAGACCGGTGTTCCGAGAACCCACACCGCGCTCTCCTCCATGGGCATGAGGAGCTCGAGCATGCCGTCCTTCTGGACACAGCGCTTCGTCCGCACGCATGCGCAGCATCCGCGGCACGGGCCGATTGCAAGGTCCGCAAGACGCTTCTTCCAGGTCTTTGCGCCTGCTTCAAAGGCGCCTTTCAGGACCTCGGAAACCAGCACGTCCGTATTGCCGCCTCTCCGCGGGCTGCCGACTATGCCGAGGACCTTGATTGGCTTGCGACAAGCGGTACGCGGACCGACCTTGTTCATATCATTCTCCGCAGACAATAAAAGAAGACGGCAGCCTGTTCCCGCCGCCGTCTGGGTCGCCGCCGCGTTTATACATCAGGCGAGAGCCTTTGGCAAACCGGAGCCCACCCCGGACGAATGAAAAACGAACATAGAACCGGGGCTTGTTGGAAGATAGCCGCATCTCTTGATGATGGGCCTGTATACTCGAACAGTTCCGGGGACACCTTAGTTCCGGGGACACCTTACTTAATTATTTCCATCTTTTCCAAGCCCCTGGGCCGGGGGCATATTCCGCCCCATGCGGTGGACGGGAGAAATGCCGGGCGATTACTCGGGCGCATCGATTCCGCCTGGATGCTTTTCAGTGCCTGCCACGTCGGGCTCGGCCTTTGCCGAAGGTAAATCGGCGCGGGGATCCGGGACGCAGTCGCTCGCCGCTGGCGCGGACTCCCCAATCTCTGACATCTGGTTTTCGTATCCCCTCTCGGGGGAGGTGATATGCTTTGGGAAGAAAGCCCATCCTGCGATCATGGTGGGAATCACTGCGCTGGCGATGACGGCCGCGACCAGGAAGGAGTATTGCTCCGGCGTGACGATTCCGTGGCTGAGGCCGAAAAGGGCCGATATCGTGCCGAAGGTCAGACCTGTCGACATAAGGAGCGTGTAGTACCAGCGCTCCTTCGGATTAGAGCGGAACTTCCCGATGACCGGGTAGAGTCCGAAGATTTTCGAACCCACCTTCCCGGCGAGGAGAGCAAGGAACACGAGGGGGGCGCTGACCAGCGAAGGAACCGAAACGAGCGAGCCCGCCCGGAGGAAATAGAACGGAGTCAGGAAGCCCACGGTCAGCGTGCGCATCCTGCGAATCCAGTTGTTGTCCTTGGCGGCGTTTCCAGCGAGCATCATGCCTGCGATGTAGGCTGGAAGAACGGCCTCGCTGCCTGCCCACATTGCAAGGGCGCCCAGGCCGCACAGGACGAACAGTATCCACTTCGCGCGAATCGCAAGAAAGGTCAGCAGGACAGCCCCGGTGGAGGCGAGGAACCTGAGCCAGTCCACGTCGGATCCGGGCAGGTCCTTCCCGAAGAAATGGCTCGCCACCGTTGCGGCAGCCACTCCGACGCAGATTTCGACCAGGGCGGTGGAGAGTTTCAGGCGGCTGGCCAGGAGGGCGGCGGTCACGGCGAGGCCGAGCCACAACGTAACTATGAGGAACGTCTCTTGCACCGTAGAGTCCTCCCGGGCGCCTCTCCACCGGTCGGCGCCGACGAAAAACCCCGCCTGGCGGCGGGGTCATTGCGCCCTCGGGACCGACCCCTGCCCCCCGGCGTCCGGCGGCAGGAGTCATCAGCCCATGCGGGCGGTTTCGGGGGACTCCATCCCCATCAGTGAACAAGGATATGTTAGCGTCCGGCTTGAAAGGCGACAAGCGCGCAATCAATCCTCAGGAAGAACCCCTTGCCAGGCGAGTCGTCAGCCGCTTCCGATCCATCGACAAGTTCATCAATGACGAAGGTCCGCCCCGGCTGCTCCCGGCCCCCAGACTCTCCACCTCGCACTGAGAAAGCGAATGCGATTGAAAATCGGACATTTGACTGGGCAGTTCGGCGGTGTGCGGGTTTCAGGGCGAAGGGCGTTTTTTTACTTCCGAAAAACTCCAATTCATACGTGGCGTCTTTGACGTTGGTGAAAATAAAATAATCATTATATTTGACATTAATGCAATTAAGTTGCAATAACATTAATACATTCTCGGCTTATATCTGCTGGTTTTCACTTGACAGATATCCTGGATGGCTATAATAATATTGATACTATTTGGGCCTGACGTCATGAGGCTGAATGATGAAACTGAACGCATTCTTCTCCCAACGCGCCCTGTTCACCGTTGCGGAGCTGGACCGCTTCCTCGCCGGCCGCGGGGCAGGAAATCCGAGCACCCGCAAGTCGCTCTTGACCTACCATCGAAACCGGGGGCGGGTCCTACAGGTGCGCCGCGGCCTGTATGCTACCGTTCCCGAGGGCGCTGATCCGGCGGCGTACCCTGTCGATCCGTATCTCGTCGCCGCCAAGCTGGCCGCGGACGCTGTCCTCGCCTATCACACTGCGCTGGAATATCACGGCAAGGCCCATTCGGTCTACACGAAATTCCAATATTTTTCCGCCAGTAAATCGCTGCCTTTGAAATTCCAGTCCAATGAATACGCGCGCGTTTCAGTGCCGCGTTCCCTGCTCGCGAAAGGAAAAGAGATGTTCGGCGTCGTTGAACGCAGGCAGTCCGGCGTTGAGATACGCGTGACCAACCTCGAGAGAACCCTCGTCGACGCGCTGGACCGCCCTGACCTGACCGGCAGCTGGGAAGAAATATGGCGCTCCCTCGAATCGGTCGAGTTCTTCGACCTGGATCAGGTCGTCGAGTATGCTCTCATTCTGGACAATGCGACCACCGCGGCAAAGGTCGGTTTCTTTCTTGAAAGCCACAAAGGAACTCTGATGGCCGAAGACCGGCATCTGAAACCCTTGCGAAAGCGGCGGCCGCGGCAGCCGCATTACCTGATGCGCGGGAAACGAAAGGGCTGCCGTTGGGTCAAGGAATGGAACCTGATGATACCCGAAGAAATCCTCGAAAAATCCTGGGAGGAGGTCCTGTGATATTTTCCTCGTCCGAAATAATGCCGGTGTCCCAGTCCTCGGGTTTCAACTCGGAGATGGTCGAAAAAGTCCTCCACCTGCTGAACCTTCTGAACGCGTTGAATTCGCATCCTTTTCTCCAAGGGAAGTGGGCGTTGAAGGGCGGCACGGCCTTGAACATGTTCTGGTTCGACGCGCCCCGCTTGTCCGTGGATATCGATCTCAATTACGTCGGGGCGCTGGACAGGGAGCAAATGCTCAAGGATCGGCCGAAGATAGAGCAGGCGGCCCAGGCCGTTTTTTCGAGGGAGGGATTCATCGTCAAAAGAGTGCCGGACGAACACGCGGGAGGAAAATGGCGCTTGAACTACCGGAGTTTCACGGGGCGGTCGGGAAACCTCGAGGTCGACCTGAATTTCATGTATCGGCAACCTCTGTGGGACATCCTTCCAGGGAACTCTTCTCCTTTCGGCGATTTCCATGCGAAGAACATCCCTGTCCTCGACCGGCATGAACTGGCGGCGGGCAAGCTCGCGGCGCTGCTTTCGCGCAAACAGGCGCGCGATCTTTTCGACTGCCACAGGATTCTCATGAATAAGGAAATCGATCAGCGGCGGCTGCGCATCGCCTTCGTCGCCTACGGGGCGATGAACAGGAAGGACTGGAGAACGATTGCGGCGAGCGACGTAGCCATCGAAGGCGGCGAGCTCGCCCAGCGACTTCTGCCCACATTGCGTCTCGATGCGGGCAGGGCCCTGCCCGAACCGGCCGAATTCGCGGCGCGCCTCGTGAAGGAAGTCAGGGAGGGACTTTTCGCCGTGCTACCGTTCATGGATTCCGAGAGGGCATTCCTCGATCTACTGCTGGACCGTGGCGTCGTGGACGCGACGCTTCTTACCGCCGACGCGGACCTGCAGCGCCGCATCCAGGTCCAGCCGCTTCTCGAATGGAAGGCTATCAACGTAAAGCAGCACAGGGGAATAGACTGACAGTCTCGGAGCAGCCTCTCCACGTTACTTGCTTTTCATCTCCATCCAAAGCTGGCGCTGTTTCTCCCAATCCAACTCGGCGACAACGTGGCGGAGGCTTCTCTCTGTGATTTTGTCCCGCCCCCGGGCCGATATATCACAAGCATGATGAGACCATTCGCGGACACGTCTTTTGCAGCTTCCTTGCGCTTGTTTTGAAGAAGCATCTCTACGATGCCATCGACAAGACGGGTTTTTCCGTCGAGTGGGACGATCTGAAGAGGGATTTAGACGACCTCGAGGAAGTCGAGGTGCACTCGCACGGCAAGAAATTCG
>DYIT01000182.1 GCA_020723505.1 Candidatus Kuenenia stuttgartensis
AACCCGGACGAGCAAATCACGACACATGTTTACCGCAGGCTCGTCCGGGTTGTGGGAGGCGGATGTCCGGCGATTGGGCTGTTCGGCCGGAACTCCGCCGAAAATCATCTCCCACGGGATCAATGACATCAGCAGTAGTTTTATATCGGACGGTCGGGAATGGTGGTCACTCGATGCGGGAAGGGTGGTTCTTCGGTGTTGGAAGAATGTAACCCGCATGCGCTGCTCCATCATTCCTGGACAGCGCCCACCCCTTCCCTCGTCCGGCTACCACCCATTCCCGCGAATGTATCTTTTCCGTAAAATCGGTTTTTCGTTGCCGGGCGCAAGGCCGGTGCCGGGATGTTTTGATACATTATCGGCCGGTTTTCAATCTCAACAAGGCAAATGGAGGCATTCGAAATGAAGAAGGAACTGGCGTTGGCGGCGGCGATGCTGCTTGCAGGGCAGGCGTTCGCGCAGGAGCCGGACGAGGCTGCGATGCGCGACGAGGCGCACAGGACGATTATGCGCAGGCTGAGCGTTTCGGGGAAGGCGAAGACGGCGGAGCTGAAGCTCCCTCGGGCTTCGACTGCGTTCATAGACCTGTTCCTGGATTTGAAGCGCAACAAGGAAGAAATCCGCAACAGGCTCGCGCCCCCCAGCAGGATGTTCATGGGCACGCCGCATCCGACAATGGCGAAGGAGGAGAAGGGCCTCAGATTCGCGGCATGCTTCGTCAACCTCGTGATAGACGAGGCGTTCCTGCCGTACGAGGAAGTGGAGGGCGTGGTCAAGGCGGCCCTTGATTCGAAGTTCGCCCCGGCCGCGGCCATCGAGACGGACGGGAAGGGAAAGATGGAAGCATGGCGTTTCGAGCTCGCCGCCGCCCTCATGCAGACCTGCTTCGACCGCGAGGGAAAGGGGATAAGCCCGCTCCTCAAGGTCGAATCGTTCCCAGCCCTGAGGAAACAGCTGGTGGACAAGCTCCTGGCCTCCGTGCCTTCGACTCCGCAGGACGATCTTTATCCCTTGCTTCTGACCATTGCGACCTTCGGCGACGACGAGACAGCCAAGGCCCTGCTCAAGCTCAGGGACGCGTATCCGCCCGGGACCGAAGAGTGGATTATCGTCATGTTCACGAACTGCGTCTGCCTTATTCCGTGCGACACCACGAAGGCGCTGATAAGCGGGATTCTCGACGGCAAGAACAACAATGCGAAGAACAGCGTCCTCTGGTCGATTGCGTTCGACCCGGGCGACGAGATAACGGGGAAGATCGCGGTCTTTTTCGCTTCGACTGCCGAGGAGATGAAGAACCTCAGGTTGGCGGCGGTGCAGGGGCTGTCGAGAATAAAGTCGCCGCTGGCGATTAAAATCCTCAAGTCCGCTCTCGCGGCTCCCGCCAGTTCCAACGAGGAAATGGCCACGGCGATTGCGCTCGTGAACCTCGACCAGGAGGAGGCCGTGCCGGTGCTCAGGAAGAAGCTGGCGGAAATGGAAGGCAAGGAGAACGAGGCCTACATGGCGAAGGTAATCAAGGAAGTGCTGGCTGCGTACGAGAAGAGGAAGGGCGGGAAGTAGGGCGTGGGGCGTGGGCTATGGCGGGCTTCGTCGCGTCGCCCCTACGGTCTTCGACGGTTTACTGCTTACTGCTGACTGTTTACCGCTTACGGTTCACAGTTCCCCCTCGACCCTCGACCCTGAACCCTCCACCCTTCCGGCGACCCTCGACTTCCGACCTTCGACACATGACTGCCCATAACATTCACTGCCCGGAATCCGTTTATATATATCCGGCGTCTTTTCATCCGTCCGGGTTGTGGAGGCTCGTCCATGAACAATCGTCTTGCCTTTGCGGGAGTTGCATCAATGCTTCTCATATCCGCGGCTTTGGCTTCATGCGAACGCGCAGCGAAGGAGGAATTCCAGGACGACAGCCTGACGCCCCGATCGCCGGCCCTTTTCAGCGACGAACGCAACCGTCTGGCAAAAGAAATTCCCGGGACCTGGATTGCCGACAACCGCCTGCTCAGGATACCGAGCTCCGGGACAGAATATCTCTTCGATTCCCTGACCCTCGAGCGCGACGAGAAGGCCATGGACAATCTCCCGGGGATCATCAAATCCGCGTCAAAGGAGATTGAGAGCATCGAAGGCTCCCTGGTCTCGGCCGCGTTCCAAGGGGCCATGCTCGACATACACCAGTGCGGCAGGGCTGAAATCAAGAGCAGAGGGAAGAAGTCGGTGCATGACTTCTATCTCATCGTAATCCATGGAATGCCGCACCTCTTCCTCTACGACAGTAGCGGCGGCCACAGGATGCTGACCGTGATGTCCGTCTTCGATCCGGATTCGAACTACGACCTCCTGTTCCTCGGGGACTGGACCAAGCCGCGGTTCGTCTGCTTCCGGCGCTCGTTGGGCACGAAGGGGGCCGTCGGGGCTCCTGAGCCGGGGCCGTTTTCCTGGGACTGGGACGAGGAGGGCGAAGAGGAGGGAGGCGAGGATGACGGGCGCGGGCAGCCTCCTCGGGACGCGGAGGTCCGGGGCGCAGGAAGAGACTATTCATTGGATTACGCGCAGCAGTGGATTGAGGAAATCCGGCAGACCGGGGACGAAGGAAAAAGGCTCATGGCCCTGAACGACATCCGCATGGCCTTGCTCTCGAAGGACGAATCCCTGCAAAGCGCGGCGCTCATGGCCGTCGCGAGCATCGCGGACGTGAACTACGACAAGGCTTCAATGCGGCCGTTCGTCCTTCCCTTCATCGAATCGAAGAACGGCTCTTTGCGGGCGAATTCCATGTACGCGCTGCTGGCTACCGGAGTCCAACCGGGCGACTCGGCCATGTTCATGAAGATGTCCGCTGATCCCGATCCCGGAGTGCGCGGCAGGATCACCCACGTCCTGCACACGTGCAACAAGGGGGATCTCATGGGAGAGGCGTCTGACGTGGTCCTTAACCTGCTCGACGACAAGGATTCAAACGTGGCTCGAGACAACCTCCACTGCATCTGGGGCGCGCAGGTCTCGGACAAGGTGCAGAACAGGCTGATCGAGATGGCGGCTACGAAGGACAGGGAGAAGAAGCACAATGTCTTCTATTTCGGCCTGAGCACGCTCGAGAACAAGTCCAGGCCCGTAATCCAGGCGCTTATAAAGGAGATGCAGACCGGCGACTTCGAGCTCGAATCGCGATCTCGATGGGGGCTGTCCTTCGGCATTCCGGACGAGCACAAGGGAATGGTCGCGGATGCGTTCCTGGCCCTGCTCAAGTCGCGCAGCGATTCGGAAATACAGAGCGACTGCCTCCGCAACCTGTCCAACTACGGGGAAGCAAGGCACTTGCCGGACATCGAGAAGTTTGCGTCCGGGGGGACGGACAGCGAGAGCATGAAGCAGGAGGCCGAAAATGCGATTGCCGCGATCAAGAGGCGGGGAGGGAAGTAGGACGTGGGGGCGTGGGGACGTGGGGGCGTGGGAAGAGGGAAGAGAGAAGGGAGAAGAGGGTGAACTGTAAGCAGTAAGCAGCTGCGAAGCCCTAGCGTGGAACATCCAGGCGAAGCAGGGCGAAATCCCAGACCTGGAAAAATGACGAGGCAGGGAAGCGCCATCAGGTGTATCAGGATCGAAGAAGTTGTGATTGCGCACCAAGTGGACTTCAGCGTCGCAGGGCTATTCGCCCGCGAAAATGCACGCTAGTCCAGCAGGACCGCGCCGAAGAAATGCGTCACGTCATCCCTGGTGCGCACTACTTCGATTTCGAAACCGTTGCTCCGCGCCGTCTTGAACACGTCTATTCCGCAGGCCTCGAGGCATGGCCGCGCTTCCTTCGGATGCCTGCAGCCTCTCGACAGCGCGCATGCCCCCTTGCACAGGAAGCAGGGCCCCGCCCCCAGTCCGAGGGCCTTGTAATGACCGGACAGGAACGCTTCCCGTTCCAGCTGGCGCGCGATTTCCGTGGGTGCGAGCTTCTTCGCCTCGAAGAATATCGCCGTAGAGTAGCAGTCGAGCACCTCGCGCATTTCCTGCGGGGTCGGCGTGTGCGGCGGGCAGCAGAGCGATTTGCCGTATCCCCCGCAGCCGAACCTGCACTTGAGCCTCACCCAGGGCGCCGTGGCTATGGACGAGGCCTCGACCACCCTGGCTTCGCATACCCCTAGCTCCAGGGCGCGCTTGAGGAAGACCGAAGGGTGCGGGAGACGTCTCCTGGATTTCGTTGCGGGTTTATGCACTATGGCCTCCTGTCCTGCGACCTTCGACCTTGGACGTTAGACGTTGGACACACCGTCACGAACGACCACGGGCAGCCTGCGGGCTGCTGTAAACCCCAATTGCTAAATTCCAAATCCCAATGAACCCCAACCCCAACTTCCAAAGGAAGGTGCGGTCTATGACTTTGCTCCCCCATTGGTTGTTGGATGTTTGAATCTCATTGGCTATTGATTATTGGTTGTCGGCTGTTTACTTCCCCGGCCCACGGTGTCGTTTACTGCTTACTGTTTACTGCTTACAGTTCACCCTCTTCCCTCTTCCCACGCCCCACGCACGGCCCGCGGTCCCCGGCCTTACTTCATCTTCCTTATTCGCACTTCGATGTCCTTCTCGCCCTTTAGCAACTCCGTTATCTTCGCGGTGTCGCTGTCCCCGAAATGATACGGGTAGAGCATCTTCGGCCTTATCATCCTCGCCGCCGACGCGGCCATCTCCGGGGTCATGGTGTAGGGGAGGTTCATGGGGACGAATGCGACATGCACGTCCTTGAGGTCCTTCATCTCCGGAATATCCTCTGTGTCGCCCGCCACGTACACCTTCGCGCCGCCGAACGAAATGACGTAGCCGTTCCCCTCGCCCTTGGGATGGAACGGCATGCCGTCGGGCCTCTTGTGGACGACGTTGTACGCAGGCACGGCTTCCACGGTGATTCCGTGCGCGGTCTTCGTTTCGCCGTTCCTGAGCACCGTGCCCCCCTTCGCCTCGGCCGCGCAATTTTCCGTGAGATATATCACGGTTCCCTCTTTCCTGATTGCGTCTATGGCAGCGGGATCGAGATGGTCGAAATGCTCGTGCGTGACCAGCACCATGTCCGCGTCCGGCATGGCGGCGTAATCCGTTTCCTTGGAGACCGGGTCCACGTGGATTACGAGGCCCTTGAACTCGAACATGAGCGTGCCGTGGCCGATGAACGTGATTTTCAGCTCCCCGTCCAGCGTTTTTATCGTGTCGACCTCGTACTTCGACTGGCCCGGTTGCGGCTCGGGCTTCTTCTGCTCTCCTGCCCCGCATCCTGCGGCGACCATGGACAGGGCCGCTGCGGCAATCGCGATTCGCACGGGATTCATGGTGCACCTTTAACGAACGGCTTCCGTCGCAATGACTGGCTGGGAACACCGGAATGACCTCGAGGATACCCAATCCTCCCGGCAATGGCTATAGCTGCCGGCCGGCCGGATTGAAAGGGTTCCGGCTCCAATTCGGCGGAACCCGAACCCAAATCACAGGTCCACGGGCGAAGGCGGACAGGGAGGGCTGGTCGCGACTCTGTTGTGTTCGTCATGCAACCTGGAACTTGCAACCTTCAATCCGCCCGTGCGACTTTCGACTTCTGACCCGCAACTTTAAGTCAATAATCAAGGTCTGACCCCCTACTTGTTCTTCCACTGGGCCCCGGCCGATTCCTTGGCGGCCTTCTGCGCCGCGTTCGAATAGTAGCCCGGGGCGTCATAGTCCTGCTGGGGCATGGCCTTGGATGCGGAGCGCTCGTGGAAGATGCCCGACGAGGCCTGCCTGTACATCGCCTGCCTGTCCATGAACTCGATTGACGCCATGGGCACGGAGATTGTCTGCGGCCCCATGTCGAGGTGGAAGAGTATTTCGCTCTGGGGAATCTCGGCGTTCAGGGCAGTGCCGTTCTCGAGCTCGATGCGCCACGTCTTCTTCTTTTCGTCCTGGGGGTAGAGCTGCCTGATTTCGGACAGGAAGGGCGAGATTTCGCAGAAATCGTTCCTGAACGTGATTCGGGTCTTCGTGCATGCGGCGAAGAAGTCGTCTCCCGCAGCCGTTATGACCCTGAAAACCGGTTCGTCCGACCACTCGTCGTTTCCCCTGAACTGGAGACGCTTGAGCTTTGCGATGGGCACGTCGATGTTCACGGCTGATCCTCCCGCCTCGAGCAGGACCGCCACCGAAGCCTT
The DNA here is from genome assembly GCA_020723505.1 of Candidatus Kuenenia stuttgartensis. Lineage (GTDB taxonomy): Bacteria > Planctomycetota > JAKEIC01 > JAKEIC01 > DYIT01 > DYIT01. Next base: position 6,177 of record DYIT01000182.1, read on the forward strand.
TTCCCAGTGGCCCACGAACTCGCTGCCGTTCTTGAGCCACAGCTTGACCGCCCTGCCGGATTTCTCCACGTCGGGCCCTTCGAGCGGCCCGAGCTCGCCTGCGTGCCTGGAGTCGAAGTCGAACGTGCCGAGGCCGGTCTTGAGCCTGAACACCTCCGTTGCAATCGTGCCGACAAGTACCTGCCCGTCGTTCAAAGTGACCCTGACTTCCGAATACCCGCCCATCGCAGAGCATCCGCAGGCGGCAAGCATCGGGATTGAGACGGCAAAGAACGGAATCCCCTTCATGTCGAATCTCCGAAAAACCGGACAAACGTCAAATCGTCCGGTGGCGTCAGGGGGGTAATATACGGGCATTTTAACTCCTGGCACCGACCTTGGCAACCGTATCCGCACGAAGCCGGCGCAGAATAGTCGCATGCAAATAACAGCGAATTTGTTATTTGTAATTTGCCGCAAAGAGGCGCAAAAGGCGCAAGTGTCAGTCTTTAGCTTGCCGGCAACGGAGGGGGCGAAGGGGGGCAGGAAGAACTCGTCATCCAAGCCGTCCGTTCTTCCGCACTCCCTTCGCCCCCTCCAAATAGCCGCGTACGCGGCCTTTGGACATGAATTGCTGTGGGAGATGATTTTCGGCGGAGTTCGGGCTGGCAGAACGCTTGGAGCCCGGAACATCCGCCTCCACAACCCGGACGAGCCTGCGGTAAACATGTGTCGTGATTTGCCCGTCCGGGTTGAGAGCAGTTGAGCAGAGGAACAGGAGAACAGGAGGGAAATTCGGCACAGTGCGGTCTACTGGTCACCTGCTCCCCTGTTCAGTAAATATATTTCACCCGTGGCTTTCCGGCACTTCGCAGGTCAGACTGATCCTGTGGGAGGCGAATGTCCCGAG
>DYIT01000183.1 GCA_020723505.1 Candidatus Kuenenia stuttgartensis
CTCGCGTGAAAATCCCGTCTCTAATAATAAGGGCTCTTTTTACGAAGGAATCAAACTTGCATTCCGCTACTACTTCACGGTGAGCGGGAACAGCGTGGACGGGAACGAAGCACTTCTGATCGTGCGGAAGAGCGACTGGTGGTGGAACTGGTTTGCATCCGAGGAAAAGCACCGGTATTTCACAATCCACGACGGAATCCTGGCAGAGTTCGAACCCAACAAGCAGGACTCATTGGACATGATGACGATTGCAGGCAGACCGTTTGCAAGGGAAAGGGACTTATCGAAGCCCGGGGATTTCGACCAGGATGTCTATCTGCCCCTCATGCGATCCGTTGAAAAGAGAATCGACCTGAGTCTTTCCGTGCTTTTCATCCTCGATATATCGCTCGCGGTCCTGCTTGTCTCATTCTACCCGGCGACAACCTTCTTTCTTGCGCGAAGGTCAAGAGCCTCTTTGGTCATCAAATTCATGGCTTTCTATTCACTGGTCGCCTCGATTGCAATATCTTTCTTCCTTTTCGACCGAAATAACCAGCAGGACATTACGATAATCTCCCTCTACCTGACGTACGCTGCATGCGCTCTTCTCTGCTGCACGGGTCACTTCCTCTCTCGACTCGCGACCATTCCCGCTTTCCTATCTTCTCTCTTGCTCTTCCTTGCCCCGGTACCCTGGTACTTCTCTCTCAAGTTCGAGCATGTCATTTTCTACCACGAGGTCGACATCATCGTCTTCCGCTATGTCGTGGGAGGCTTGTCTTTGTTCGGGGCTCTTCTTGTTCCTGCACTGTGCTTCATGCTTCATCTTCTGCGAAAGCGAACGATGCCCGGCTCCGATTGAATTGTCGCATTCGACATTGACTGTTCAATCGACAAGGAGATACGCAGGATAAGGGATGATATTAATTCAAAATATCATGTATGTTCTGTCTGGAGTTATCCATTTTCGCATTCTATGTTTTCGTACGCCTCATGCCCGTATTTGCAGGCCCCTTGCACTTCTGATGTATCATCAGGTCAATCTGTTTCGCGTCGAAGGTCGATAATCGGCGAAGTGCCGGAAAGCCACAAGGCACATTCGCCTCCCACAGGATAAGTTTGACCGCGAAGTCCCTCGACTCCGCTCGGGACCTGCGGGAGGCGGATGTCCGGGCTCTCGTCTTGCTGTAAGCCCGGACCCCGCGATAAGCACTCCCACAGAGGTAGAAACGGTCAGCGGTGACCTGTAAACAAAATGGTCATCGGTTATCAGCGACATGTTATCGTAGATAAAACTTCGTCATTCCGGCGAAAGCCGGAATCCAGACAAGCAGTATCAACCTCACTCGTCCTTTTTCACGATTTTTATCGGGATTGCTGGCAGGACGCCGACGAGAACGCGCTTCGAACCTGCCCGGTTCGCCGCAGCCTTCCCGCCCTTGGCCGTGTCCGGCGCCCTGTCCAGGAACGCGCTGACAATCAAATTATCCGCGAATCCGGCCGCCACCGCTCCCTCGGCGGCCGTGAGCATGAACTCAACCCTGCGGGGCATGAACTTCACGTCCGCGATGCCAACGCCCGCCGGGGCCTCGCTCAGCTCGAGCTGAATCCCCTCTGTGACAGGCAGCATGGGCGTCCTCATCCGCACCGTCACGGACCCGCCCAGGGGGACTCGCACGGGCGTCTTGCCGAGCAGGGCAACCCGCTCCCTCCCGCCCTTCCCCATCACGGCAACGACGAACTCCCCGGCAGGCACGAGATGCCGCCACAGGAACGCCTGCATGAGGTCGTCAGCGGCCACCGCCTCCCGCTTGATTTCGCGCCCGCCCGCCACGGCGCGGCCCAGAATCCGCAGGCGGACCGGGGCATCGAAGCGCCTCGCAGGCGCAGTCACGGTCATCCTGACCTGGTCGCGGCCGGAGGGAATCACGTTCCCCTGCAATTCGAATCCTTCCGGGGAATCCGCGAACCCCGCCTCGATTTCGCCGTCGAAACCGTCCTTCCTCAACGCATGCACGCGGATCACGGCCGCTCTGCCCGGCTCGAGGTTGAGCGTCGAGGGCGTAACGGCGAGCTCGAAGTCGCCCATTGGCGGGCTAATCCGCAGGCGGTATCCGAAATCCGGCCCTCCCCGGCCCTGCGCGTCCGTCACCTCCGCGCAATACACGCCGTCTTCGGGGAGCATCGCGGCAAGATAAGAGTCCGCATGGTGCGTAAGGACTCCAATCTCCGCGTGCAGGTGCCCCTGCTTCCTCATGCTGTCGTCGTTCCAGGCGATTACTTTGCCGGACGGGCTAATCAGGCGCACCAGGGAATCAAGGGGCGAATCCAGCCTCCGCGCAGTCACCTCCGCGACCAGAACGTCTCCTGCCCGGCCTTCGAACAGGAAACGGTCCCTGTCCCCGGGCCTGGCTACGATTCCGTTGACTATGGCGGGAAGGGCGACCTTCGCCGCCTCCCCAAGGGCGTCGTTCGGCTCGGCCTTGAGGATTTCCGGCAAATCGTCCACGGCATACGCCGCCCGGTTGGAGAATCCGCCTTCCTGTTCCAGGACGAGGCCCCGGATGCGGCCCGGTCCCGGCCCGGTGTCGAGGGTAATAATCGGCGAGGCCAGGTTCCAGCCGTCCGCGAATGCCATGGTCTCCTCACCGATTCTGCCTCCCAGCGGGAACAGGCTCGTGATGAAGGGTTCCATGCTCACGGATATGCGATAAACGAAATCATCGCGGCCGCGGAAGATGGAGTCCTGAATCTCGATTTTGTAGACGCCCGTCTTCGCGACCTCGAAGAAGAGCACGGGATCCGGGTCGAAGCGGTAGTCGTCGGCATATGCGACCTCCCTGCCCCTCGCGTCCAAGAGCGCCAGCGTGGGCTGGAACCAGCCCGGCACCGCGTCGGCGAGGAACGGAGAAAGCCGGCGCGCGCAGGCCCTGATTACAAGTTTCTGGCCCTGCACGGCCCGGAAGCAGAAGCGGTCTGCGTCTCCTGGGGTAATCTGCCCGTTCAGCAGCACGGGGAGTTCGAACGGATCGGTGTCGCCCGCGGCCGCATCCGCAGGAGCCGGTTCGCATGCCTCCGGGAGCCGGCCGACCTCGAATCGCATCGGGTTCGTGAGGCCGCGCGCGGTAAGCAGCCTGATTTCACGGCTTCCGGGCAGGGCGTCCGGATCGACCGAGACCTCAATCATGGCGGTCTCGCCGATTTGGGCGTTCGGCTGCAGCCTCGGGTCGATCTTCAGGAACTTCCGCTCGACGAACTCGAGCTCCTCGAGTGACAGCTCGTGCAGCATGCCGAGCAAGGGGTGCCTCGAAATGTTCTCAAGGCCGGTCCGGGCGGCGCCTTTCCCGCCCGTCCCGCCCTTTCCCTCCGTCCCTGCCCCGGGTTCCGCTCCCTCCTTCCCTCCCGGCTCGACAGGAGGCGGCGGTTCGACGGGCTTTTCCGGCGGCAGGCCCGCCGCGATTCTCTCCCTGGCCTGCGTGATTCGGACCTTGAGCACCTTCCTTTCCTCGCCGTTCAGCCGGACGAAACGCCCCATGTACCGGACGACCGAAGCCTTCACCCCCCCGCCGGAGACGTATACGGATTTAATGTCGCGCAGGTTCTGCCCGCCCGCGAGCACCCTTGCGACAGCGCCCTGCTGCGCGCCGGCCGGATAGAGGTAGCCGAGCTCGGGCTCCGTCCTGCCTGCCTGCCCGGCAGCGGTTGAAGCGGCCAGGAGCAGGAGCGCCGGCAACGGGAGCAGGAATGGTTTCTTCATGCGATGATCTCCGCAAGGCGCCCGCCGGTCGATGCTCCCTCCTCGTCCCCGGGGAGCACCTTGAGATCGAGGCCGAGCGGGTTCTGAAGCGGGCCGCCGGGATCGATTCCGAGCAGCTCGTAGATGCCGCCGATGAGGTCGCGGGGGTAGACGGGACGTTCGGCGACGTTCTCGCCGCGTTCGTCCGAGCACCCGACGACGCGTCCGCCCTTGAAGCCCCCGCCTGCGACCACGGCCGAGAAGCACGCGCCGAAATGCCCCCTGCCGCCGTTCCAGGGAGGCTCCCAGTCGATCTTCGGGGTCCTGCCGAACTCGCCGCTCCACCAGACGATTGTGCCGTCGAGCAGCCCGCGATCGGAGAGATCAGACAGGAGCGCGGCCATGCCTGCGTCCAATTCCGGGAGCCTGCGGTTCATGACGTCAAAGTGGTTCTTGTGCGTGTCCCAGCCCTTGTAGTTGATTGTGACGTACGGCACGCCCGCCTCGACAAGGCGCCTCGCGACCAGGCAGGACTGGCCGAAAGTGTTGCGGCCGTAGCGGTCGCGCAGCTCGTCCTTTTCCTGCGAGAGGTCGAACAGCTTCCGCGCCTCGCCGAACATCATCTTGTACGCGCCTCCTTCGCAGCGGTCCAGGTCGGCGAACACGGGGCTTCCGGGGATTGCCTTGCCCAGCGAATCGAGCGCATGCAGCAAATCGCGGCGGGAAAGCTGGCGATCGTCCGAAATGCCGGGGGCGATAATCCCCTCGACTTCGAAGCGCGGCCGGTTCGGGTCGCCCCCCGTGGCGAAAGGCTTGTATTTCGGCCCGAGAAAGCCCGATTCGGAGAAGCGGCCCTGGGGAGAGGTCAGGACGACGTATGGAGGAGCTAGTCCCTTGTATCCGCGGTCGTACCCCTTGAACATTGCCACCACGGCCCCGGCGCTGGGGAAGACCAGCCTGCCGGGGAGCCTGCCGGTCTGCGTGATGTACGAAGCGGTCTCGTGGGCGGAAATGCCATGGGTCATGCTGCGGATGATGGAATACTTGTCGGCCTGCATGGCGAGGAGCGGCAGTTTGGCGCCAATCCTGATTCCGTCCACGCTGGTCGCGATGTCCTTGTCGAACGGGCCGGTATAGGCATAGCCTGCTTTGGGCTTGGGGTCGAAAGTGTCGAGGTGGGACGGGCCTCCCCACATCCAGATCTGGATGACCGACCTGGCGCGTTTCTGGACTGAAGGGGCTTTCGTCTCCCCGTCCTGCGCCATGAGCCGGCGCTGAAGGAAAATCCCGGGCTGCAAAGCCAGCCCTGCCGCCCCCGCCAGGCCCAATCTCAGCGCCTCGCGCCGCGTGAAGGCGCCGGTTTCTTCTTTCCCGGCCACCGATTCCCTTCCGTTTCTCCGGGTTTCCGCCCGGTTCAATGCCTGCAGAGGAATTCCTTTGTGTTAATCAGAGCCCATGCGAGGTCCGCCGCGGCATCCTGCCCCTTGACCGCGTTGCCGGCGAAGTGCTTCTCCACGGTTTCGATTTCATCACGAGTCGGCTCCCGCGACAGTATCGTCAGGTACAGCATGCTTATGACGCGGCGATGGTCCTTCATGCCGGCCTTCGCGAGGTTGCGCAGCCACCTGCTCTGGGCGAGGCCCTTCTGAAGACCGGAGGAATTGAGGAGGAACAGGCGCTGCGCGTCCGAAGGCGCGCTGTTACGCTCGGATTCGAGCCCAGTGTCGCGGGGCGGCCGGCCGAAGAGCTCCAGGAACGGGCTCGTGATGCTCCCGTCTGAAAGTGTTATGCACCGCCTGTCCGCGGGAATGAACGTGAAAGGCTCGGGTATCATGCTCACGTAGTCCTCCCTCACCCCGCAAATCCGGCGCAGCATGTCCCCCAGCACCTCGGCTGAATGCTGGCGCACGGGGTAGTACGCGAACAGCGCCCCGGCTTCCGGGCGGATGCTTCGCGGGATGGACGACTGCTGCCAGGTGCGGGAGTTGAGGATGAGGCGGAAGATGCGTCGCAGGTCGAAGCCGCCCCTGGCCAGCTCCCATTCGAGATAGGCGAGCAGGTAGGGGTTCGACGGGGGATTGTCGGGCCTCAAGTCGTCCGGTTCGTGGATGATGCCGCGGCCCATGAGCCATGACCAGACGCGGTTGACGATGTTGCGGGAAAACCACTGGTTCCGCGGCGAAATCAGCCAGTCGGCGAAGACGCGGCGCGGATCGGTTCCCTCCGGGATGGACGTCCCGGATCCGTCCGGGAACACGCACTCGAGCGTGCCGCAAGGGGCGGGATTGAGGAAGACAATCTCCTCCTTCCATTCTGCGGTCCCCTTGAACGAAACCCTCGAGAAGAACGCCTCCAGGTTCGACCGGCGTTCGGGGGGCCATTTCTCCCACCTTGCGCCCATGAAGGTAAGGGCCACGGCGCCTGCAATCGCTGAGGATCCCCTGCCCTGTATCGCGCGGTAGAAGTTGACGGCGGGGACCCGGTAGTTGCTGCCGCTCGACGTGAGGAGCTCGCGGACGAACCTGTCGTACGGCTTGTTCGTCCTGATGCTCTCGTGGATGAAGCGGTGGTAGGCCTGCACGCCGTTGGGCCAGAGGTTGATTGGGAACTCGGCCTTCACCCTGAGCAGATCGCCCCATTTGAGGGCCCAGCAGTCGGCGAATTCGTCCCTTTCCATGAGTTCGTCAATCAGGGCCGGGCGCTTTTCCGGGTCGGGGTCGTCCAGGAAGTCCTGCACCTCCCTCGGGGTCGGCAGCGTGCCGATGACGTCGAGATACGCGCGCCTCAGGAAGACGGCATCGGAACACGTATAAGCGGGAAGGATGTCAAGCTCCCGCTGGACGAATGCCACGAGCTCGTCCAGTAGCGCGGGCTCGGCGGGTTCCGGGCTCTCGAACGGAGCGAGCGGCGGTTCCTCCGCATGCTCCCTTGCCCGCGCGGGGCTCGCAGGAGGCTGCTCGGCATGGGCGAAAGCCGCGGGGAGGCTCGCTATCGCCGCAAGTAATGCAATCCTGAATGCTCTTTTCATAGTTGCCTTGAATCGGGGCATACTTCAATCCTTGCCTGCTGTCAATGCAGTATTTAACACGCATGCATGCAGGTAGTTCCGGATGAATCCAATACGAGCAAGTAGGGGCGAAAAATCTTTCGCCCAATCGCGAAAGCCCGCACGCAGGGGCGAAAAATCTTTCGCCCAATCGCGAAAGCCCGCACGTAGGGGCGAAAAATCTTTCGCCCCTACGGCCTTTAACCCGGATAATTCACGAAGGAACGTGAATTATCCGGGGGCCGGGCGCG
>DYIT01000184.1 GCA_020723505.1 Candidatus Kuenenia stuttgartensis
AAAACCGCGTCGACCTTCGGGTTGTCGAGCCATCCCTCGTCCACGATAATCTTCCCTCCTCCTCCCCCTTCCTCCGCGGGCTGGAATATCAGCTTCGCCGAGCCGTCGAAGTCGGATGAGAGCTTCCTGAGAATCATCGCCGCGCCCAGAAGCACGGCCACGTGGCCGTCGTGGCCGCAGGCATGCATGAGCCCGGGCTTGCGGGACTTGTACGGCTTCTGCGCCGAATCGGCCGATTCCTCCTTGCGCAGCGCGTCCATGTCCGCCCTGAGCGCCACGGTCCTGCCGGGTTTCCTGCCCTGTATTTCGGCGACGACGCCGGTGCGGGCGGCCCCCGTCCTGTGCGAGACTCCAGCGGCTTTCAGCGTGCGCGAGACAAGAGCCTGGGTCTCGAATTCCTCGAATCCGGGCTCGGGATTAGCGTGTATCGCCCTCCTGATTTCCCGGATCTCGCCCTCGATTCTCCGCGCCTCGGCGAAGAGCTTCTCCTTGAGTCCCATTTCCGTTCCTCCACACGGCGCTTCTCCGTCCGACGGCTGCCCCGTCATTTCTTCACCAGAATCGCTTCCGCCCAGTCCGCGTTGTCGCTGGTATCGTCGTCCTCCAGCTCGAGCGGGTCGCCTGCGTAGTCCACGATGAGGCTCAAGGTCGCGGCGCCCGCGAGATCAGCCGCAAGCTTGACGGGCGCCATGCCGCCCTTCATGACCGGGCTTCTGGCCGCCTCCTTGCCGTCCACCAGCACGCGGAATACGACGGATCCCTTGTCGAGCCTCGACATCACTTCGTCGTCGATGCCCGCAAGAGTCTCGAACCTCCGGTATGCGCCGTCGAGCCTGTACCTGATTTCCGTCCAGGAATAGGACCCAATCCCCTTGTAGAACCTCTTTCCGCCGATTGATATCCGGTTCCCGTCATAGCTGCGGTCGGGGTGGAAATGATGGGTCGAGCCTTTGCCGAAGGGCGGCTTGCACGTGAGCGGCTCCTCGAACAGCGCGCGGATTTCCACAATTCCGGCGGGAACCACGTCGGAGAGATACGTGAAGTTCCCGTTCCGGAACGAGACGTTGAGGACCTCTTCCACTGCAATCTCCTGGTCCTTGGCGATTGCGAGGGAAAGGGAGAAGATCCCGTTCTCGAACTTCTTCACCTTCCCGTGGGTCATGCCGCCGTTGCGGAGTATGAAGACGCCGAAAACGCCTTCAAGGGGCTTGACGGGCACGAGCGGCGCGATGTACACGGCAAGGAGCTCGTCCAGGGGGAAGGTCTTGACGTCCCCTGACCTGTCCACGGCAACGCCTTTCGACGAGATGGAATCGACGGTCCCCGATATCCTGTCGCCGTTGCCGAGGAATACGAAATCCCTTGCAGCTTCGCCTTCCACGACGAGTTTCTTCCCCTTGGAAGACGGGAATCGAATCCACTGCACCATGCCGAGGTCCGGAAGTGAAATCAACCCGGCGGACCTGTCGCGGAACGCAAATCCCTGCGCAGGTGCGTCTTGAGGTTCGACTGCTCCGAGGAATACGTCTCCGTTGTGTAGCGTAAGCTCGATGTCGGTCTTCTCCTGCTTGGCCGCGAGGTCGGAGAACACGATTGACACCACGTCTGCAGCCTGGGTTCTCTTCACTTCCTTCGATTCCGTTTCGAACGATATCGAGCCGTTCGCATCCATGGACACGAGCTTGCCCCTGATGCCTTTCTCGTCGATTGTGTTCAGAACCGCCTGGCCTGCCGCGGATTCGGCAGCCGTGATGCACGCAATCAGGGCGAACAGCATGCATTTAATTGAGGAGGACCGTGATTCCCGTTTCTTCACGCAGGCCATGATGCAAGCTCCATCAAAGACTCGAGCCGCTGAATTCTAACCCCGAGAACCGATGAATGCCAGAGCCCTGCCTCTGTGCCGGCGATTATCCCACACGAGGCGCGTGACGCTCCGCCTCGCCTTCGGGTGTGACGGATCCTCCGCCAGTGCCCTCTCTCCCCCGGGACCGGGGGAGAGGACTGGGGTGTGGGATTGGGCTGTCAGCTTGGCAGAGAGACCAATCGGCATAGAGGTATTCCTGCCACATTGGCAGCTTGGAATTGCAGATACGCGCATTATCTAATTATAAGGCGATATATAGTCTTTGGTTATAAAGAGTAAGGAGTAGTTGTAAAGCATGGAAGGCATGGCATGCATTTTGCATATAATAACGATCTTGATTTTGATTTTTTAGGAGGAAAGGGATGGCGAAGCAATTGGCGTTCGACCGGAAAGCCCGCGAAGCCGTGCTGAGGGGGGTTCAAAAGCTTGCCAGGGCCGTGAAGGCCACGCTGGGCCCCAAGGGGAGGAACGCGATTCTCGACAAGGGATGGGGTGCGCCGACGATAACCAAGGACGGCGTGACCGTTGCGGAGGACATCGAGCTCGATGATCCGTTCGAGAACATGGGCGCCCAGATGGTGAAGGAAGTGGCGAGCAAGACCTCGGACGAGGCCGGGGACGGCACCACGACGGCGACCGTGCTTGCCGAGGCGATATATTCCGAGGGGCTCAAGTTCCTGACGGCGGGAGCGAATCCGGTGGCCCTGAAGCAGGGCATAGACAGGACGATTGAGGGAATCGTGGCGGAAATCAAGGGGCTCTCGAAGCCTGTCACCGGGTCGAAGGAGGTCGAGCAGATTGCGACGATAGCGTCCAACAACGACACCTCCGTGGGCAAGATGATCACCATGGCCATGGACAAGGTCGGCAAGGACGGCGTCATCACCGTGGAGGAGGGCAAGGGGCTCGAGACCATGGTGGACGTGGTCGAGGGCATGCAGTTCGACCGCGGCTTCCTCTCCCCGCATTTCGTGAACAATCCCGAGGAGATGAAGGTCGTTTTCGAGAACGCCCTCATACTCGTGTTCGAGGACAAGATATCCAGCATCGCCAAGTTCGTCCCGTTCCTCGAGAAGGTGACGAGGCAGAACAAGCCTCTGCTGATTATTGCCGAGGACGTGGAGGGCGAGGCGCTCGCAACGCTGGTTGTGAACAAGCTCCGCGGGGTGCTGCAGTGCGCCGCCGTGAAGGCGCCTGGCTACGGCGACCGCCGCAAGGCCATGCTCGGCGATGTCGCGGTGCTCACCGGCGCGAAGCCGATATACAAGGACCTCGGCATAGACCTCGACCGCGTGAAGATTGACGACCTCGGCGAAGCCAAGAAAATCGAGATAAGTTCCGAGAACACCACAATCGTGAAGGGCGCGGGCAATCCCGCGGACGTGTCCGCCAGGGTGAAGCAGATTCGCCGGGAGATGGAGGACACGAAGTCCGACTACGACAGGGAGAAGCTGCAGGAGCGGCTTGCGAAGCTCACCGGAGGGGTGGCGGAGCTCAACATAGGGGCGGTGACGGAAACCGAGCTCAAGGAGAAGAAAGCCCGCGTGGAGGACGCGCTGCACGCGACGAGGGCGGCTGTGGAAGAAGGCACGGTGCCCGGGGGCGGGGTCGCGCTGGTGCGGGCCTGCGACAGGCTCAAGCTCAAGCTTTCAGGCGACGAGTCGTTCGGGGAACTGAGCGTGCGCAAGGCTTGCGAAGCTCCCCTCCGCCAGATTGCCGAGAATGCGGGGATCGACGGCGCGGTGGTGCTGAAGAACGTCCGCAAGGGCAAGGAGAACCACGGCTACGACGCGCTCAACGACGAGTACACTGACATGTACGCGGCGGGGATTATCGACCCGGCCAAGGTCGTAAGGTGCGCCCTGACGTTCGCCGGCAGCATCGCCGGCCTCCTGCTCACCACGAACGCGCTCGTGGCCAAGGCGCCGGAACCCGAGGAGGACAAGGCCCCGGCCGGGATGCCCGAGGACATGGGCGACATGGATGACATGTACTAGGCGCAAGCGGAAACAGAACATAAGGATTGGAAATAAAGGAGGAAGCAATGAAAGTCAGACCTCTCGACGACAGGATTCTCGTCATGCCCATCGAGGAAAGCGAAGTCACCGCAGGCGGCATCGTGCTGCCCGACACGGCGAAGGAAAAGCCCGTGAAAGGCAGGGTTGAAGCCGTCGGCCCCGGCAAGCTCCTCGACTCCGGCGACAGGGCGCCGCTGGCCGTGAAGGTCGGCGACGTGGTTCTGTTCGCCAAGTACGGCGGTTCCGAAATAAAGGTCGACGGCAAGGAATACAAGATTCTCCGGGAAGACGACGTTCTTGCCGTGGTCGAGTCCTAGAAACACAGGAGGAATTCAAATGGCCAAGCAGATTATCTACGAGGACGACGCCCGGAGAAAAATCCTCGCCGGCGTGAGGAAGCTCAACGACGCGGTCAAGGTGACGCTGGGCCCCACCGGAAAGGTCGTGATTTTCGAGAAGGGCTTCGGAGCCCCGAGCGTCACCAAGGACGGCGTGACCGTGTCGAAGGAGGTCGAGCTCGAGGATCCCTTCGAGAACATGGGCGCCAAGCTCGTAAACCAGGTCGCGACCAAGACGTCCGACGTGGCAGGCGACGGGACCACGACCGCGACCATACTCGCCGAATCCATATACTCCCAGGGCATGAAGAACGTCACGGCGGGCGCGAACCCGATGTCCATTAAAAGAGGTATCGACAAGGCGGTGGAAAAAGCGGTCGAGAGGCTCAAGGAGATTGCCATTCCCGTGAAGGGCAAGAAGGACATCCAGGCCATCGGGACCGTCTCGGCGAACCATGACGCGGAGATAGGCGAGCTGCTCGCGAACGCGCTCGACAAGGTCGGCAAGGACGGGGTCGTGACAATTGAGGAGGGCAAGAGCACCGAGACGACGCTCGAATTCGTCGAGGGCATGCAGTTCGACAAGGGGTACATATCCCCGTATTTCATCAACAAGACCGAGGAATTGAGCGTCGAGTACGAGGACGCGTATTTGCTTCTGCACGAAAAGAAAATCTCCAACCTGCGCGAACTCATACCGATTCTCGAAAAAATCGCCCAAATCAGGAAACCCATCGTCATCATCGCCGAGGACGTCGAAAGCGAGGCGCTCACCGCGCTCGTTGTGAACAAGCTGCGCGGGGTTCTCCAGTGCGTTGCGGTCAAGGCCCCGGGCTTCGGTGACCGCCGCAAGGCGATGATGGAGGACATCGCAATCGTCACGGGCGGCAAGCTCATTTCCGAGGACCTCGGGCTCAAGCTCGAAAACGTGGAGATATCGAGCCTCGGAACCGCCGCCAAGGTGACGATTGACAAGGACACCACGACGATTGTCCAGGGCAAGGGCGCCCAGAAGGACATCCAGGCCCGCATCGAGATGATAAGGAAGCAGATAGAGGATACAACGTCTGACTACGACAGGGAGAAGCTCAACGAAAGGCTCGCGAAGCTGACCGGCGGCGTGGCGCTCATCAAGGTCGGAGCCCACACCGAGGCCGAGATGCACGAGAAGAAGGCCAGGGTGGAAGACGCATATCACGCCACGAAGGCCGCGGCCGAGGAGGGAATCGTCCCCGGCGGCGGAATCGCCTTCCTGAGGCTCATCGGTGCGGTGGAGTCGGGGAAATACAAGGGCGAGGAAAAAATCGGCGCGGAGATTGTCGCCCATGCACTCAAGGCCCCGCTGATGCAAATCGCCGAGAACTCGGGCAAGGACGGGGCAATCATAGTCGACGAAGCCATGGAGAAATGCGAGAAGAACATAGGCTTCGACGCAATCAAGGACGAATTCACGGACATGATGAAGGCAGGCATCGTCGATCCCGCGAAAGTATCCAGAACCGCGCTCTCCAACGCCGCTTCGGTCGCCGGTCTCCTGCTCACGACCGAAGTCATGGTGACCGATCTCAAGAAGAAGAAGGACAAGGTGGCGAACGCCGTCGCGTAGGCGGCGGAGTCCGGTGACGGTCGGACCCGACCGGAATCGCTCCTTGCGCGCAACCTGTTGGAAACTGCCGGGAACCCTGCCGGATTGCACCGGGTTCCCGGCATTTTTTATGGATGTGCCCGGCGGCCTCGCCGCGTACGGCCCGCTTCGAAGTGCCTGAACCCAAGGATTATTACGAGATTCTCGGCGTAGACCGGAACGCTTCCGAATCGGAAATCAAGACGGCCTACCGCAAGATGGCCATGCAGCACCACCCCGACCGGAACCCGGACGACCCGGACGCCGAGATGAAGTTCAAGGAATGCGCCGAAGCCTACGAAGTCCTCAGGGATGCCGAGACCCGCAAGCGCTACGACATGTACGGCCATGCGGGGCTGAGGGGCGCCAACATCAGGGGCTTCTCCGGCCTGGACGACATCTTCTCCGCGTTCAGCGACGTCTTTTCCGGGGGCGGCGGCTCGATTTTCGACGACCTCTTCGGATTCGGCGGCCGCAGGGGAGGCCGCAAGGGCCCAAGCCTCAAGTGCTCCATAAGGATTTCCTTCGCGGAAATGGCCCGCGGCACCGAGAAGAAAATCGAAATCCGCAGGAACGAGAACTGCGTCGAATGCGGCGGAAGCGGCGCGGCACAGGGTTCCGGGCCCGCAACGTGCCCCGCGTGCAGGGGCTCGGGGCAAATCGTCCAGTCGCAGGGATTCTTCAGCCTCAGAAGCCCCTGCCCCCGGTGCCACGGGGAGGGGCGGATAATAGAAAAGCCCTGCCAGCGGTGCCGCGGCACCGGGAGGCAGAAAGCGTCCAAGGAGCTGTCTATTCCCGTGCCGGCCGGCATCGGCGACGGCCAGACGCTGGTGCTGGAAGGCGAGGGCGAGCCGGGGCCGCCCGGAAGCAGGCCGGGCGACCTCCACTGCGTGATTTCGGTGGAGCCCCACCCGGTCTTCGAAAGGGACGGCTTCGACGTGATATGCAGGGTTCCGGTCCCGTATCCGGTCCTGGTCCTGGGTGGGGAAATCGAAGTGCCGACGCTGGACGGGAAGACCTCGGTGAAGATCCCGAGGGGTACGCAGAGCGGATCCGTGCTCAGGCTGAAAGGCGCCGGAATTGAGTACGAAACGCGCAGGGGCGATCAGCTC
>DYIT01000185.1 GCA_020723505.1 Candidatus Kuenenia stuttgartensis
TCCCCGTTCCCAGGTCAAGTAATTTCAAGATTTAAGGAGACGGTCCCGAATACGGAACACCTGGTTCTCCGGGTTCACGCGCTCGACCGTCAGGTCGTAGAGCGGGATGTTGTCCGTGAAGGGGCCGTGGAATACGTCGTAGCTGAACCTGACCCTGGGCCGCAGTCTTTCCGGCAGGGCTCGCAGGATCCGCCACTCGAGCACGTGCCGGAACTCGGGCGGCAGGTCCGGCGAGTCCTTCACCAGGACGTCGATGTCCCCCTGCGTCTTCCCGTGCACCACCAACCCGCCCACCAGGTAGACGTATGGCTGCCGGATCTTGAACTCCCGGAAGAAGGGCAGGACCTCCGCGAGAGTGACTTCCTCGCCGAGGACCTGGCCCGAAGGCTGGACGACCGCGTACTGCTTCAGGAACGGCTTAGTGTCCCGGTCGAGGTCGTCGTTGCGGTCGAAGTGGTGCAGGCCCCGGCGGGCGAGCTCCTGCACCATGCGGGCGTGGAGGTTCACCATATCCTCCGCGCTCCAGCCCTCGTACCGCTCACCCAGTGCCTTCAGGCGGTGGTAGCGGTAGTGCAGGATGGCGTCGTCGTACCAGAGCGCCTCCGGCGTCATCTCCCGCACGTCGCGGTCCTTGTCGAGTTTATTGATCTCGGTGCTCATTCCACGTTCGCCAGAACGACGCAGCGACACGAGCAGTGCAACGGGGGGAGCCCCATTCCCTGCTCCTGCAGCCACGCCTCATCCTTGCCCTTCAGACTTTCTCGCCTCCCGCCCCTTTCGATGTACGGCTCCCCTGTCTCCGCATCCTCGAGCGGCCACGGTGAGATCTTCTCGATCGCCTCCGGCGGCTTGGCGAGAGCCCTGCGCACGAGGGACATCGCAGGCGCGGTGGAAAACGTGCGACCGTCGAAGAGCATGCAGCGGGCGCATGACCTCTCATCCGAAACAGCCCTCCAGGTATAGGTCTCCACCTGCGCAGCCTCGAGCGCGAAGGCCCCGCCCCAATTGTGCGCCCGGTTCACGCCTACCGAAGCGACCCGCGTATAGGCCGACTCCTTGCCCGGGGCTTCCGGCGAGCCGGCCATGATTTCCCGCAGGCGCTTCGCGATGTCCTTGCGGCCCAGGCCCTCCTGGATGCCCTGCGCAATGGCGTCCCGGAAGGGCTCCCTCACAAACTCCGGGAACACCTTGCCCAGGTAGAACCCGTCATGTTTCACGAGCCAATCCACGGCCTCGCGCCTCGGCTTGTCGAACAAGGTCTGAACCGTCCCGGGCAGCCCGCGCAGCGCGTGCCCCGTGCGGAACGCCTTCTCCATGTAGCGGCGCATGACGGGCTCCATCTCCTTCGCGAGCCCGGGGCCCAGGATCTGCTCCGCCTGGTCGAGGACCTCGCGGAGTTCCCCATCGAACTCCAGGCTCTCCACCGCGCCCATCCGCCGGCTGAGCACCTTGTCCAACGCTGCGACGTACAATGCCTCGTAGCGTTCAGCCACGCTCCTTGGCGCCTTGCAGAGAACTCCCCCGAGAATCTCAGTAATCAGGGCATCAGCTCCTCGCAGACTGTCAGTCGGGAAAGACCGAATCAGGTGCGTCCCCTCGGACAAACCGCTGCCACGCTTATTGGAGAGCACTCGCCTTCTCACCTTCTCCGAGTCCACTTTTGCTCCGGACGGCCACTTCGCTTGCACATGCAACCGGCGCAGTCTGCAAGAGCAGGCTTTCTCCCTCGAGACGAGCGTCGAATTCTCGCGCTTTCGCAATAACTCGGTCCGGATGTTTCTGCAGTTCTTTGTTCCAGATCACGAGGAGCTGATACCCGTGGTCGGCGAAGTACTGCTTCCTACCCTCTTCGGTCCTCGTCGGGGCGATGTGCTTCATGTCGTGCCATCTGCCGAAGAGCTCGATGGCTTTCTTTGCCCCGTCCTCACGGATGAAGTCCGGGTTCAAATCCCCAACGAAGAAAGTGCGGTCGCCCACGAAGCGATACTTGAAGCCATTCCGAAGAAGAAGAGCGCCCAATTCCCTCTCTGCCGGGTTTTGTTCCTTCCTCCCGGCTCCTCGTAACATCGCTTGCTTGGTGACGGGATTGCGCCAGAATTCCCTGATGACCTGAGCATGTGATTCCCGGAACTTCTCGGACGCTCTCTTCCCTGCGCTGCACTTGGCTCTGGCTTCCGCAGAAAGGAACGAGGCATTCAATGCCCGCAGGTGTATCTCACGATGCCGCACCCAAGTCACCTTCATGGCTTCCGAATGCGTTCTGCAAAGACCCGTCTGGTGGAGCACTCGCTTCACCCTGTTGTGCGCGTATCCGGTTAGGGCAGCAACATCATCCAATGAATGCCCTTCACGGTAGAGGCTGATGATCTTCATGAATCGCTCGGGATCGCACTGCTCTAAGTACTGGTCGACCGAGATTCCGTGCTGCTTTCTCAGGTGCGTCACAGTGATCCGCGCGAACCTTCTTCCGCATAGACGGCATTCGACTTTCCCTCCGGCGCGGGGGACAAGATCCCTGTCCCATCTCGGGGAGGGTGCAACGACCACTGCTGGCATACACTCAAAGGCAAGCATCAGTGCTATCCCCCTTATCACCGTGCGCGTACCCGCGACTCGCCAATTCCTCTCTGATGTCTTTCTGGAGCGCAAGAAGGGAATCGACAATGGTCTTCGCGGTGACGGTGCTTGTTGCAGAAGGCGCGCCTCCCTGCTGAGCCAGGATATCCAGCGAGAGAGGCCCAGTCGCAGTCTGGATAAAGGGTACGTCCGCGCCCGGATGCTCCAGCGGCTTCTGGTTCATCTCCCGCCGCCCCTCGTTGATCGTCAGGACCCCAAGCCTTACCAAGCGCTCCACGATCTCCGCGACCTTGCCTTCATCGGTGACGTCGATCTCCTTGAACCGGATCTCCCAGTCCTGGATGCTGAACCCGCGCTTGATGAGGAAGTTGTTGATCCGGTACTCGAGGCGGCTCTGCTTCGGCTCGATGACGTGGTACTTGAAGATCTCCTGCTGCGTGGCCCCCTCGCCCGCGCCGCCAAGCCCGCCCTTTTCCGCCAATCCGATCAGCCGCCCGGGCACGCCGTGTGCCACGCGGATTTCCTCCGCGTTGTCCGACCGGAACATGCGGAACGACGCGTCCTTGATGTCCACGGACAGGGGCTTTATCTCCAGGTCCACCTTCTCTTCCCCGTCCTGGGCGATCTCCAGGATGAGCGTCTTGTGGGCGCTGCCCTTGATGTGGGTCCGGAAGTACTCTTCGATGCGCTTACGCGTGCCCTTGGCCAGCTCGCCGCCCTTCACGATGATGGCGTACTGGGGTACGGCGTTGTTCTCGAAGAACTGGATGTTGAAGTCGCCCGCCTGCTTGTTGCCGACCAGGGCCCGCAGGGCGGGGAGGAAGTCCGGAAGGCCGTAGTAGGACGAGCGGGGGTGGTAGTTCTTCAGGTGGATGATCTCGGTGAGCAGCCGGCGCTGGTCCTCGGGCTTGTCCTTGTCCCGGGGGTCGAAGGAGTCCGGCGAGTTCGGGTCGGACCCGAAGTTGCGGAAGAAGACCGTCTTGTTGTCCCGCTGCTGGATGAACCCCCTCTTGTCCTTCCGGACCCGGACCGTGACCGCCGGGACGTGGTAGATGGCCGTCGGCGCGGCGGTGCCCAGGGCGTTGCGGACCACCTCGAAGTACCCATTGCCCAGGGCTTCGAAGTCGGTCAGCACGTTCTCCAGGACCTCGCCCCAGGTCTGCTCGTCGTTCGGGTGGTTGAAGAACTCCTGGAGCGTACGTTTGTTCGCCTGGTCCGGGTTTCGCACCCCCTCCGGCACCACGAAGTCGAAACCGAGCCCGGCGGTGCTGATGGCCTTGGCCTTGCAACTCCGGTAGTGCCAGGTGTTTACCTCGAGGAAGTAGGCCAGGGCGTCGAGGCTGTACGGGGGCTCCTTGGCCCCGCTGCGGTCGTAGTCCCAGGTGTCCTCCGGGAGCTGCGCCGAGCGCCCGGCGGCGTCCAAAGCGCCGGGGGCCCCTGCACCCACGATGTCTGCCTTCACGATGCCAGGCATCTTGCCTCTCGAATCCGGGATCGACGAAAAGTGACCGACCCCTCGGCCGTTTGTCTCTCCCCCCATAGACCGAAAAGGGGGGGTACAGGCCAAAAAGTGGGACAAGAAATCCGAGTCGCCCCTGCGATGCTTGCCTTGCCCGACCTCGGCATGTACGTTCCCCCTTCAAGGGACCAACATCGGTCCTCTACAGGGGAATGTGGGGTGAGGAGGCCGAGGGGACAAAAAAAACGGGATTTCCCGGGAGATTTTTTTTGCGCCCGGGGGGGGCCTGGAAATGGCTTGACCCGGTTCTAACGGCCCGGGTATCGTGCCTGCGCCCCCTGGTCGCCTCCGTGCGACAGGCCTTCCATTCATACCCTCATTTGCGAACCAGGGGGCCTTTGTCCGCACGCACGGAAGACGCCGCCCGAATCCGGAAGATCGAACTTCCGGCGGTCCACCGGTATAATCCGGTCTACTTCGCTGGACAGCGTAGGCTCGCACCCTGTCCTGTCGCGCCGCGATGCGCAGGGTAGGCATATCTATCGCAGAGAGCGGGGGTTACGCATCCAACCAGAGATTGACCTCTACCCGGGGAAGGAGGGTGACCATGGCCCAGGAAACCGATCTCCTCTTCGCCGTCCTCGGCCTACAGATGAACTTCCTGACCAAGGACCAGGTCGTGGAGTGCGGGGCGCTGTGGGCAAGCAACCGCAAGAAGAGCCTGAAGACCATCCTCAACGAGAAGGGCTACCTCAAGCCGGCGGCCCGCATGGCGCTGGAAGCCCTGGTCAAGGCCCAGATCGAAGAGTTCGGCGCGGCCGAGAGGAGCCTCGCCGCCCTCCCCGTGGACGACGATGTCCGCCGCTCGCTCCTCGCCCTGCCCCTTCCGGACAAGGTCAAGGGAACGCTCCTCGAGTTCAAGCCGGGCGCCAAGAAGCCCGCGCCGGACGCCGTCGAGACGGTCGTCATGACCCGGTCGGAGCGCGACCGCTACCGCCTGGGCGCCGAGATCGGCCGCGGCGGACTGGGCCGCGTCGTGGCCGGCCAGGACACGATCCTCGGCCGCGAGGTCGCCATCAAGGAGATGTTGCCGGGCTCCGGCGATGCCGGAGTGGTCAAGCGCTTCCTGCGGGAAGGCGAGGTCGCGGGCCGCCTAATGCACCCGAACATCGTGCCGGTGTTCGACGTCGGGGTCCGCGAAGACGCGGGGAAGAGAACCCCGTACTTCGCCATGGGCTTCATCCACGGCCGGGATTTGAAGGATGTCCTGAGGGACGTTGAGTCGGCCAAGGGCAACGCCCGGAAGGAGTTCAACCGCCCCATGCTCCTGCGCGTCTTTCAGGACGTCTGCCTGGCGGTTTCCTACGCGCACGACCACGGGGTTGTCCACCGCGACCTCAAGCCCGCAAACGTCATGGTGGGGAAGTACGGCGAGGTCTACGTGGTGGACTGGGGCCTCGCCAAGGTCATGGGGCAGAAGGACGACCCATCCTCGACTCTCGTCGTGCCCGCTGGGAAAGACGCCGCCCCCTGCGACTCGAACGCTCCGATGCTGACGATGGAGGGCACGGTCCTCGGCACGCCGGCATACATGCCTCCCGAGCAGGCGGACGGCCGCATCGCCGAGATCGACGAGAAATCGGACATCTACTCGCTGGGCTCGATCCTCTACGAGATCCTGACGTTCCGTCCGCCCTTCGAGGGCGCGACCGGGCTGAACGTGATCGCCAAAGTCCTCACCGGCAACCTGACGCCGCCATCGCAGAAGGTCTCGGAGATCAGGCAGGCGCGTAAAGACGCGGCCGGGACCGCCGGGGGCTCGGGCGTCCGCACCCCGCCGCCCATGACGAACGGCGGCGAGTTCCCCGAGTCGGTGCCGCCGGAGCTCGAGTCCATCGTCATGAAGGCGATGGCGATGGAAAAGGGTGCGCGTCACGCCTCGGCGCGGGATCTGCACGACGACGTCCAGCGGTTCCTCGAGGGTGAGAAGCAGCGCGAATACAACCACCAGATGGCGCTGGCCAAGGTCGAGGCGGGCAAGATCCTGGTGGAACAGATGGAGAAACTGCGCAAGGACCTGGAAGCCGCCCGGAAGGAGGCGGAGGAGAAGGGCAAGGACGTCAAGCCTCACTGGCCGGTCGAGAAAAAGGCCGAATTCTGGACCATACAGGAGAAGGTCAAGGCGCTGCGCCGGCAGGGCGTCGAAAAGTTCACGGAAGCGGGCAACACCCTCCAGGCCGCCCTGACCTTCGAAAGGAAGAACCCCGAGGCACGGGCGGCCCTTGCCGACCTCTACTGGAACCAGTACGTGCGCGAGGAGGAGGCCG
This sequence comes from Candidatus Kuenenia stuttgartensis, assembly GCA_020723505.1. Lineage (GTDB taxonomy): Bacteria > Planctomycetota > JAKEIC01 > JAKEIC01 > DYIT01 > DYIT01. The sequence goes on from DYIT01000185.1 coordinate 6,364, forward strand.
GTGACGAGGCCGAGATGATCCATTACGAGAGTCTGGTCCGTGAGTACAACGACGGGCAATACGACGACAGGCTCAAGGGGAACGGTTCCCTTACGGTCTCGACGAAGCAATTCCCATGTCGTTGCCTCACCGAAGGCAGGACGGTCAAGCCCGACGAGATGGAGGTTATGGGCTACCACCCCCTCTCCGGTCGAGCCCTCGACGGCCACAAGGGCGCTGAAGGTTTGCCCGACCTTGAGCAGAAGGAGCCGATCCGGCTAAAGGTCCACGGAGCTGAGTGCCGGGCTGAGCCGCTCGCCGGGGCTGACGTCTGGCTCTTGCGGTTCATCGAGGACCGCAAGGTCCTCGTTCCGCGATTCCCCGACGGCGTGAACCCGGAAGGCGCCGTGCACGGTGAAATCCCCTCCGCGATCCTCGACCGCCTTTACGATCCCGGCTCGCCTTTCCGCCCGAAGGACGGTCTCTACCTCGGCAAGACTCCCGTGAGCAAGTTTGCGGTCCCAATGGGCTCCTACCTCCTCATCATCGC
>DYIT01000186.1 GCA_020723505.1 Candidatus Kuenenia stuttgartensis
TCGACTTCAGCGATGCCCTCGGCGACGGACCTGCTTATGAAACCCAGGACTCTCGGGTCCCACAGGGGCGTCCCGCCGATGCCGTTCCTGATTTCCCGGGTGTCCAGGACGAACTCGCGGCCGGAAACGGAATAGCTGAGGATGAAATCGCAGGACGGGGATCCCGACACCAGCGCGGCGAGGGTGCCGCCGATGTCGCCCATGGGCTTCAGATCGATGTGCCCCAGCCTGAACCTGGCTTTTACCGTCGTCCCCGCTCCGGGCCGCGATTCCACATCAACGCCGCCGCCGCACTCCCGCGCGGCCTGTTCCCAGAGCGGCAGGCCGAGTCCGACCCTCCTTTCCGTCCTGCTGGTGAAAAAGGGGTTGAAAACCTTCTTCACCTCCTCCTTCCCCATACCTTTGCCGTTGTCCGAGACGTCGATTCTGAGGACCCCTCCGGATTCGTCCTTCAGAATGGAAATCTCCACAATAGTCGCCCCGGCCCGCACGGAATTCTCCGCGATATCCAGGATATGAAGAGACATATCTTCCATGTCGCAAGCCCGGGCAAATCAGGGACCGTATTATAAATGCCGTCCGGGGTTTGGCAACACATTTCGTGCATGATTTGAACCGTTGTTTACAAGAAGGACCGGGGATGGGATAATACGGGGTTGCGGATGCCTGGAAAGCAAAACGTTTTTGGCGGATTACAGCGTGACTCTCGATGAGATTTGCCGCCTGCTCGAGGGCGAATTCTTATCCGGCCAGGCGAAGCGCGGGGAAGAGGTCTCGATTGTGGGAGCGACCGATCTCATGAGCGATGCTCTTGCGTACATGAAGCCCAAATCCCTGCTCCTTACGGGCCTTGCCAACATACAGGTCGTGCGCACCGCCGAGATGGCGGACCTGAAGGCGGTCTGCTTCGTGAGGGGAAAGCAGCTCGAGGCGAGCGTCATCGAGGAGGCGAGGTCCGAAGAGCTGCCGCTCATGCGCACTCCGTTCCCCATGTTCAAGGCATGCGGGATATTATGGCAGAAGGGACTCAATCCCTGCTTTTGACGGATGGAAAAAAACCCTCACAAGGATTCCGACCGGGACACCAGGGCCATCTTCATCTCCAAAGTCCAGGAACTCGCATACGAGATGAAGGTCGAACAGGTGATGACCCCCAACGCCGTGAGCGTCCCGCCCGAAATGCGCATGGACGACCTGCGCATACTCATGCAGAAGGAGCGGATATCGGGGGTTCCGGTCGTCACTGGCGGCGCCGTGCAGGGGCTGGTCAGCATAGAAGACCTCATGAACTATCTGGCTTCGGACGAGAAGGGGCGCACGGTCGCAGAGAAGATGTCGAAGAAGGTCACGACGGTCTTCAAGGATGATCCTCTGACGCGCGCCGTGAACCTGTTCGACATGACCGGATTCGGCCGGTTCCCGGTGGTCGACAGGGGCACGGGCAAGCTTGCGGGAGTCATCACGAAGGGCGACATCGTGAAGGGATTCCTCAAGAGGCTCGAGGTCGAGTACCACGAGGAGGAGATACACAGGTACAGGGCGAGCCATTTCTTCGAGGACATCGTTGCCGACAAGGCCACGCTCACCTTCCACTACGGCGTGAAGGGCGGGGACTTCGCGAAGGCGGGCAGGGCGTCGTCGGGGCTGAAGAAGACGCTGTCCAGGCTCGGGATCAAGCCGGAGGTAATCCGCAGGGTGGCAATCGCCTCTTACGAGGCCGAGATGAACATGGTCATCTATTCGAAGGGCGGGAGGCTGAGCGCGGAGGTGACGCCGGAGATTATAAAAGTCACCGCGACGGACGTGGGGCCCGGGATACCGGACGTAGAGAAGGCGATGCAGCCGGGATATTCGACGGCATCGCCGTGGGTTAGGGAGATGGGTTTCGGAGCGGGAATGGGCCTGCCGAACATAAAGAAATGCTCTGACCACATGGTCGTCAACTCGGTTGTCGGGACGGGCACTACCGTGGAATTCATTATCGGGGTATAGCGATGAATCTGTCGGAAATAGCGGAGGCTTTGAACCTGTCGGCCAGGACGTGCAAATCGGCCATGGACAGGGAGGTCGGCGGAGGCTACGCGTCGGATTTGCTGTCCGACGTCATGGGAAGGGCCCGCAAGGGGGACGTGTGGGTGACCATGCAGACGCACCAGAACGTGGTGGCCGTGGCGGTTCTCAAGGAAATGGCCGCGATCATAATAGTCAACGGCCGCGAGCCGGAGAGCGACACGGCCCAGAAGGCGGAGGAGGAGGGAATCCCGCTGCTGGTATCCGCGGAGCCGACGTTCGAAGTGGTCGGGAAGCTCTATTCCATGGGAATCCGGGCGTCTTCCGATGCTTAGACCCCTGAGATTCGACCTGCACCTCCACACGGTGCTTTCGCCCTGCGGGGAAATCGAGATGTCGCCTTCCGCGGTGGCGGCGGCGGCGCGGAAGGCCGGCCTTTCCTGCTTCGCCGTCACCGATCACAACGCTTCGGCCAACGTGCCTGCCTACGGGGAAGCCGCGTCCAGGGAGGGGGTCGCGGTCATACCGGGCATCGAGATAACTTCGCGGGAGGAAGTCCACGTCCTGGGGTATTTCGACGACTACTCGGTACTTGCCGGCTTGCAGAAGACCGTCTACGCGTCCCTTCCGGGGAGGAATGATCCGGACGCGTTCGGGATCCAGGCGGTGGTCGACGCGAACGAGGATGTCATCGAGATGGACGAGCACCTCCTCATAGGGGCCACTTCCCTTTCCGTGGAGGAGGTGGTGGACCTTATTCGCGCCGGCGGCGGCCTTGCGGCAGCGTCCCACGTGGACCGCGAGGGATTCAGCATCACGGGCCAGCTCGGCTTCGTCCCGCCGGGGCTTGGGCTCCACGCCCTCGAGATTTCCCCGAGGACCACTCCTTCGAGCGTGCATGCGCGGTTTCCTGAAACCTCGGGATTTCCCCTGCTGTGCTCCTCGGACGCGCACAGGCTGTCCGAGATAGGAACCGGCTGGACAGAGATTCTGGCCTTTGAGCCGACCGCCGCGGAGGTCCTTCTTGCATTGCGCGGGGAAGGCGGGCGGAGGATTCTGAGGCTGTCGAACGGATGACCCGGGGCTGCGGAATAGCCTTGCGGGGAACGGCAAACGGATTAGACTTTCCGCGTAAGTCGACTTTTCCACCGGAGGCAGTGATGAAGATTTCAATCATCGGCACGGGGCACGTCGGCCTCGTGACCGGGGCATGCTTCGCAGAGAAGGGCCACGATGTCCTGTGCGCGGATTCCGACGCGGAAAAGATCTCGAGGCTCAGGTCCGGGGTCATGCCTTTCTTCGAGCCGGGCCTCGACGGTATTGTGAAGAAGCATTCGGCGGCAGGCAGGCTCAAGTTCGGCACGAGCGTATCCGAAGCCGTTAGGCACGGACAGGCGATCTTCATCTCGGTCTGGACTCCGCCGCTCAAGACCGGGAAGGCCGACCTGTCCTTCGTCGAGAACGTCTGCAGGGAGATCGCCGGGAGCCTCAGGGCAGGCGAACGCCGGCTCATAGTGGAGAAGAGCACCGTTCCCGTGAACACGGCCAGGAGGGTTCTGGACACGCTCAATCGCTACGCTTCGCGCGACGCTTCCTTCTCCGTGGCGTCCAATCCCGAGTTCCTCCGCGAGGGGACTGCCGTGGAGGACACGCTCAAGCCCGACAGGATTGTCTTCGGAGTCGCGGACGCGGAGTCGGAGAGGACTCTAAGGGAGATATACTCGGCGTTCAACGCGCCCATTATCGTGACGGACGTCGCGTCGGCGGAGCTCATCAAGCATGCGTCCAACTCGTTCCTCGCGATGAAGATCTCGTTCATCAACGCCGTATCGTTAATCTGCGAGCATTCCGGAGCGGACGTAACCCGGGTGGCCGAGGGCATGGGCATGGACCACCGCATACAGAGGGCGTTTCTCAACGCGGGAATAGGGTACGGCGGCTCGTGTTTCCCGAAGGACGTCTCGGCGTTCATCGACATCTCCAGGGAGCTCGGGTACGAATTCAGGCTTCTCGAGGAAGTCGAAAGAATCAACCGGGATATGCGCACGCACTTCTTCAGGAAGATCGAGAGGGAGCTGTGGATTCTGAAGGGGAAGAAGATTGCCGCGCTCGGGCTCAGCTTCAAGCCCGGCACGGACGACATGAGGATGGCTCCGTCGCTGACCGTAATCGAGGAACTGATGAAGGAGGGCGCGGCCGTATCGGCGTTCGATCCGGTGTCCATTCCCGCGGCAAGGGCGGCGTTCGGGGAAAAGGGCATCCGCGAGGGCGGGCTTCTTTCCTTCGCATCGTCCGCCGAGGAGGCTTGCGCCGGCGCCGAGGCGGTCTGCGTCTTCACCGAATGGCCCGAGATTGTGCAAGCCGACTGGAAGACAATCGGGGAATCCGTGCGGACGAGGATTGTGTTCGACGGCAGGAACTGCCTCGACGCCACGGCGCTCAGGGCGGCGGGATGGACGGTTAAAGGTATGGGAAGGCCGATGGCTTAGCGAATTTCTGAAGACACCGAAGAGAGAGGGAACGGGCGCAAGCCGAAGGGAAGAGCGAAGAGCGAAGAGGGAAGAGCGAAGAGGGAAGAGGGAAGAGAGCGGACAGGGGATCGGTAATCGGTGGGCACATGTGTGGCGGGATCAATGACATCAGCAGTAGTTTGTTGTCGGTCGGTCGGGAAGGGTGGTTTTCTCGACGTAGGGATGGTGGTTCCTCGATGGTGGAAGAATGGAACCCGCATGCGCTCCTCCATCATTCCAGAACACCGCTGAAATATCAAATCCCAACGGGATGCAGAACTCGGGACTCGGGACGCGCAACGTGTCACGGACTACGTGTCACGGTGTCGGTTTACTGCTTACGGTTTACGGTTCTCCCTACTCCCCCTTGTGGTGCATGTAGAATCCGCCCGTGGCCTGGGCGAGGGCCTTCATGAGACCGGCGTTCGTCCCCGACGATCCTATCATCACGGGGCAGACCATGACCCTCCTGAACCGGTTCTCGGCGACCCATGCCTCGAGGAAATCCTCCCTGTCCACGTAGGTCCCGGAGGAAGGGGTGCCGTCCGCAAGGAGGAAGACGGTGTCGATTCTCGGATTCTCGGTGACCTGGACCAGGCCGTCGTAGAACGGTCCCCTTCCCTTGACTTCGGCCTCGTGGACCCATTTCGACGCGGCGGATTTGATTGCGGGTGACGCCGGGACGAGATCGTTCTGGAAGCTCTCCATCCAACGTTTAATCGGCCACTTGAAGTCCTCACGGCAGATGTAGATGTTGAAGAAGGACTTCCAGCCGATTTTCCTCGCGCATTCGTCGAATCGGTTCCTGGCGATGTCAATCTTCGGCACTCCCCTGTCCTTCCCGAGGGATCCGAAGGACATAGACCCGGAGAAATCGAACAGGAACGCGAAGCTCCGCGAGAATATGGGAATCGAGAAGAATTCCCCTTCGGTGGGCCCCTTCTCGCCCGAGGCGCCCGAGCCCTTGTCCAGGTTTCGGCCGCCGTCCCTGCCGGGTTTTGAGCCGAGCTTGAAGTTCCCCCTGTTGGAAGACCACCACCCCGTCCATGACTGGCTGATGTATCCCATATCCTTGCCCAGATACAGTTCGAGCGCCCTGGCTGCGTCGATGATGAGCCGCGAGCCCTCGGCTTTCGGGAGGAATGCGACCAGGATGTCTATGCATTTCGGATCCCACATCTCGATTGCCGTCTCCACCGCGGCCGCGGCGACCTGCCATGCCTTGTCGGACAGGGCCTTCTCGAGAAGTTGAAGGGCGAACTCCCTGCCCGAAGCTTCGCCGTCGGGCATCTCCCTGACCGAGGCCAGCGCCTCGACGGCGGCAATCCTGGGCCGGAAGTCCTTCTCCTTCCCGATGCACTCGCGGCACACGGCGCCGAGGTCCGGGGACTTGAGCATCGAGAGCGCGTCGATGGCATGCGCCCTTGCAGTCCAGTGCCTTCCCGCGAGAGCCGCCCTTGCCAGAGGCTCGGCGGCGTCCCGGCATGAAAGCCTGCCGAGGGCGAGGGCGGCCTGGCCTGCGGACTCGTCGCCCCGGGAAAGCCCCTGCTGGAGCGCCTTCGCGCAGCCGCCGGCGCCCGCAAGCCCGAGCGCGCGCGCCGCGGCGGCGCGAACCCTTGGGGAATTATCGGAACCGTACGCCCTGACGAGCTGATCGGCGGCCGGGCCTGCGCGCATGAGACCCAGGGCGGCGGCAGCGTGAAGCCTTCTTTCCTCGCAGGCGTAGTCGCACAGCCCGGCCTTCGCCGTGTATTCCACTATGGCCGGGTATTCCAGGCTTCCCTTCATCCTTCCGAGCATCTTGGCGGCAATGGCCCGAATCTGCGGGAGGGGGTCTCCCAGGCACTCTACCAGCAGCCTGGCGGCCTCGAGCGAGTTCAGGCTGCCGAGCTTCCTTACCGCCCTCTCGCGCTCCCTCTGGTCGCTGACGTACCCGGATTTCCCCGTGCGCTCGAGGTCCTTCCTGATTTCCTCGATTGCGTCCGCGGCGAAGCCTTCCCGGAGGACGAGGGCGAATAGAACAGCGGCAATCAGAGCGGACATCCTCATGGCAGCATCGTCCAAAACTCGCAGCCCCCGGGCGCGCGGGAATGGCGCGGGCCAGAAACCCACCCGGGCGCGGCAAGGGCTGTTTGGCTGTCAACGGCAACGGGCGCATTTTGAGCAAGTGCGCAGCGGAAGTCAAGCGGAACGCCGCGGGGAGGGCGATGATGAGTCGTGCGCGGGGTCGGTCGGGCCGGCAACCGGCAAGGGAGTCGAACCCCTCGAATGTCCAAAGTCAAAAGTCAAAAGTCGAAGGTCGAAGGTCGATACTGCCTGGTTGCCAGGGGGAAGGGTGAAGGGGCGA
>DYIT01000187.1 GCA_020723505.1 Candidatus Kuenenia stuttgartensis
TCCCGTCCACGAATCCCACACGAAGCGGGAAGCAACAAGCTTCGTGTGGGATACGACATGATGACCGCAACCGGGAAGCGCGGCGGTTCCATCTCGCAAGTCCTTCCCCAACCCCACGGCTCCCTTGCCGGTTGCCGGCCCGACCGACTCCGCGCCCGACTCTTCAGCGCTGCCACGGGGGGCGCCCCTACGGCCTGCGGCCTCACGACCTTCGACCTCGGACCTGGACACGCTGCCACGTACTCCCGCGGTCTCACCGAGCCGGCTCAAGCCAGCCCAGCGAGCTTCTTCCTCAGCTCCTCGTGCGCCCTGTGGATGAGGGATTCCACCGCAGGGACTGAGCATTCCAATGCTTCGGCGATTTCCCCGTACGTGAGATGCTCGTATCTGAGCAGAATCACGGCCAGGCGCTGGCGCTCGGGCAGCGTCGAAACCGCCCTCTTGACCACCTCGACAGCTTCCGCCTTCATCGCCTCGTCTTCCGGCCCCGGGGCCGAAGCCGCCGGTTCCGCGACCTGCGCCGCAAGGCTCAGCGGCGGCTTCCTCCTCATCGCGTTCAAGCCGCAGTTCGCCGCCATGCGGAAAATCCACGCCTTGAGCGATTCCTCCCTCTTCAGGGCCCCGGCGTTCTGAATCGCCTTGAGCAGGACCTCCTGCGCCAGGTCCTCGGCCGACGCCCTGTTGCCAAGGAGGCGGATTCCGAAATCGAGCAGGGGCTTCCAATAGGACTCGGACAGTTTCTCCACCGCGGCCCTGTCACGGATGGCCAGCAGCCGGACGAATTCGGCCTGATCCCCGCCGTGCCGGGCCTGGCTTCGGGATTCGGCGGCACTTCCGCTGATCTGTGCCTTTCTGGCTTCCATCGTCTTTCCGCAAGGCAGGGGCCGGGATTCCTCTGGAATACCCTCCCCAGTCTACGCGAATCCCCGTGTTCGGCGCCACAGGATCATTCCACGGGGCCGGAGCGAATGGTATAACCCGGTCGGGCCGGAAACCGTATCCGGCTCGTCTCCGATCCGTAGGTCCGGAGGGCACGTGGAGAAGGTCTTCAACGCATCCCAGGCTGAGGCCAGGATCAGGGAGGCATGGGAGAGGGAGGAACTCCACCGTTCATCATCGGGGCAGTCGAATCAGAAGACCTTCCTCATCCCGCCGCCCGGCATTACCGGCCCTCTCCACGCCGGCCACGCCCTGAACGCCGTCATGATGGACGTCCTCGCAAGGCATTCCAGGCTGTCCGGCAGCGAAGTGCTGCTCAAGACCGGATTCAGCCACTCCGGAGGAGCCATAGAGGCGCTCTTGAGGCGGAAATTCGCGGACAAGGGGCTGAACATCCATGACCTGGACAGGGACGAGCTCCTGGACGAGGTCTGGAAATGGAAGGCCAAGTGCGAGCAGGACGACAACCGCCTGCTCCAGAGGCTCGGCGTTTCCAGCGCATGGACGCGCCAGCCCTTCACCCTGGACTCCTCCTACAGCGCATCGGTCTGCGCCGGATTCGAAGCCCTTTACAAGGAAGGATTGATACGCAGGAGGGAAAAACTGGTCGACTGGTGCCCGAGGTGCCAGCAGGAGTCGCCCGGCCGCGAACCCGTCGAAGTGGAGGGCACCCTCTGGCAGATTAAATTCGGAATTCCCGGGCATGAGGGGGAGGAAAGGAAATACCTTGCCGCCACGACCTTCTCTCCCGAGGTGATTTGCGGCGTCGGGGCCGTGGCCGTGCATCCGTCCGACGAGAGGTACCGCGACCTGATTGGCGCGAAACTGAAAGTGCCGCTGACCGGTTTCGAAGTCCCGGTTGTGCCCTACAGGAACGCCGATCCCAGGCTTGGAACAGGGGCCTTCCCGGTGGCAGGCGGGTTCGACCACGAGGACTTCGCGATTCTGGCGGACTCGGGAATCGCCCCTCGCCCCCTCGCGGGCGCGGACGGGAGGCTGGGGGAATCCGCGGGAAGGTACGGCGGGCTGGACATGACCGACGTCCGCGAGCGGGTCATGCATGACCTCGGGCAGGAAGGGATGATCCAGGCGATACGCAGCCACAGGAGGAAGGCCGACCAGTGCCTCAAGTGCGGTTCCCCGGTCGTGCGGGTCCTGACGCAGCAGTGGTTCTTCAATCCAGGGGAGGGCGCCAGGGCCATCGCGGACAAGATAAGGAAGGGTGAATGCTCGGTCTCGCCCGAGAGATGGAAGGACGCCTTCATCGAAATCCTCGAGGGCGAAGGGCAGTGGCTCATATCCAGGAAGAGCTGGTGGGGCATTCCTGTGCCGGCTTCGTTCTGCAATTCCTGCAGCGAGGTCAGGGTCGGGTCCGCCGCGCAATCCGCCTGCGCGCGCTGCGGGTCATCGGATTTCAGGACCGAGAACGACGTGCTCGCCTCGGATTTCACCGTCGCCTTCTGGCCGCTCGCAGCCTTCCGCTGGCCCGAAGGCGGGGACGCATTCAAGGCGGGCTACCCATCGGACACCATCGCCGTGGACGGGACCTCGGCGCGATCGGGGCCACTGAGGATGTCCGAGGTCTGCTTCGGCCTGACGGGAAAGCTCCCGTTCAGGAGCATCCTCGTCCATGCGACCGTCGCGGACGCCGCAGGCAGGAAGATGTCATGGATCGCGGACAACGCGTCGGATCCCGGCCCGCTCATCGAAGCCCACGGCGCCGATTCGGTCCGCGTCGCGTATTCGCTCATGTCGGGGTCCGACGGCTTCGCGCGCCTGTCCAACGGCAGTCTCGCGCTCGGCAGGAGCCTGGTCGACAAGATATGGAACGTCTCGCGCCATGCAATCAGGAACATGTCCCGCTTCGGCTATAAAAGCCCGGACAGCCGCGTCCTGGCCGTCGAGGACCACTGGATTCTCGGCGAGTTCGCCTCGCTCATGGATTCGTGGAAGCAGGACATGGGAGCCGGACGGGTCTCCCGCGCCGCCGAAAGACTCTGCAGGTTCGTGGCCGTCCCGCTTTCAAAGTGCTACGTCGAAGCCCTGCGCCTCAGGTCCTCGGACGCCGGACCGGAGGCCTTCGCCGGCCACTCGCTCCTCGTCGAAATGCTGCGCAGGCTCCTCCCTATGATCCACCCCTTCGCGCCCTTCGTCTGCACGGAAATCTGGGGGCTTTTCGCAGGATTGCCCGCCTGCTCCGAGCTCTTCTCCACTCCCGTGGACCGCGCGCCGCTGACTCCGATTCCCCTGACGCCGTCCGCCAACGCTGCCGCCGTGATGAAGGTGCTCATGGACATCGTAAAAGCGGTCAGGTCGGTCCGCACCAGGAACGGCATCCATGCCTCCGTCAGGCTGAAGGTCATCGTGAACGCCCATGACCCCGCGGCAATGGTCAAGCTCCTCGGCAGGGAGCTGTTCGTGAAGAACATGGCAGGATGCAGCGAGGTCGAGGTGACTCACGGAGACCTGGAAGTTCCCGGTTTCGCCGTCGCCCCGGCAGGACCATGCAGCGTCTGCGTCCAGATTCCCTCCGGCGGCGCAACGCCGGATTCGAACAGGCTGGCTTCCGAACTGAGGAAGGCCGAGGGCCGCTTCCACACCGTGCTCAGAAAGCTGGAAAGCCTCGATTTCATAAGCAGCGCCCCGGAGGATCTCGTGAACAGGCTCCGGGAACAGAAGAGGAACCTCTTCAAGCAGATAGCCTCCATGTCAGCCTTTTCCGCCCTTCCCGCGGGAAAGGTCCCACGAGCTCGGGGCGTGGAAAATCGCCGCTGACATCGCATTATTATATTGACGCGCATTCATTTGAACTCGAACGCCAACTCCAACACAAACCCAAATGAGGACGGGAAGGCAGTTGAAGTCCGACAGAGCTGATTGTACTCATTAGTATCTGAGTTTGGATTGGAGTTAATTGGAAATTGGATGTTGGGATTTCATTGGGATTTGGCTATTGGTGGTTGGGATTTTACGCAGGTTTGGTTGCGGCCCGGCTGCTCCATGTCTTGAGCTTGCCTCACCCCACCCTTATCCAGTACGCCCTCGTCGCCGTCTCGCCCGCCGAATCCGTCACGCGGATTACGAAGTAATAATCCCCCTGCGCCGTCGGAGTGCCCGATATGGTGGTGTCGTAAGGGCCGGGATTGACCGGCGCCCTGTAGATCGGCTGCGGCGCGTTCTCGGTCAGAGTATAGAGGAAAGTCCCCGTCCCGCTGTACGCCACCGCTTCGAACTGGTTGCCGCCCACTGAGGGCACTACCGAAGGAACCTGATTGAAAATCGAGTCGAAGGTTCCGCTGGCCGGCCTCGCGAACTCCCACATGTCGTTCGCACCGTATCCCCTCAGGATGACCCGCCGCGAGTCCCGGGACGCGTCGCCTCCTGTTATCGTGTTGTTGCCCGAGGGCTGGAGGCCCGTCTTCACGAGGACCAGAGTCGCGCGGTTGGTCGAGGTCCACGCATGGTCCATCGGTCCGGGGAACTTGAACACGTTGCCGCCCGCGTTCTTGTCCACGAGATACAGGATTCCGGTCTCCCGGTCCATGAGCATCGTCTCGCAATCGCGGGCTCCGGACGGGTACTGGAACCAGAACTCGTCGAATTGCACCGCGATGTCCGGCTGCCTCGAAGACGGCGGGCAGGGCTCCTTGACGCGTATTATCCTCAGGTCGGTCCGGACAAGGTTGTTGTCGCCCACGTCCCCGATATAAAGGTAATCCGTTTCCGGGTCCGGGCCGGGGCCTATGCAGATGTCCTCCCAGTCGCGGTTGTAGGACCCGACCTTGTATTTCTGCAGCACGTTGCCCTGGTCGTCGATGGCGTAGAAATAAGGATTGGCGGGATTCCCCGGCGTTCCCCACCACCAGGAATCGTCGTGGACCCATAGCACGCCGGAATGGGCTTTACTCGCCGCTACGCCCGAAACTTCGTTGAGCTCGTTCGCGTTCTCGAGCGGCCAGGTCCTGTCTATGTTGCCGGTAAGCGAGAATGTCCCCCATGAAAGCACGCCGTCGCAGCCGTCGAGCGTCAATCCCGGCGGCAGCGTCCCCGACGCCAGACTCCACGTGTAGCCGGCTCCCGTGCCGCCCACGGCCTCCAGGTCCTGGCCGTACGCAATCCCCGCGGCGCCGGAAACGCAGGACTCGGTGATGATGAAAAGGGTTCCGGCCTCCAGCACCTCCATCTCGAATTCCCGCCTGCCCGACGCCCCTGCGGAATCGGTCACCTCGAGTTCGAACCTGAAAACGCCGCTCTCCGCAGGCGTCCCGGACAGGACGGTGGAAGGCGTCCCGGAAGCGGTTAGAGCAAGCCCGGCCGGGATGACGCCCTTCCTGATGAACCATCCAAAGCCCTGTCCGCTCCCGCCCGAAGCCGTGATCGTTGCCGAGAAAGCCTGGTTTTCAACCCAGACGGGTATCGTTTCCGTCGTGATGACCGGCGCTGGGGCAGGACCTGTATCAGGATCGATTCCGCCGTCGTTCCGAGAACACCCCGCGATGATGGCCGGGAAAACCGCAAGCACCGCTGCCGCAGCGAATCGATTCATGATTCCTCCATGAACCTGACCGGGACAGGACGGGGATGCAACCAGGCTCGTACGGGTTGCCTCACGCGCTTTTTTTCGAATACCTGTATGCATTGTTGCCCCCATCAGGGCATTTGCACCAGGGGTCTTTATGCAATCGTACCCCGCCAATCCCCTGGTTTTCATCAGAAATCGCAGGATGCGCATGGCCCCATGCTTCAAATGGTATCGTCACTCCGGCGAATAACGATCCAGGCCGGAGATATCAGGCTGTTTACCCTAACGTTGCATAAAGAATCGTGCCTCGATGGGCAAATATTTATTTAACCACCGAAGACACCGAAGACACCGAAGGAGGAGGGATGGGGATAGACCTGAAGTACGAGAAATTGACGGACAAAGTCCGACAGATTGCATTTGACGTTCATAAATACTTCAGATTCAAACGCGTCGTTTATTCGGAAGAAGTGCCCCAAGAAGAGAGCCCAACCCAAATGGCATGATTTTCGGTGTGTCCGGTGTCTTCGGTGGTTGAAAAGAATAAATAGTCCACGAAGCGCATTTTTGTGCATCATTATAGTTCGTATCATGTCGCTATATGCCGGGAGCCTGAGACGCCGGTATCCGGATTATTGCCTCTCCGCTCGAACCGCCGTTGTAACGCCGGCGAATCCGGATTACCTTATGCGCCATGCATGAAGCAGGCATAGCGCAGGAAATCATCAGGGCGGCCTTGAGCGCGGCGCCGGGAAGGGAAGGGCTCAGAATCCTGCGTGTGAATGTCGTCGTGGGATCCCTGAGCAGCGTGGATCCCTCGTCGCTTCGGTTCGCCTTCGAAGTGCTCTCCGCGGAGAGCGAAGCCATGCGCGGCGCCGAACTCGAAATCGAGGAGACCCGCCCCTCGTGCGCCTGCAAGGCTTGCGGAGCCGGCCCTTTCGAAAGCGTCCCGTTCTCATGCCCCGCATGCGGAAGCGCGGACATGGCGGTGACCGGCGGAGACGATCTCCTGATTGAGTCAATCGAGGTCGCGGATTAGCGCCTCCTGCAAATCGCGATGCGGTTCGCAGGAGGCGCTAGCTGGAACCGCCGAATGCAACGAATGGGAGAGGGAAGAGGATGGGGGGTGGTGGTTAACCGTAAACCGTCAACAGAAAACGGGAACTTTAACCACCGAAGACACCGAAGACGCCGAAGGGAGGGGCGGGGGCGATCACGGGCTGTATCCGTCCCGCGTGTCGAAGCCCCGCCGAAGGCGGGCCGGAGCGGGATCACTCCCGCAGGGGAGCAAATCACGGCGGCTGAGCGCCGTGGCTACAGCCAAGCCGGGGCGATCACTCCCGCAGGGGAGCAAATCACGGCGGCTGAGCGCCGTGGCTACAGCCAA